>NZ_AOHN01000021.1:0-307515 GCF_000510915.2 Pseudomonas sp. FH4 | reverse complement strand
CCCAAGAAATTGGATTGGTGTCCAACTTCTTGGGGGCAGTCCATTTTGGGCGGGTTCACACCTCCAAGTGTGGGAGCTGGCTTGCCTGCGATAGCGGTTTTGAGCCAAGCGCTCAGTCGCGGTAGAACACCTGCACCAGGTGATAACCAAACTTGCTCTTGATCGGGCCGTGTACCACCCGCAGCGGCTTCTTGAAAATCACCGCATCGATCACCCCGACCATCTGTCCCGGCCGTACTTCACCGAGGTCGCCACCGCGCTTGCCGGACGGGCAGGTGGAGAACTTCTTGGCCAGCACATCAAAGGCTTCGCCCTTGGCAATACGTTGCTTGAGCTGTTCGGCTTCTTCGCTGGTCTTGACCAGGATATGACGGGCTTGGGCTTTCATCGGGCAGTTACCTTGCAACGGTCGGGCTTGAAGGCGCGCGATTATGCATCAACTTGGCCTTTGACGTTGATCATGCTGCGGATTTTTGTGGCCAGCAGGTCGATGGAAAATGGCTTGGCCACCATGTCCATACCGTCCTCCAGGAAGCCTTGGCGTTCGGTGGCCGTTTCGGCGTAACCGGTCATGAACAGCACTTTGAGCTGCGGGCGATGCTGGCGGGCGATTTCCGCCAGTTGCCGGCCGTTCATGCCGGGCAGGCCGACATCCGTCACCAGCAAGTCCACCCGCAGGTCAGACTCCAGCAACGGCAAGG
This sequence comes from Pseudomonas sp. FH4, assembly GCF_000510915.2. NCBI lineage: Bacteria > Pseudomonadati > Pseudomonadota > Gammaproteobacteria > Pseudomonadales > Pseudomonadaceae > Pseudomonas > Pseudomonas sp. FH4. Next base: position 306,814 of record NZ_AOHN01000021.1, on the reverse strand, counting down.
CCGCCCGCGCGTCGGCGGCCTGGTGGGCAGTGTAGCCCAGCTCATCCAGCAGGTTGACCACCAGCATGCGCACCGCCGTATCGTCTTCGACCACCACCACGGCTTCGCCGTCCCGCGCCACCGGCGCTTCCATGGGGCTTTGCGGCAGGACTTTTTCCAACGCGGTGCCATGCAGGCGCGGCAGGTACAGGCGCACGCAGGTGCCTCGGCCCGGCTCGCTGTGGATCGTGACGTGGCCGCCGGATTGCTGGGCAAAGCCATAAATCATCGACAGACCCAGGCCGGTGCCCTGGCCGATGGGCTTGGTGGTGAAGAACGGGTCGAAGGCCTTGGCCAGGATCTTTGGCGTCATCCCGGCACCGTTGTCGCATACGCCAAGCATCACATAATCACCGGCCTTGACGGGCTCCAGGGTGGTGATGTCAGTGCCGTCCAGGTAGCTGTTGGCCGTCTCGATGCTCAGCAGCCCGCCATCGGGCATGGCGTCGCGGGCGTTGATCACCAGGTTGAGCAGGGCGTTTTCCAGTTGGCTGGCGTCGGTGTTCACCGGCCAGATATCGTTGCCCAGTTGCACCTTGAGGTCGATATGGGCGCCTTTGGTGCGGCGGAACAGTTCTTCCAGGGACGCGACCAACTGGTTCGGGTCCAGGGGGCGGCGATCCAGGGACTGGCGCCTGGAGAAGGCCAGCAGGCGGTGGGTCAACGCGGCCGCGCGATGGGCCGAGGACACGGCGGCTTCGGTGAAGCGGCCAATCTCATCGCTACGTCCGGCGGCGAGGTAGCGCTGCATCAGGTCCAGGCTGCCAATGATCCCGGTGAGCATGTTGTTGAAGTCATGGGCGATACCGCCGGTAAGCTGGCCGACCGCTTCCATTTTTTGCGCATGGCGCAGGGCGTCTTCAGCGCGCTCGCGCTCGAACATCTCGTTTTGCAGGCGCTGGTTGGCTTCGGCCAGGGCCTGGGTGCGCTGGACCACGCGCTCTTCCAGGTTGTCATTGAGATGGCGCAGCGCTTCTTCGGTGAGTTTGCGTTCGGTCTCATCGATCACAAAGATATAGAAGCCGTTGACCGAGCCGTCCGCGCTGAAACGCGGCAGGTACTTCATCAACGCATGCCGTGGCCGGCCATCGCGGTGGGGGGTGATGGTGACAAAACTGCAGGCCTTACCCTTGAGCGCGGCCGCGATTTTATCGGCGCGCCCGGCATAGATCTCGGCGCCGATGACTTCGCGAATGGTCTTGCCATACAGCTCTTGCGGCGTCAGCCCATACCAGTCGAGGTAGGCGCTGTTGTTCAGGCGAAAGCGTTCTTCGTGGTCGACATAGCCGATCAGCACCGGCATGGCGTTGATGATCAACTGCAGCTCGGTCTGGCTCTGGCGCAGGGCTTGTTCGGTCTGCTTGCGTTCGGTCAGGTCCAGCGCGGCGCCGAGAAAGCGCGCCGGCCGGCCGTGGTGATCCTTGTAGCAGCGGCCACGGGCAAACACCCAGCGCACCTGGCCGTCCGCCTGGAGCAGGCGATACTCTTCGGCGTACTCGGTGCCATGGGTAATGCAATGCTTGATGCTGCGGGCGACCATGCCACGGTCTTCTGGGTGCACGCCTTGCAGGTAATCGCTGATGGGCAACTGTTGGGCATTGCATGGATCAACCCCATGCAACTGGGCGAAATGGCTGTCGGCGATAAAGCGATCTTCGCTGATGTCCCAGTCCCAGGTGCCTACCGCATCAGTGGCGGCCAGGGCCAGTTGCAGGCGTTGCTCGGTGTTGTGCTGGGCCTTGAGGCTGGCGTCGGAGCGTTGTTGCAGCTCTTGGGCCAGTTGCCGGCGTTCGTTGGTTTCAATCGCCGTCCCCAGGATCCCGGCGACCCGGCCACGTTCATCGCGAATCGGGCTGTAGGTCAGGTCCAGCCAGATTTCCGTATCGCGGTGATTGCGCTGCAGGACAAATCGTTGCTCGGTAAAGGTACGCACCTGGCCGGTGAGGACGGCGCTGTAGATCGGGTCGGTGAAGTGTTGCAGTTCCGGCCAGACCAAATGGGTGGGTTGGCCGAAGGCCTGGGGGTGTTTGTTGCCGGCCAGCAGGGCGAAGCCATCGTTGTAGATCTGTGTGAGTTCGTCGCCCCACAGCAACAGCATCGGCATCGGAGAGTGGATGACGATATCGATTGCCGTGCGCAGGCTTTGCGGCCAGCGGCTGGCATCACCGAGGGGGCTTGTGGCCCAGTCCAGCCGCGCGATCAGTGTCGCGGCCTCGCTGCCGGTGGGTGATCCGTTCATGTAGGTGCCCTGCGTGTAACGCTTGAAGAATGACCAAAGCCAGTGCTCCCGTGGTGCGGGAGTGGCTGATTACCCCTCGAAAAATAGCATGCTTGAGGGGTTTTTCTTCAAATGAGTGCGTTATAGCTGAAACCTTTCATCATTTATGCCAGTTCAGGGCGGTTGCGAAATTGCTCCAGGGCTTGGGGGTTGGCCAGGGCATCGGTGTTTTTCACCGGCTCGCCATGCACCACATTACGCACTGCCAGCTCGACGATCTTGCCGCTGATGGTGCGCGGAATATCGGTCACGCTGAGGATCTTCGCCGGTACGTGACGCGGTGTGGTGTTGGCGCGGATCACCTCGCGGATCTGCTGCTCAAGGGCTGCGTCCAGGTGTTCGCCTTCATTGAGGCGCACAAACAGCACCACGCGCACATCGTCCTGCCAGCGTTGGCCAATGGCCAGGCTTTCCATGACCTGCGGGACTTTCTCCACTTGGCGGTAAATCTCCGCCGTGCCGATGCGCACCCCGCCAGGGTTGAGCACCGCATCCGAACGCCCATGGATCAGCAGGCTGCCATTGGGACGTTGTTCGGCATAGTCGCCCTGGGCCCAGACGCCGGGGAACTGGCTGAAATACGAGGCCCGCAGTTTTTCCCCTTGCGGGTCATTCCACAGGCCGATGGGCATGGCCGGGAAATGCCGGGTACACACCAGCTCGCCTTTTTCGCCAACCAGTGGCCGACCCTGGTCGTCCCAGACCTCGATGGCCATCGCCAGGCTCTTGCACTGCATCTCACCGCGGCGTACCGGCAGCACCGGGTTGCCGATGACAAAGCAGGAGACGATATCGGTACCCCCGGACATCGACGACAGGCACAGCTCGTGTTTGATCTCGCGGTACACGTAGTCGTAGCTCTGGGGCGAGAGCGGCGAGCCAGTGGAGATCAGGCCCTTGAGGCTGCCCAGGTCATGGCTTGCGCGCGGTTGCAGGCCGGATTTTTCCAGGGTCGCGAGAAATTTCGGGCTGGTGCCGAACACGCTGATGCGTTCCTGGTCGATCAGGTCGATCAGCCGTTCGGGGCCGGGATGAAAGGGCGAGCCGTCATACAGCACCACCGTGGCGCCGATAGCCAATACCGAGACCAGCCAGTTCCACATCATCCAGCCGCAGGTGGTGTAGTAGAACAGGCAATCGTCGCGCGACAGGTCGGCGTGCAGGCCGTGTTCCTTGAGGTGGGTCAGCAGCACGCCACCGGTGCCGTGGATGATGCACTTGGGCACGCCAGTGGTGCCGCTGGAGTAGAGGATATAGAGCGGGTGGTCGAAGGGCACGGCGACAAACTGCGGTTCGCCGCCTGCGCTGTAAAAGTCGTCCCACAGGCTGATATTGGCCTGGGTCTGATAATCGTCGACACGCGCCTCGGGCCGGGCGTAGGGCACGATGATCAGTTGTTGCAGGGAGGGCAGGCGTTCGAGGATTTCGTTGAGCTTGGCGCTCTGGTCGATCAACTTGCCGGCGTAGCGATAACCGGCACAGGTGATCAGTACCTTGGGTTCGATCTGGCCGAAGCGGTCGATCACGCCTTGGGTGCCGAAGTCCGGCGAGGAACAAGACCAGATCGCGCCGAGGCTGGTGGTCGCCAGCATGCCCACCAGGGTTTGCCAGGTGTTGGGCATGCACGCTGCGACGCGATCGCCCAGGCCCACTCCGGCCGCTTGCAGGCTGCGTTGCAGGCCGGCGACGTGCGCGGCCAGTTCGGCATAGGTCAGTTGTTCGCGCTGGCCGTCTTCGCTGATCGCGACCACGGCGGGGTGGTCATCGCGACGCCGTAGCAGGTGTTCGGCAAAGTTCAGGGTGGCGCCGGGAAACCACTGGGCGCTGGGCATCTGCGTGCCTTCCACCAGTATGGCGGCAGGCGGCGTGCGCCATTGCACGTCGAAGAACTCGACAATCGCCGCCCAGAAGTCCGGGCGCTGGTCGATACTCCATTGGTGCAGGGCTGGGTAATCGTTGATCTGCAAGGCGTGGCGATCATTGATAAAGCGTCGGAACTGGTCCATCCGGGTGTTGTGGATGCGTTCCGGGCTAGGTTGCCAGAGGATGTCGGACATAAGCACGTCTCTTGTTCTTGTCGCAGATGTTTGACACTGCAAAGATCCTAAGGTGGGAGCGGGCTTGCTCGCGAAAGCGGTGGTTCAGTAATGAATAGGTTGACTGACACACTGCTTTCGCGAGCAAGCCCGCTCCCACATTTGGATCGGCGTTGTGCTGAGGATGGGGTTATTGGGCCAGCCACCCACCATCGATATTCCACGCCGCGCCACGCACCTGGCTCCCGGCTTCGCTGCACAGAAATAGCACCAACTCGCCCAGTTGCGGCGGGGTCACGAATTCCAGCGACGGCTGTTTTTCAGCCAGCAGATCATGCTGGGCCTGCTGCGGGTCAACGCCGGCGGCGATGCGATCATCGATCTGCTTCTGCACCAGCGGCGTCAGCACCCAACCCGGGCAAATAGCGTTGCACGTTACATTGCTGGTGGCGGTCTCCAGGCCCACGACCTTGGTCAGGCCGATCACCCCATGCTTGGCCGCCACATAGGCAGCCTTGCCCACCGAGCCGACCTGGCCATGCACCGAGGCGATATTGACGATCCGTCCCCAACCCTTGGCCTTCATGCCCGGCAGGCTCAGGCGGGTGCTGTGGAACACCGATGAAAGGTTGATGGCGATGATCGAGTCCCAGCGCTCCACCGGAAAGTCTTCCACAGCCGCTACATGCTGGATGCCGGCGTTGTTGACCAGGATATCGATACCGCCGAACTCTTGCTCGGCGTAGGCGACCATCTCGGCGATCTGCGCCGGGTCGCTGACATCGGCCGGGTGGTGGCCGACCTTGCCGCCAAAGGCTTGCACCTGGGCGATCACCGCGCTGGCATCGCCGAAACCGTTGAGGATCAGGTTGGCGCCGGCCTTGGCCAGGCTCAGGGCAATGCCCAGGCCGATGCCGCTGGTGGAGCCGGTGACCAGAGCGGTCTTGCCATTCAATGTCGTCATGAAAACCTCACACAATGCCGGTGGCGTAGAAAGTACCGATCACCACGAACACCGCGAGGGTCTTGATGATCGTGATGCCGAAAATATCCTTGTAGGCCTCGCGGTGCGTCAGCCCGGTGACCGCGAGCAGCGTGATGACCGCGCCGTTGTGCGGCAGGGTGTCCATGCCGCCGCTGGCCATGGCCGCAACCCGGTGCAGCACTTCCAGGGGGATATTGGCTGCATGGGCCGCCGAAATAAAGCTCTCGGACATGGCCGCCAGGGCAATGCTCATGCCGCCCGAAGCAGAGCCGGTGATGCCGGCCAGCAGGGTCACGGTAATCGCTTCGTTGACCAGCGGGTTGGGGATGCCCTTGAGCCAGTCCGCCAGCACCAAAAAGCCCGGCAGCGAGGCAATGACTGCGCCGAAACCGTATTCGGACGCGGTGTTCATCGCCGCCAGCAGTGCACCGCTGACCGCACTTTTACTGCCTTCGGCCAGCTTGCTCTTGATCGCCGAAAAGCCGAACACCAGGACCATGATGATCCCCACCAGCAAGGCGGCCTGCACCGCCCAGATCGCGGTGAGCTTGGCGATTTCGGTGGTCACCGGCGCGCTCATGCCCGGCAGGGCGAGGCTGTGGGTCTTGCCATACCATTGCGGGATCCAGTGGGTGAACAGCAGGTTCATCACTCCCACCAGAATCAATGGCGACAAGGCAATCCACGGGTTGGGCAGGCTCAGGTCTTCGGCGGTTTCCGGCTCGTTGCGCAACTCGGTGCCATAGCCTTCACCGGCACGCTGGGCCTTGTTGCGTTGGCGTGCCAGGTACAGCATGCCGGCGCAAAACACAAAGATCGTGCCGATCAAACCCAGCCAGGGCGCGGCCCAGGCAGTGGTGTTGAAGAAAGTGCTGGGGATGATGTTCTGGATCTGTGGGGTGCCGGGCAGGGCGTCCATGGTGAATGAGAACGCGCCCAGGGCGATGGTCGCGGGGATCAGGCGCTTGGGGATATTGCTCTGGCGGAACATCTCGGCGGCAAACGGGTACACCGCAAACACCACCACGAACAGCGACACGCCACCGTAAGTCAGCAGGGCGCAGACCAGCACGATCACCAGCATCGCCTGGCGGGTGCCGAGCAAGCGAATGGCCGCAGCCACGATCGAGCGTGAAAAGCCCGACAGCTCGATCAGCTTGCCGAACACCGCGCCGAGCAGGAACACCGGGAAGTAGAGTTTGATAAAGCCGACCATTTTCTCCATGAACACCCCGGTAAAGGCAGGGGCGACAGCGGAAGGGTCAGTGAGCAACACGGCGCCAAGGGCGGCGATGGGGGCGAACAGGATGACGCTATAGCCACGGTAGGCAGCCAGCATCAGCAGCGCGAGCGCCGCCAGGGCAATGATCACACTCATGGTGTGTCTCCATCGGATTGTTATTGTTGTGGGGTGAAGCTGTAGGAAGGGGCTGTAGCGGGAATTGTGCCAAGTTCATAACTTATTGATATATATGAATATTTATAAGTCTTTGTGACTGATTTTCAAATCATGTCTCTATTTAAAGACAAATGAAGAGCAAATGTGGGAGCGGGCTTGCTCGCGAAAGCAGTGTGTCAGTCAACTGATTTATGGCTGAACCAGCGCTTTCGCGAGCAAGCCCGCTCCCACATTTAGAGTGTCTTTGTTTTGAGAGTTAAGTCTCTTTATTGAGACTATTCGATGCCCAGCGCCACCATCTTCTTGTACAGCGTCGACCGCCCCAGCCCCAACCGCTTGGCCGCCTCGATCACATTGCCGCCGCATTGGCTCAACGCCGCACCAATCAACTGCCGGTCAAACCGCTCCCGCGCCACGCTGAAGGTTTCGACGTCAACCGGTGCCACGGCATCGCGTTCCACCGGGCTGAACGTACCAATCGCCGCACGAATTTCCCGCTCATCCAGTATCAGGTCATCACTGAGCAAGGCGGCCCGCTCCAGCACGTTGCGCAATTCGCGGATGTTCCCCGGCCAGGCATGCTGGGCCAGCAGCGCCAGGGCTTCGCGGTCCAGTTCATGCTGGCTGCGCAGTTCTTCAAGGATCGCTTCACTCAACGCCGGAATATCATCCAGGCGTTCGCGCAACGGTGGCACCTGGATCGGCAACACGTTGAGGCGGTAATACAAGTCGGCGCGAAACTCGCCGCGCTTGATCGCCGCTTCCAGGTCGGTGGACGTCGCGGCGATTATCCGCACGTCGCTGTGGATCATCTCGTTGGAGCCCACCGGCTCAAACTCTTTCTCCTGCAACACCCGCAGCAACTTGCTTTGCAGGGGCAGTGGCATGTCACCGATTTCATCGAGAAACAGTGTCCCGCCCTGGGCGATCTGCAATTTGCCGGGGCGGCCCTTGCGGTCGGCGCCGGTGAATGCGCCGGGCGCGGTGCCGAAAAATTCGGCTTCCAAAAGGTCGTGGGGAATGGCCGCGCTGTTGATGCTGACAAAGGCTTTGTTGGCGCGTGGGGAGGCGCCGTGGATGGCCTGGGCCAGCAGCTCCTTGCCGGTGCCGGTCTCGCCCAGCAGCAACACCGGTGACTCGGCACTCGCACTGCGCCGCGCCCGGCGCTTGACTTCCAGGCTGGCGGCGCTGGTGCCGATAAAGTGTGCGAAGTTGTATTTGCTCTGGCGTGAGCGCAGCAGCGAGCGGGTCGAGGCCAACTCCTGTTGCATGCTCAGGTAGCGTTCGATCATCGGCGAAAGGTTGCGCAGTTCATCGAACAGGGCAAAGCCGATGGCGCCGATCACCTTGCCGGCATCGTCGTGGATCGGCAGGCGCATCACCACCAGTGGGCCTTTGGGCGTGTCCTGGATATCCAGGAGGATCGGCTGGTCAGTGCGCACCACCTGGCGCAACAGGCTGTTGGAAATGACCTGCTCGCACGGCTGGCCGATGGCCTGGTCGGCGCTTTTCAGGCCGAAACGCTTGGCGTAGCGCTCGTTCATCCACACGATATTGGCATCGCGGTCGACAATCACCGTGCCTTCACTGGACTGCTCGATAATCTCGAACAGGGACTGGATCGCCAGGCCGCGAACGTGCTGGTAGTCCTTGAGGCTTTCGGTGGTGTTCATGCAGGCGCCGCCAATACAAAGGTTATTAGGATCACACCGCCCCTTGTAGGAGCGAGCTTGCTCGCGAAAAACCTGAGGCCCCCTCGGGGTGGCAGGCTTTTCGCGTTATCGTTAACGATCTTCGCGAGCAAGCTCGCTCCTACAAGGGCAGTTGTGTGGCTGCGAGCAGCTCCTGGGTGTAGGGGTGTTGCGGTGAGTCGAACAGTTCCTGGCTCGGGCCGCGCTCGACCACCTGGCCATCCTTGATCACGATCATATCGTGGGCCATGGCGCGCACCACGGCCAGGTCATGGCTGATGAACAGGTAGGTCAGGCCATACTTTTCCTGCAGTTCGCGCAGCAGCGTCACCACTTGTTTTTGTACGGTGCGGTCCAGCGCCGAGGTCGGTTCGTCCAGCAGCATCAGCGCCGGGCGCAGCACCAGCGCGCGGGCGATGGCGATGCGTTGGCGCTGGCCACCGGAGAACTCATGGGGGTAGCGATGGCGGCTGGCCGGATCGAGGCCGACGTCTTCGAGCACCTTGATCACTTGCGCGTCACGTTCCTTGAGGCTGCACGGCGCATGCACTTCCAGGCCTTCGCTGATGATCTGTTGCACCGACATGCGTGGGCTGAGGCTGCCGAATGGGTCCTGGAACACCACCTGCATCTGTTTGCGCCAAGGGCGCATCTGCTTCTGGTTGAGGCTGTCGAGAGCTTCACCCTGGAAGCGGATGCTGCCGCTGGAGTCGAGCAAGCGCAGGATCGCCTGGCCCAGGGTCGACTTGCCGGAGCCGGACTCGCCGACGATCCCCAAGGTCTTGCCCCGTTGCAGGTCCAGGCTGATGCCGTCCACCGCCTGCAGGTACTGCTTGGGGCGAAACAGCCCGCCCCCGATGGGGAATCGCACACTCAAGCCGTCGACCTGCAAGACGTTTTCGCGCGTGTCCTGGCACAGTGCCGTGCCGACCGGTTCGGCGTCCAGCAGCAGGCGGCTGTAGGGGTGTTGCGGGGCATTGAACAGGGCTTGGCAGTCGGCCTGCTCGACAATTTCCCCGGCCTGCATCACGCACACGCGCTGGGCAATACTGCGCACCAGGTTGAGGTCGTGGCTGATCAGCAACAGCGACATGCCCAGGCGCTGCTGCAAGGATTTGAGCAGCAGCAGGATCTTGCGCTGCACGGTGACGTCCAGCGCGGTGGTCGGTTCGTCGGCGATCAGCAGTTCCGGCTCGCAGGCCAGGGCCATTGCAATCATCACCCGTTGGCGTTGGCCGCCCGACAACTGATGGGGGTAGGACTTGAGGCGCTCCCGGGGCTTTTGGATGCCCACCAGCTCCAGCAGTTCAAGGATGCGGGCCTGGGCCGCCTTGCCGCCGAGCCCCTTGTGCAGCAGCAGGGTTTCGCCGATCTGCTTTTCGATGCTGTGCAAGGGGTTGAGGGAGGTCATCGGCTCCTGGAAGATCATCGCAATCCGGTTGCCGCGCAGTTTTTGCAGGGCGTTGGGCCCGGCACCGATCAGTTCCTGGCCGCGATAACGCACCGAGCCTGTGGTCGTGGTGCCGGCCTGGGGCAGCAGTTGCAGGATCGAATGGGCAGTCACCGACTTGCCGGAGCCAGACTCACCCACCAGCGCCAGGCACTCGCCGGGGCGAACATCCAGGGACAGGTTGCGCACCACGGTCTGGCCGCTGAAGGCGACGCACAGGTCGCGGATCTCGATCAGGTTGTCGCTCATACGGATTCACTCATGAACGTGGGTCGAAGGCATCGCGCAACGCCTCGCCGATAAATACCAGCAGCGACAGAATCAGTGCCAGGGTGAAAAATGCGGTCAATCCCAGCCATGGCGCTTGCAGGTTCTGCTTGCCCTGGGCGATCAATTCACCGAGGGACGCGCTGCCTGCGGGCATGCCGAAGCCGAGGAAATCCAGGGCGCTGAGGGTGGAAATCGCCCCGGTCAGGATAAAGGGCAGGTAGCTCAAGGTGGCGGTCATCGCGTTCGGCAGGATATGCCGGCGGATGATCTTGCCGTCACCCAGGCCCAGGGCGCGTGCGGCTTTCACGTATTCCAGGTTACGCCCGCGCAGGAACTCGGCGCGCACCACATCCACCAGGGCCAGCCAGGAAAACAGCGCCATGATCCCCAGCAGCCACCAGAAGTTGGGCTCGACAAACCCCGAGAGGATGATCAGCAAGTACAGGACTGGCAGCCCCGACCAGACTTCCAGGATGCGCTGGCCGAGCAGGTCGACCCAGCCGCCGTAATAGCCTTGCAAGGCGCCGGCGGCAATGCCGATGGTGGCGCTGATGACGGTCAGGGCCAGGGCGAACAGGATCGACACCCGAGCGCCGAAGATCACCCGCGCCAGCACATCCCGGGACTGATCGTCGGTGCCCAGCCAGTTCACCGCTGAAGGCGGGCTGGGGGCAGGGCGGGTCAACTCGTAGTTGGGCGTGTCGTCGCTGAACGGGATTGGCGGGAACAGCATCCAGCCGCCGTCCTTCTTGATCAGTTGCTGCACATAGTCGCTGCGATAGTCGGCCTGGAACGGCAACTGGCCGCCGAACTGTTGTTCGGTGTAGCGCTTGAACACCGGGAAGTACAGTTCGTCCTGGTAACTGAGTACCAGCGGCTTGTCGTTGGCGATCAACTCGCCGCCCAGGGTCAGGATGAAGAGGCCGATAAACAGCCACAGCGACCACCAGCCCCGGCGGTTTTGCTTGAAACGTTCGAAGCGCCTGCGGGCTACGGGGGACAGATTGAGCATCAGGCGTTCCTCGCGGCGAAGTCGATACGCGGGTCTACCAGGGTGTAGCAGAGGTCGCCGATCAGTTTTATCAAGAGGCCGAACAGGGTGAAGATAAACAGCGAGCCGAAGACCACTGGATAGTCCCGCGACACGGCGGCCTCGTAACTCATGCGGCCGAGGCCGTCGAGGGAGAAAATCACCTCGATCAGCAGGGAGCCGGCAAAAAACACACTGATAAACGCCTGGGGGATTCCGGAAATCACCAGCAGCATGGCGTTGCGAAATACATGGCCGTAGAGCACGCGCCGTTCGCTCAGGCCCTTGGCGCGCGCCGTAACCACGTACTGGCGCGTGATTTCATTGAGGAACGAGTTTTTGGTGAGAATGGTCAAGGTGGCGAACCCGCCGATCACCAGGGAGGTGACGGGCAGCACCAGGTGCCAGAAGTAATCGGCGATCTTGCCGACGGTGCTCAGTTGCTCGAAGTTCTCCGACACCAGGCCGCGCACCGGGAACCAGTTCAGCGTGGTGCCGCCGGCGAAGACCACGATCAGGAACATCGCAAACAGGAACGCCGGCATGGCGTAGCCGATGACGATGGCGGTGCTGCTCCAAACATCAAAACTGCTGCCATGGCGCACCGCCTTGCGAATCCCCAGGGGGATCGACACGAGGTAGGTGATCAGCGTTGCCCAGAGGCCGAGGGAAAGGGTCACCGGCAGTTTTTCCAGGATCAGGTCGGTCACCGTCGCGCCGCGAAAGAAGCTGTTGCCGAAATCCAGTTGGGCATAGCTCTTGAGCATCAGCCACAGGCGTTCATGGGCTGGCTTGTCGAAGCCGTATTGTTTTTCGATATCCTTGATCAGTTTCGGGTCAAGGCCGCGGCTGGCCCGCGAGCCGCTGCTGACCCCGTCGCCGGACGCGCCACCGACGCTTGCGCCGCCGATGCCTTGCAGATGGGCGATGGCCTGTTCCACCGGCCCGCCGGGCGCGGCCTGGACGATGACGAAGTTGACCAGCAGGATAATCACCAGCGTCGGAATGATCAGCAGCAGGCGCCGCACGATATAGGCAAACATCAGTGCGTACCTCGGGTCTTGTCCAGCTCGGCTTTCATCTGTTCATTGGTCAAGGGTGTCGGGCTGACTTCCCACCATGACTCCAGCGCTTCGTCGTTGCTGGCCGCGATGGCCGGGCGTCCGAAGCGGTTCCACCAGGCGGCCGAGGTCCCGGGCGGGTAGTAATTGGGGATCCAGTAGTAGTTCCATTGCAGCACCCGGTCCAGGGCATGGGCGTAGCTGAGCATCTGCGCCTGGGTGGTGGCGCGCACCAGGCCGGTGATCAGGGTGTCGACCGCCGGGTTCTGCAAGACGAAGTAGTTGTTGGCACCTCGGTCGAACGCGGCGGCTGAGCCAAAGTAGTTGTACAGCTCAAGACCTGGCGAGGTGGTGACGGGAAAGCCGCTGACGATCATGTCGTAGTCGCGGCTCATCAGCCGGTTGACGTACTGCGAGGAGTCGATGCGCCGGATGTTCAGGGTGATGCCGATCTGCGCCAGGTTGCGCTTATAAGGCAATAGCAGGCGTTCAAGGCCGTTTTGCACATTGAGGAAAGTGAACTCCAGCGGCTCGCCGGCGGCATTCACCAGCTTGTCGCCCTTGGGCGTCCAGCCTGCTTCTTCCAGCAGGGCCAGGGCTTGCAACTGCTTGTCGCGGATCATCCCGCTACCGTCGGTGGTTGGCGCCTTGAACACCTGGGTGAAGACTTCGTCGGGGATTTGCCCGCGCAAGGGTTCGAGAATCGCCAGTTCCTGGGCGTCGGGCAGTTGAGTGGCAGCCAGCGGGCTGTTGGAAAAGTAGCTTTGCTGGCGGATGTACAGGTTGCGCATCATCTGCCGGTTGGCCCACTCGAAATCCCAGAGCATGGCCAGGGCCTGGCGTACGCGGCGGTCCTGGAACATCGGTTTTTGCAGGTTGAACACGTAGCCTTGGGACGATTGCGGCGCGTCCTTGGCCAGGTGCGCGCGTTGCAGGCGGCCATCATCCAGGGCCGGGCCGTTGTAGCCGATGGAGTAGCCGGTGGCGGAAAATTCACGGTTGAAGTCGTAGGCGCCGCCTCGCAGGACCTGGCGGGCGACTTCGGTATCGCCGAAGTACTCCAGGCTCAGGCGGTCGAAGTTGTACAGGCCGCGGTTGACGGGCAAGTCCTTGCCCCACCAGTCGGGGTCGCGCTGGAAGGTGATGGTGCTGCCGGAGTTGATCTTGCTGACCTTGTACGGGCCACTGCCCAGAGGGGCTTCATAACCACCGCCGTTGGCAAAGTCGCGACTTTTCCACCAATGCTCGGGAAACACCGGCAGGGTTGCGACATCCAGGGGCAGGGTACGGTTTTCATTGTTGGAAAAGTCAAAACGCACTTGCAGGGGACCTTCCACTTCGACGTGCTTGACGTCGGCGAATAGCGTGCGAAAGCGCAGGCTGCCCTGGGTCATCAGCAGGTTGAAACTGTAGCGTACGTCTTCGGCGGTGATGGGCTTGCCGTCGGCAAACCGCGCCTTGGGGTTGAGGAAAAACCGCAGGAACAAGCCGTCCTCGGCGCGCTCCATCTTTTGCGCTACCAGGCCGTAGACCGTATAGGGCTCATCCAGCGAGCGGTAGGCCAGGGGCGAGTACACCCAACCGTCCACTTGGCTGACGCCGATGCCTTTGTCGATATAGGGCAGCACATGGTCAAAACGACCGACCTCAAGGGCCGAACGCTTCAGGCTGCCGCCCTTGGGCGCCTCGGGGTTTACATAATCGAAGTGGCTGAAGCCGGCAGGGTACTTGGCGGGTTCGCCGTAGACGGTCAGTGCGTGTTGAGGGGCCGCGAGCGATGCCGTGCTCGCCAGCAGCAGGGCCAGGGTAGAGCCAACTAACGTGAGGAAGTCCAGTCGCATTATCAGCCTTGAGCGCCGGGTGAAGAAGGAAGGGGACTTGTACCCTAACCGCGCGCGGGTCGCCAGTCACCCCGCCGGGGCACAAACACAACGGCCCACCAAAAGGCGGGCCGTTGTGGTTTGCTAAGACGCTGATCAGTCCTGGCGGCTGGTCACTTCCAGCAGGTGGTAACCGAACTGGGTTTTCACCGGACCTTGCACGGTGTTGACCGGGGCGCTGAATACGACAGTGTCGAATTCCTTGACCATCTGGCCTGGGCCGAACGAACCCAGGTTGCCGCCATCACGGCTCGATGGGCAGCTGGAGTTGGCTTTGGCGATTTCTGCGAAATCAGCGCCGCCTTCGATCTGGGCTTTGAGTTCGTTGCACTTGTCTTCGGTGGCAACCAGGATGTGGCGGGCGGTGGCTTTGGCCATGGTGGGTAACTCCTTGAATAAAAAAGGTGAGCCTACCGGATTCAGGCGGTTATTTCCCGGCAAAGTTCCACTGATTTGCGTCGGTACCTGATGTAAAGCCATCGCCGGCTTGCCGGCGATAGCGGTAGCTCAGGCGTGGTCGCGCAGGCGTTGTGCCGCTTCACGCAACAACTGCTCGGTGCCGTCCCAACCCAGGCAACCGTCGGTCACCGAAACCCCGTAGCGCATCGACGGGCTGAGCGGCTGGCAGCCTTCGAACAGATGACTTTCCAGCATCATGCCGATCAGCGAGGTGTCGCCTTGCAGGCGTTGCTCCAGCACATCATTGAAGACTGCAGGCTGGCGCATTGGGTCTTTGCCGCTGTTGGCATGGCTGCAATCGACCATGATCCGCGTGGCCACTTTGCTTTTGGCCAGGTCGGTCTTGACCTGGGCCACGCTCTGGCGGTCGTAGTTCGGACCACGGTGGCCGCCACGCAACACCAGGTGGGTGTCCGCGTTGCCTGGGGTCTGGATGATCGCCGGATGCCCCTGGCTGTCGACGCCGAAGTGGCGGTGCGGGTGGGCTGCGGAGCGCATGGCGTCGCAGGCGATGGCCACGCCGCCATCGGTGCCGTTCTTGAAGCCGACAGGCATGCCCAGGCCGCTGGCCATTTCCCGATGGATCTGCGATTCGGTGGTGCGCGCGCCGATGGCGACCCAACTGAGCACGTCTTCGAAGTAACCGGCGGCCATCGGTTGCAGCAGCTCGGTGGCGACCGGCAAGCCCAGGCGCAGCATTTCGCGCATCAATTCCCGGGACAGGCTGAGGCCGGCGGCCATGTCATCGCTGCCATCCAGGTGCGGGTCGTAGGCCAGGCCTTTCCAGCCAATGGTGGTGCGCGGTTTTTCGACGTAGGCGCGGATCACCAGCAACATCTGGTCACTGACGTCATTGGCCAGTTTCTTCAGATTGCGCGCGTATTCCATGGCGGATTCAGGATCATGGATCGAGCAGGGTCCGACGATGACCAGCAATCGGCTGTCTTCGCCATTGAGGATTGCACGGATAGCCTGGCGATGAGCATTGACTTGCTCGGTCAGGAACGGGCTCAGGGGCAACTGGTGCTTGAGCTCAAGGGCGCTGGGCAAGCGCTGGGTCAGCGCTTCATTGGCGCTGGACAGGGTGGTGACGGGCAGGGCGGCGATGGAGGAGTTCATATTTTCGGCTTCCTGGGCAAGCGGCGGGCTGTTCCCGCACGCTCTGCCCTACTGGGGTGTTCGACAATTGGCCGTATTGGCTGCGTGTGTTGGCTTGCCACCAATAGGTGACCGATCGGAGGCGGCAGGCTGTCCCGAACGGAGCTTGCTAAATCGCCAGGCGGTGCAGGTGTCGTAACGGTAATAAGTGGTGTAGTTCATGGTGTGATTCCCTTTAAGTTCGGTGTGTAGCAAAAAATGTTCAGGGCTGAAAAAACAAAACCCCCGGTCGGGGAGCCGACCGGGGGTTAGATTTCTCTGGCAGGCGACCCCTTGAGTAGTGGGCGCCGATTTCAGGTATCAGGCGCGCCAGTGGCTAAACCAATACCCAAAATAAAAGCTGACCAGTGCGCTCAAACCGTTCACGCGGGTAGCCACGACCGAACGCTGTGCGTTGGCAGTAGGGCGAGCCTGGGTGAGGGTGAGTTGCAACATGGTGTTTCTCCAAATGATGGGGTGGAGCTTAACTGAGGCACGCTGCTGGATTCAATCAGTAATTTCTATCGCGATGAGTGACTTAGCGCTATGACGCAAGTCCCGATATGCTGGATGGATACTCACACCCATTGCCAGGACGCGACCATGACCACCTTGACCCTTGCCAGTGCCCAAACCTGCTCCATCGCTGGCGACCTGGCAGCGAATATCGAGCGCCACCTGGCATTTATGGTCGCTGCTGCCGAGCACGACGTGCAATTGCTGGTGTTCCCGGAACTGTCCTTGACCGGCTATGAACCTTTCCTGGCAATGGAGTTGGCGATCGCGCCGAACGACGCGGTACTGACGCCGCTGCGGGAAATGGCGCGTGAGCTGAACATGACGGCGGTGGTCGGCATGCCCATTCGCTTGCCGTCGAGCACTGGGGTGCTGATTGGGGCGTTGGTACTGGCCGCCGATGGCTCGTTGGCGGTGTACAGCAAACAACATCTGCACTCCGGTGAAGAACTGGCATTTATGCCGGGACAGGGTGGCGAGGCGTTGGTATGGGGTGATGACCGGATCGCCCTGGCGGTTTGCGCTGACTTTTCCCACGCCAGCCATCCGCGTGATGCGGCGGCGCTCGGGGCCACAGTCTATGCGGCAGGCGTTTTGATCAGCGACGGTGGTTACGCTGCCGATAGTGCGTTGCTCCAGGGCTATGCTGGCGAACACTCGATGGTGGTGCTGATGGCCAACCATGGCGGGCCGTCCGGTGGCTGGGTATGTGCCGGGCGTAGCGCGATCTGGGGCGCCGACGGCGCATTGATTGCGGCTGCGTCAGGTGTCGGCGATGCCCTGGTCATCGCGCGCAGGGAGGCAGGCAATTGGAGTGGCTGGTCAGTCGCGCTGTGATGCCATGGAGCACACTGTTATGGCATTCACGCTCAGGGCTGCATCGGATCAACACCTGGCCTTTGCGCGCAGCCTGACGCATCAGGCGATGGATCACTACTATCGACAGTACGATCTGACGTGGTCCGACAAAGGCTTCGATACCGCCTGGGCCGGGCGGGAGAACTGGTTGATCTGCCAGGGCGACAGGTTGCTGGGGTTTGTGAGCCTGAGCCGGGATGATCATGCGTTGTACATTCGCGAACTGCACATTCTTGATGCTTTGCGCTGCCAGGGCGCGGGCAGTTGGGTGTTGGAGCAGATGATTGCCAAGGCGAGGGCGGAAAGCCGGGGTTACTTGCGGTTGACCGTATTCAAGACCAATCCGGCAAAAAGACTCTATCAGCGCAAGGGCCTGAGTATTGTCGCTGAGGAGGGTTGTTTCTGGCGTATGGAGTCTGGCTGGCTGTCCGCAGGCTGAGCAGCACCTTGGCAGAGTATTCCTCTGTGGTGCCTGGAAAAACCCGGCCGGTCCTCAAGGAATCCTGACCTTTTACCCAGGAAACAACCCCGCTTGTCGCTCGGCAGGCGGTCGTAGCGTATTGAAACTCTATATATATGACGCGTTCAGCTAGGTCTGTGCCTTGGTTTTTTGCTAAGGTGTTCAGCAACCTATAAGACCATTTCGCGAGGTGTCTGCTTGATTAGGGTGCTAGTAGTCGATGACCATGATCTCGTTCGTACAGGCATTACACGAATGCTGGCTGACATCGATGGCCTGCAAGTAGTCGGCCAGGCCGAGTCGGGAGAGGAATCCCTGATCAAGGCGCGCGAGTTGAAACCCGATGTGGTTTTGATGGACGTCAAGATGCCGGGGATTGGTGGTCTTGGCGCTACCTGCAAGTTGTTGCGCAGTCATCCGGATATCAAGGTCGTCGTGGTCACTGTCTGTGAAGAAGACCCTTTTCCTACCAGGCTTCTGCAGGCCGGCGCGGCCGGTTATCTGACCAAGGGCGCGGGGCTCGCGGAAATGGTCCAGGCCATCCGCCTGGTATTCGCCGGCCAACGCTATATCAGCCCACAGATTGCCCAGCAACTGGCGATCAAGTCGTTTCAGCCTGTCAGCGACTCACCATTTGATGCCTTGTCCGAGCGCGAGATTCAGATCGCCTTGATGATTGTGGGCTGCCAGAAGGTCCAGTCGATTTCCGACAAGCTCTGCCTGTCGCCGAAAACCGTGAACACCTACCGTTATCGAATTTTCGAGAAGCTATCCATCAGCAGTGATGTTGAACTGACCTTGCTGGCGGTTCGCCACGGCATGGTGGACGCCAGCGCCTGAAATGCAAGCCACTGAAATAACAGCCGCGTTTGATCCGAGTGCATTTCTTGCAACCTGCAGTGGTCGGCCCGGCGTGTATCGCATGTTCGACAGCGAGGCGCGCCTGCTGTATGTCGGCAAGGCCAAGAACCTCAAGAAACGCCTGGCCAGCTATTTTCGCAAGACCGGCCTGGCGCCGAAGACCGCCGCCCTGGTGGGGCGGATCGCCCAGGTCGAAACCACCATCACCGCCAATGAAACCGAGGCGCTGCTGCTTGAGCAGACGCTGATCAAGGAATGGCGGCCGCCCTACAATATTCTGTTGCGTGACGATAAGTCCTACCCGTACGTGTTTCTGTCGGACGGTGACTTTCCGCGCCTGAGCATCCATCGCGGGGCGAAGAAGCAAAAGGGCAAGTATTTTGGTCCATACCCCAGCGCCGGGGCGATCCGCGAGAGCCTGAGCCTGCTGCAAAAGACGTTCTTTGTGCGCCAGTGCGAAGACAGCTTCTACAAGAACCGCACCCGCCCGTGCCTGCAATACCAGATCAAGCGCTGCAAGGCGCCCTGCGTGGGGTTGGTCGAGCCGCAGGAGTATGCCGAGGACGTGCGTCACTCGGTGATGTTCCTGGAAGGGCGCAGCAATGCCCTGGCCGACGAGTTGTCCGGTGCCATGGAGCAGGCGGCCAGTGTCTTGGACTTTGAGCGGGCCGCCGAGCTGCGCGACCAGGTGTCCTTGCTGCGCCGGGTCCAGGACCAGCAAAGCATGGAAGGCGGCACCGGTGACGTGGATGTGATTGCGGCCTTCGTCAATCCTGGCGGCGCCTGTGTGCACTTGATCAGTGTGCGTGGCGGCCGGGTGCTGGGCAGCAAGAACTTCTTTCCGCAGACGGGAATCGAGGAGGAGGTGGCCGATGTCATGGCGGCGTTCCTCGGCCAGTACTACGTCAGCAGCCCCGAGCGCGACCTGCCGTCCGAACTGATCGTCAACGTGGTGCACGAAGACTTCCCTGCGTTGATCGAGGCGATCCACGCACTGCGTGGCCGTGAACTGGACATCAGTCACCGGGTGCGCGGCACGCGTGCGCGCTGGCAGCAGTTGGCGGTGACCAACGCCGAACAGGCCCTGAGTGCGCGCCTGGCCAACCGCCAGCATGTGGCCGCACGTTTTGAAGCGCTGGCTGACGTACTCAAGCTTGACGAGCCGCCGCAACGCCTGGAGTGCTACGACATCAGCCATTCCAGCGGCGAGGCGACCGTGGCGTCTTGTGTGGTCTTCGGTCCGGAAGGGCCGATCAAGTCCGATTATCGACGCTATAACATTGAAGGCGTCACCCCTGGCGACGACTATGCTGCCATGCATCAGGCCCTGACCCGACGCTTCAGCAAACTCAAGGACGGCGAGGGCAAGCTGCCGGATATCCTGCTGGTGGACGGCGGCAAGGGCCAATTGTCCATGGCCCGTGACGTACTCAACGAGTTGGCGGTGCCCGACCTGATCCTGCTCGGCGTTGCCAAGGGCGCGACGCGCAAGGCCGGTTTTGAAACGTTGTACTTGAATGATGCGGCCCATGAGTTCACCTTGAAGGGCGATTCACCGGCGTTGCACCTGATTCAGCAGATTCGCGACGAGGCTCACCGTTTCGCCATTACTGGCCACCGCGCCCGACGTGGCAAAACCCGACGTACCTCAACCCTGGAAGGGGTGGCGGGCGTAGGGCCAAAGCGGCGCCGCGAACTGTTGAAACATTTTGGTGGTTTGCAGGAATTGTCCCGTGCCAGCATTGAAGAAATAGCCAAAGCCCCCGGTATCAGTAAAAAGCTTGCTGAGTTGATTTATGCAAACCTACACAGCGAGTAGAATGCCCTCTCACCTCGTAGCCAGTTGTGCCGATGAATATCCCTAATCTGATCACCGTTCTACGCGTCCTGCTCATTCCGATTTTCATTTTGCTGTTTTACCTGCCCTATGAATGGAGCTACATGGCCTCCAGTTCGGTCTTTGCCTTCGCGGCCGCGACCGACTGGCTGGATGGCTACCTGGCACGACGCCTGGAGCAGAGCACGCCGTTTGGCGCGTTCCTCGACCCTGTGGCCGACAAGCTGATGGTCGCCGTAGCCCTGGTGCTGCTCGTCCAGGAACACGGCAACCTGTGGCTGACCCTGCCAGCTGCCGTGATCATCGGTCGCGAGATCGTCGTCTCGGCCCTGCGTGAATGGATGGCCGAAATCGGCGCACGGGCCCACGTGGCCGTGTCCAACATGGGCAAATGGAAAACCGCCGCGCAGATGCTGGCGCTGGTCATCCTGCTGGCCAACCCGTCGAACTTCACCTTCTGGGTCCTGCTGGGCTACGCCTTGCTGCTGATCGCCGCAGGCCTGACCCTGTGGTCCATGCTGCAATACCTGCGCGCCGCCTGGCCCCATCTGCGTACGACCGTTGAAAAGAAATAAAACTTTTTTGAATCAAGGGGTTGACGTGTGTTCTGGAATCTATAGAATGCACACCACCAAGACGCGGGAATAGCTCAGTTGGTAGAGCACGACCTTGCCAAGGTCGGGGTCGCGAGTTCGAGTCTCGTTTCCCGCTCCAAATATAGATCTGCAGAGATCCACTGGATTCTGAAGATCAACAAAATAGACGCTTCGGCGTCTTTTTTCGTTCTGCTGACATCCATCGAGAGCCACAGGTATCTGGACTAATTTAGTCCAGAATCTAGTCCATAAAAATGGCGGGCTTCGAGATCGGATTGTTGCAGGAGCCCGACGAGTCATTTGCTGAACATCTAGCCCTGAATTCCACCTTCAAGAGGCTAGAAGCATGGCTCTTTCAGATGCTGCCATCCGGCAGGCCAAGCCCGCCGGCAGTTGCTTGTGGGGTCGGCAGGCTCTTGGCAACGTGTCCAACCCAGTCGGTGCTTCATTGTTCGCTGATAGGTACCTGTGTCACTTCCTACTGCTTAGGGTGTTCGGACCGGCTGGTTTCCTTGACCGCAAAGAACAAACAGCGCACCGCTTCACGATCCTGCTCTGACAATAAACGGTAGTAGCGGATCAGTCGCTCTTCCTCTCGATTGAGCTGTCGGGGCCGCAGGGATGTGCCGAGGGCGGTACGCAGTGAGGGAAAAAACGAAGTATTTAGCATGGTCCTAGCTCTTCATGAGATGAATGGAGGCGTGAGCTTCTTGCCCAGAACAACTGAATACATAACGTTTATTGTAGAAATTGGCTCATCATTTTTTGTGACTGTTGGGTTTTTCAGACGGGGCCGTCGGAAGTGCTTGACGAAGGTGTAGGAGCGATCCTGTCAAAAGCTGGATACCTCCCGCCTCAACGTACAGGGTTGGTGTGGCCCAACAGCCTGGGCAGCACCAATGACAGCCAACTGACCCTGGTGCATAGCACCGGCAACACCGCCAGCATGAGCTATCGCGGGCCGTGGTCGTTGTTCCGGCTGCTTAGCCGCGGGCACTTGAATGGAAGAACCGACACCCGCGTGGACCTGACCTTTGCCGTTGCCGATGGGTTGGTGCGCTATCGGATTGGCGCAGAGAAAGCCAATAGCCAATGGCGGTTTCACAATAGGTGACTGCCGAGGACTCGCACCACTCTATATCGGTGACTTTGTGCTGCAATTGCGCGAGGCGGGGCTGGTTCTTGATGATCCCAGCAAGGCTAGGCCGGGCACCTACTATTGGGAGGGCGATGAGATTTGGATGGTGAGGGGCCAAGTGGTTTACCGTTTGGCAGTAGCTCTCGAAAGGGAGGGGGTGTCGAGTGAATGGGAGCGGAATGTTTAGAGCCTTTAGGGCGTAAGAAACACCCTAAAGTTTAATCATTATCGAGCTTGGCGAACCACAAGTTGCGACAGGCGGACTTTGACTCGAAAGCAGAATTCACGAATCTGAAATTGATACCCCGGCATCACCATATCGTTTATATCAGAACTAATTGAATCTTTAACCTGTATGTATTTATTGAGCTTGCTGGCAATGACCTGAAACTCTGCATCGTACTTATCATAAGATGCCTTGTTGTAAAGTTTTATTGTGTCCAGCTCTCTACGGCATTGCTGGACGCGCAGTTGATTTGTGCTTTCTACGGATTCTGATTGAGCGGCCACCGAGGAGGTCGGTTGAGCGTCAGCTTTGAGGTTCACAGATACAGCTTGTCGCGCTGACGGGTTTGCCAGTGTCGCAGGTACGGGGGCATGCGGTGCTTGCTGGAAGGCAGCAGATGCTGGTGTGACGCTAGGTTTTTCTGGGATTTTCGTCGCGCATCCCGAGAGAGCTAGCCCTGCTAATACAACCATGCTGGAGATTTTATTCATCTGCTTCACCAAAGAGTTATTATTGTTGCCTGAGTTGTTACGTGCGGGGTAACGGTAATAACTC
Source organism: Pseudomonas sp. FH4 (assembly GCF_000510915.2). NCBI lineage: Bacteria > Pseudomonadati > Pseudomonadota > Gammaproteobacteria > Pseudomonadales > Pseudomonadaceae > Pseudomonas > Pseudomonas sp. FH4. The sequence continues at coordinate 284,052 of NZ_AOHN01000021.1, read as the reverse complement.
ATCCAATGATCGAGTGTAAAAGTTTCTAGCCTCAAGGCGCTCAATCTCTCCCCGCGAGTGCGTAGGCTAGAGATACTAGTAAAGAAATAATGAAATGACGAGTAAAAGCTGTCAGAAATGCCACAAAATTTAATGGGCAATCCTGGATGAGGTGCGCTAGTGAGGCGCTGCACCACCCACATTGCTTCTGCTTGTGCGCCAGGCATGGCGCGTTGCGCGCAAGCGCAACCAGTCTCGCTGGTGACTTGGAGGTGAAAGTCCTCTACACACCCGGCAAGGGGGAGTGTTAGCCAGAGGCAAGGGTGTCGCGGGTGACTGCGAATCTGAAGGAAGCCCGAGGCAAACTGCTGGCCTGGCGAACAGGAGTCGGATAGAGGCGGCGCAGCGGGGTAAGAAGGCCAATATCTTCAAAGCCCGCTACTTGCACGGAACGCTGTGACGGGGTACGCATGGTCCCGGCCTGGGTGTAGGCGGGTTTGGGGTTACCTTAAATAGCGCAGAAACTTACTGTAAGACAGAAAATTTTTTTGAAAAAAACCTTAAGTACTTCATGTGGGCAGCACAGTAATCTTTAGTCATCCCAAGGAAGGGATAACTACTGCTTGTGTTAAGTTGACGCCTTATTTTCTCTAGAAGTAAGGTTGTTTTCCCCAGTTGTCCAGGCCCGCCTTGAGCGGGCTTTTTTATGTGCGTCAGAAATGGCGCGTTGCGCGAAAGCGTAACCAGCTTGGCAGTAGTGGTCTCGCTGAGAGTTTTGAGGTGAAAGTCCTCTTGAGGTGCCTGCTCGCCCTGCGTTCCAGTTCGTTATGTGCTTTGGGTCTCTGGCTTTTGGGACAGGTCTCATTTAGCCCATCCCATCATCTTGTCAGAATTATCCTACTGGTTTCCAGCGTCTGTGCTGCCTGGTCGGTGCCGGCCCTGAAACGCCCATTCCATTGTGATCGCCGGTTGGCGGTACGAATTCAGGACTCTTGTGATGACGACTGATGCGCCTGTTGATTCAAGCGTTACGGCTAAGGCTTTGCCTGTGGCTCAAGCGACTAGTCAGGACACCTTGTTGCAAAGCGTATCCTGGATCTGCGACCACTACGGTGTCGGCAAATCCCCGGAAACCCTGACCGCTGGTTTACCCAAGGGGGGGTTGTTGGCGCCTTCGTTGGCCTTGGAGGCACTGTCCGCCGCCAATTCGTCGGCCATTCCGGGGATGGTCGCATCGGTCGAGATCCGTACCGGCGAAAAGACCATTCTGGATTACCTGTTAAAGCCCGTGTTCAACGCACGTGAAGCATTCCGGGAGCGATGAGCATGGACATCAAACATTACCCGCCAACTGAGCTGCGGGCTCCGGATCTGTTTGCGCCGCGTAATCGCCTGCACCTGGCGAGGTCGTTGTTTTTGTGCCTGTCGACCTGTGCTAGCTCCAGCCTGATGGCTGATGAACTGTCAATGTTCATTGCGCTAGCCTCGAAGGCATCGACTCAGTCTGACTTACCGTCGCAGTTCAAACCGACGACAGCGACTTCACCTGTTACACAAGTGCAATCCAGACCGATGGCAGCGGCTACCACCGTCGTGCCTGTACAGTTCAAACCAGCGACAGCGGCTTCATCTGACACGCAAGTGCAATCCAGCTCGCAAGCTGCGATTCCCACTGTCGTACCGGTGCAGTTCAATTCGGTGGCAGTGACGTCACCTGTTACACAAGTGCAATCCAGACCGATGGCAGCGGCTACCACCGTCGTGCCTGTACAGTTCAAACCAGCGACAGCGGCTTCATCTGACACGCAAGTGCAATCCAGCTCGCAAGCTGCGACTCCCACTGTCGTACCGGTGCAGTTCAAATCGGTGGCAGCGACGTCGCAGGTTACACAAGTACAATCCAGGCCGCTTGTAGCGACTACGGCTGTCGCTCCGGTGCAATTCAAACCTGTAGCGGCGGTTACACCTGTCACGCCAGTTGAACTCAAGCCAGTGACAGCCGTCTCCCCCTATCCGTCGCCTGCGACTACGGTTTCACGGCCGTCGAGGCCTGTCACCAATACGCTGCAATTTTCGAAAGAGGCAGAGCCGGCGACGGCTACCTTTGCGCCGGCTCGTCTAAGCGAATCTGCACCGTCCACCAAACAGGCATCGAGTAATGGCGTGAGCGCCTTAAAACCCGTTGTCGCACCTGCTGCAGCTACTGCTGTAAGCGGGGTCTCGGCGTTGGCCTTCAACGGCGTGCCGGCGCGTCTGGCGGGCCGTCAGGGCATCGTGGCGGGGCCTTCGGAGCAAGAGCTCAAAGAAATGTTCTACCGTGCTGTCCAGGCCGCCGCCGAACGCAGCCCCAAGGTACAAAGGGCTCACGCTGAATTGGCGGCAGCGGACTCGGATATTGATGAGGCCAAGGGGCAGCGTTATCCGCAAGTTGACCTGGGCACCCAGGCCGGTTCGAAGCGGTTCGGTTCAGGGGCGCAAGACACTGAAGGCAATAGCACTGGTATTACTCTCAACGTAGTGACGCCGGTATATGACTGGGGACGAATTCGCAATACCATCGACAGCCGTCGCCACCTGTCCGTCGCCGCTACCGCGGCCATTGACGCGGAGCTGGAAAGTTCGGCGTTCGACGTCACCAGCACTATGACGGAGTTGGGCAAGCAACGCATTATCGTTGATCTCAGCCAGCAATATATAGACCGCATGAATGAGCTGGTGAAGATGCTGGCGGGTATCGTGGCTGTGGACAAGGGACGCTCCAGCGAATTGACCCAGGCCAAAGCACGCCTGCTTCAAGCTCAGGCAGCACGAGATTCAGCCAGTACACGGGCCCAGGATGCTGAAATCAACCTGCGCAAGCTGGTCGGTGAACGGCCAATCATGGTTCCCCGAACCAAGGAGTGGAACATTCGCCTTGCGAACCTTGATCATCTCTTGGCGCAGACTGAAAATCACCCCGCTATCAACCAGGCCAAGGCCCAGACCGAATCAGCCGAGCTGCAGGCCAAGGTGGTGCGTTCGTCTTCGTTGCCACAGCTCAATTGGGTCGTCAGCAAGTCCACTGCCGAAGACTCCGTGGGCCGTGAGCAGCCTTGGGAAACTCACTTGGCCGTGACGTGGGGCGCCTTTCGCGGCGGCTCGACACGGGCCTCGGAACGGGCTGCATTACAGCGGGCCGAAGCCAGTCGCCAGGAAGTGGAGCAGCAGCGTCTGGACCTGCAGTATCGGATCCGCACTGCGAACCACGATGCAAGGACCTTTCTGGAACGGGCCGAACTGTACCGCGACCTGACAGTTGAGTCGGATGGTATTCGCTTGGCATTTTACGAACAGTGGTATCACTTGGGTAAGCGTACCTTGCTCGATGTATTGTCGGCTGAAAGCGACCACTACGGTAACCGGGTGAGTGAGGTCACCAATCGCTTTGATGGCTACCTGGCAGTTTTGCGCCAATACGCGGGGGCAGGCACCTTGGGGCAGTGGTTGAGTGGCGCGCAGCATTGAACCATCCGCCTCGAACTCGACGATTCTCCTTTCCGGGTCGGCGGTGACCGAAATGATGCAGCGATTAGGGTTGTTCAGCGTTGCCAATCGTTAATATGCAGCTTTACGTTGCCCTGCATTTCCGAGCTGCGGAAGGTCACTGCATTCAGTGCCGACAAGCGATTTGCTGCCACAAGATTGATCTCGGTCAGGTGATCGCCTAGCCACTGCCTCTACCCTGACGCTTCCCTAAAAGGCCAAGGATGGCTCATGGAGAGCCACCGGCCGTGCATTCTCAAGGAAGAGTCAGTCATGCGGTCATTGAAAATCATGTTGTTGTCGTCGGCGTTCAACGGTTTGACCCAGCGGGCCTGGCTGGATCTGCGCCAGGCGGGTCACGAGCCCAGCGTGGTGCTGTTCACCGATGAGGCCTCGGTATGCCGACAGATCGAGGAAGCGGCGCCTGACCTGGTGATCTGCCCATTTCTCAAGGACCGCGTGCCGCAGCAGCTCTGGAGCAATCCGGAGCGTCCGGTGGTGATCATTCATCCGGGGATCGTTGGCGACCGTGGCGCCAGCGCACTGGACTGGGCTATCACCCAGCAGGTCAGGCGCTGGGGTGTTACCGCGTTGCAGGCGGTTGAGGAAATGGATGCCGGCCCGGTCTGGTCGACCTGTGAATTCGACATGCCTGCCGATGTGCGTAAATCCGAGTTGTACAACGGCCCGGTGAGTGACGCTGCGCTCGCTTGCATCCGCGATGCGGTGGGGAAATTTGCCAGCGGTTTTGTCCCTACGCCCCTCGATTACACACAGCCTGACGTCATCGGGCGTTTGCAGCCGAACATGAAGCAGGCTGACCGTACCTTCAGTTGGTACGACTGCGTGCGGTTCATCAAACGCAGTATCGACGCGGCCGATGGTCAGCCTGGGGTGTTGGCGAGCCTCGCTGGCGGACAGTATTACCTGTACGACGCGCACCTGGATTCGCGTCGTGGCACCCCGGGAGAAATCCTGGCGGTACAGGACGATGCGGTGCTGGTCGCGGCCGGCGATCACAGCCTGTGGATCGGCTCGCTCAAGCGTAAAGCCCAGCCAGGGGAGGAAACCTTCAAGCTGCCTGCACGTCACGTGCTGGCTGGGCGATTGGCTGGTATCCCCGTGCTGGACGGCTCGATCGCCAACCAAGGGTTCGATGAGACGGCCTATCAACCGATTCGCTATCGGGAGTCCGGTCACGTTGGCGAACTGACCTTCGAGTTCTATAACGGTGCCATGAGTACCGAGCAATGCCAGCGGCTGGTCACGGCACTGCGCTGGGCCAAGGCTCGGGACACTCAAGTGCTGCTGGTCAGGGGAGGGCGCGGGAGCTTTTCCAATGGTGTGCACCTCAACGTGATTCAGGCAGCCCAGGTACCGGGGCTGGAAGCCTGGGCCAATATTCAGGCAATCGACGACGTCTGCCAGGAGTTGCTGACGACGCGGCAGTTGGTGGTCAGTGGCCTGACGGGTAGCGCCGGAGCCGGTGGCGTGATGCTAGCGCTGGCGGCCGACATCGTCTTCGCCCGAGCGGGTGTGGTACTCAACCCGCATTACAAGACCATGGGCTTGTATGGCTCCGAATACTGGACGTACAGCTTGCCCCGCGCCGTCGGCAGCGAAGTCGCGCACAAACTCATCGAAGAGTGTTTGCCAATCAGCGCCTTACAGGCGCGACAGTGGGGGATGATTCAGGACATCGGCCCACGCTGCCCTCACGCATTCAGTGCATGGCTGCTGCAACAGGCCAATAGTGCGTTGACCGATGAAAAATTTGCCCTGTATCGCGCGCGTAAAGCCACTCTGAGCCTTGAGCAGATTGAACGCTGCCGCGAAAACGAGCTGGCACAGATGCAGTTGGACATGGTGCAAGACCGCCAGCAGTTCGCTGAGAAGTGCCGCAACTTTGTGCTCAAGCGCAAAACCTGCCAGACCCCGCAACGCTTGATTGCGCCGTGGGCATTGACGCGCAAGACCACGTTTGTGGGTTGACCTGAGTGCTATCTTTCCCGTTGCGCCAATAGCGCCCGATCTTTTGCCCCCCGTGCGGAATTTCCTTTCTCCCGTGGCGGTCCATACTGGCGATGGCAAGAATAAGACGGAGAAGGGTGACTTGATGCGGCGAATTTATAGAAGCGTCATCTGCCAGGTCATGCTGGCCATGGTTATGGCTATCAGCCTGCCGGGGTGGGCAAGTGCGGCTGCAACGCCGGTGGCCATCGAGGTCGTCGACAGTTTGCCACTGTTGCCGGAAGACGCCGACCTGAAACAGCTCAGTCAGCAGCTTGAGCTGATTCGCCAGAGTGTTCCTATCAGTACCAGCGACGAGAAGCTGGCGGAGTTTCGACAGGGCGCACTGCAGGTGCAACAACAGGCCGAGACGTTGCTTACGGTGCGCGCTACCGAGATGGAGCGTCTTGACGATCAGCTCAAGGTCTTGGGCGCGGCCCAGCCTGGGGAAGCGCAGAGCCTCACCGACCAGCGGGATGCCCTGACGCGGAAAAAGAACAGCCTGCTTGATGATGAGCAGCAGGCCAAACAGTTGAGCCAGACGAGCCGCGACCTTGCCGCGCAGATCGTCAACCTGCGGCGCAATGTGTTTAACTCTCAACTCACTTCACGCACCGATACTCCCTTTAGTCCCACGTTCTGGTCGACCCTGATCCGTCCCACTGCGGATGACCTGAAGCGCCTGGATAACCTGCAGGCCGAAAGCCTCGTCGCCCTGAAGAGCGCCGTCAGTCCCGAGCGCCGCTGGGCATTCTTCAGCACGTTGCTGGTGGCCGTGCTGATCTGGAGTTTCGGCCGGCGATTGCTTGAACACTTGCTCACCTGGGCGATGATTCGCTGGTTGCCTGAGGGGCGCTTGCGGCGCAGCACGCTGGCGGTGGCGGTGGGGCTAGCGTCGATCCTGACGATCATGGGGGCCGTTTCGCTGATGCGTTGGGGGTTGGAAAGCAATGCCGTCTTGAGCGAAAACCTGGCGCGGCTTTCCGATCATCTGGTCACCCTGGCCACGTTCTGCGCGTTTATTGCAGGCCTTGGACGGGCCTTGCTGATGCTGCCGCGACCTTCCTGGCGGTTGCCGGCCATTGCCGATGAAATCGCCAGTGCCCTCGGGCCTTTTCCAGCGATTCTGGCAGTGGCGCTGATGCTGGTGGCCACCGAGGAGCGGATCAACAATGTCACGGGCGCCAGCCTGGCGTTGACCGTAGCGCTCAATGGCCTGACGGCACTGGTCACGGCGCTGATCTTTATCGCCGCGTTGCTGCGCGTGCGCCATGTGCGCAAGAAGCTCAAGCTGGACCGCCCAGGCGGGCTGGCCGGAATGCTACCCTTTGTTGCCTCGATGTGGGTGGCCTTGATTGTCCTCGCGTTGTTCACGGGGTATCTGTCCCTGGCCTATTTCCTTACCGTCAAGCTGCTGTGGGTCAGCGTCGTGGCAGCATTGGCTTACCTGCTTATCGCCTTTTACGGCGACGTCTGTGAAACCCTGCTTTCACCCAAGCAGCCCAGCGGGCTGGCACTGGCCAATGCGCTGGGGCTGTCGCCACGGCATCAGGCCCAGGCTTGCACTGTGCTGGCTGGCGTCGGGCGTACATTACTACTGCTTACCGCGGTGATGGCGGCCTTCCTTCCGGCGGGCTCCAGCCCCAGTGAGTTGCTCCAGGGCTTCAGTCAGCTGGGAGAAACCAGCAAGACGCTGGGCAACCTGCACATCATCCCCAGGGATATCCTTGCTGCGCTGCTGATGTTTGTGGTCGGGTTGTTTGCCGTGCGTACCTTGAAGCGCTGGTTGAGCGAGCGGCTGTTGCCGGAAACCAACATGGATGCGGGCATGCGCGCATCCCTGGTGACCCTGGTGGGCTACTTGGGCTTCGTGCTGTTGAGTCTGTTGGTGATGTCCACCCTGCGGATCAACCTGACCAGCCTGACCTGGGTCGTCAGTGCCCTGTCGGTGGGGATCGGCTTCGGCTTGCAGGCCATTGTGCAGAACTTCATCTCCGGCTTGATCCTGCTGACCGAACGGCCGGTGAAGGTCGGCGATTGGGTCAGCCTGGGTGGCGTCGAGGGCGATATTCGCCGAATCAACGTCAGGGCGACCGAGATCCAGATGTCCGACCGCTCGACGGTGATCGTGCCAAACTCGCAGTTCATCTCGCAAAGTGTGCGCAACGTCACCATGGGCAACGCGCTCGGTGTCGTGAGCATCACGCTCACATTGCCGCTGGACACCGATGTATTGAAAGTTCGCGAACTGCTCATGCACTCGTTTACCGAGCACGAGGCCATTCTTGACACCCCCGCACCATCAGTCACCTTCAAGGACCTGGCCAGGGATGGCCTGATCATTGGGGTCAGCGGCTACGTCAACAGCCCACGCTCGGTGTCCGGGGCCCGCAGCGACTTGTTGTTCATCCTGCTGGCCGGCCTTCAGGACATGGGTATTACATTGTCTTCGCCGCAGAGCCTGGTATTGATTTCGGGAGAGGGAAGTGCAGTGAGTGGTGATGTTCCTGTAAAGCCATGAAGAGGTAACGGTGTGTGAGAGTAGCGAGTCCGATGGCAGTCATTGCGGCTGTTTTATTCTGCTTTTCCTTGGCTGCTTGCCAGAGTAAAGACGTGCCTGAAACTTATAGCTGGTCGGGAAGTGTCTCTGCGCCGCAGGAATACCCGATGGAGGTTTACCGTGGCGCCCTAATCGCTGAGGACTTCACCTACGATTTTGATGCGATTTGGGGCACACAGAATACCGGGTGGGGTCATCAAGGCGGAACCATGACCACCGGCATCGAAAAAAAGGCGGTGCCCTATCAACTGGCGTTTACGTGGTACTCGCTGGTGGAGAAAAAGTTCTATACCGGCCAATGGACCTTGGACAAAGAAAAGATAAAGCGCCTCTTGGATGAGGGGTTTATCGACCAGGACACCCACAAGAAAGACACCTACAACACTTTTATCGTGGGGTTGGCGCCACAGGGCAGGGTGGTGTTGTGGGTGAGTGGGGCGGGAAACCAGAAGGAAGTTGGAGCCTTTGAGGCGCAGGTGACAGCCATTACCAAGGAAAGCGCGTACAGCAACGCCCAATACATGTTCAAAGACGGTTACGCAGACCGAATGCTCAATGATCCATCCTATAAAACGTTCAGCCCGCAGGTCCGGCAAAAAATACAAACGCAAGGTTATCCTTCACCAGGAATCTATGACACCTACAGGGAGAAATACAGTTGGCGACCGGTCGTTGTTCTGCAGGAAGGTGCTCAGTGGCTGGACTTTGGATTCAGCGCCTACAACGGTGAGCAGGAGAACATTTTCGGAAAAGAGCTCCTGGATAATCATTATGAAAAAAGGGCCATTCCCAAGTTCTGTGGTTTCTATTGGCGGGATGGAAGCAGCCGCTATGGCGTATGGGTTGACGCGTTCGACGAAAAAGAAATCTTTGATGTTTTTCAGAAGCTGGGCAAAGAAAAACACATAGACCTGGTGGTGAAGGTTGATGCGCAAAACACCAGGGTTTCTCTGTTGCTAAGGTCGGGAGCGCAGGAGTTCCCTATCGGCAAAGCGAAAGTCAGGTTGTCTCATAAAATCGAGTAGGCTCCCCCTGCTCATGGGGGAGCCATACTTGAGTGGTCAACCAAGCGCAGGTTGGGCCGCAAGGCTATTACTGACCTTACGTCCCAGCACCAGCACGGTCACAAAACCCAAACCCACCAACACCGTGGCCAGACTCAGCAGCACCGAGCTGCCCAGTTGGTCGACGATCCGCCCACCGAAGAACGAGCCCAGGGCAATAATCACTTGGAACAAGGCGACGAAGAGCGGCATGCCGCGCTCGACATCCTTGGGCGCCACGACAAACATCCAGATACTGGCACAGGCCGGGAACGCACCGAAGGCGAACCCCCAGAGCGCGATCAGCATCGCCGCGCCAGTCAGGTCGGTGGCGAAGTAGGGGAACAAGGCGGTGCTGGTGCCGATCATCAGCGCCACCAACAACAAGGTGTGACGTACGCTGCGGTTGGCGGCAAATCCGGCAAAAATATTACCCATCACTCCCGCCACGCCGAAGAGCAACAGCAGCGAGCCAATCGTCGGCCCGTCGAAGCCGGCACTGTGCTTGAAGAAGGGTGCGACGTAGGTGTACGCGGCAAAGTGCGCCAGGCCGATCAGTAAGACAGCAATCAGCCCAACCCGCGCTTGTGGGTTGATGAACAAGGCTGGCAGGTCACTGATGCGAATGGCTTTCTCCGGGTTGAGTCGCGGTAGCAGGAAGATCTGCGCCAATAACACGGGTACGCCCATCAGCGCGGTGATCAGGAAGGTCATGCGCCAGCCCATCAGCCCGCTAAGCCAGGTGCCTACAGGCACGCCCAGTACGGTGGCCAGGGTTACGCCGACCATGATGATCGAAGTGGCCTGGGCGACGCCGACCCCCTTGGGGGCCAGCCGGCCGCTGAGGGCGATGGCCGTTGCCCAGAAACCGCCGATGCTGATGCCCAGCAGGACGCGGCCGAACAGCAGCAGGCCAAAGTCGCTGGCAAAGGCCACGACCGAGTTGGCGATGATCATGATCAACGTCAGGCTGATCAACAGGTAGCGACGGTCCATGGTGCCAATGCTGACCGACAGCAAGGGGGCGGCGAGGGCGGCCATGATGCCGGGCAGGGTAACCATCAGGCCGGCATGGCCGGCGCTGATGCCCAGGTCACTGGCGACGTCATTGAGTACACCCACCGGCAGGAACTCACTGGTCACCAGGGCGAAGGCACCCACGGCGACCGAGAGAATCGCCAGCCACTGCTGTTTGACGCTCTGTTGATTATGTTCGGGGAGGCTGTGAGGAGCCTGGCTGACGCTTGGCATTGTGTTGAGGTCCGAAGAGGATGCAGCCTGAGGCCAGGCTGGGGGGAGAATGTGGAGGCAATTATAGGAATTGGTTCAGGCAATTAAACAGGCCGGTCTGTTTGATAGTCATCATCAATGCAATCAATGCGCCGCTCTAACGCGGCCTTGAACAGTCTGTTGGCCGTGGGAATACGGCATCTCAAGGCATCGAGATGCCGGGGCGATTCAGTCAGGCACAAATCAGTGGGTTGAACAGCGGCTCCAGCGCCAGCCGGGCACGGCTATCCTGGATCGCCGCCTTAACCGCCTCCTCGCCGAACACCAGCCCCTGCAGGTAGGTGAAGTGCGGGTCGAGCAGCCCGAGGGTGCCCAGTACCTGGCGCAGGTAAGGTGTCAGAAAGTCCGGTTGCCGTGCCTTTTCGCCCTGATGAAAGCCACCGGAACCGACCAGTACATACACCGCACGGTTGCTCAGCAAGCCGGTCTTGCCTTCGGGCCCTGAGCTGAAGGTGCGGTGAATGCGCAGCACATAGTCGACCCACAGCTTGAGCGCTGCGGGTAACGTGAAGTTATGCATCGGGGTGGCTATGAGCAGGATATCGCAGCGCTCCAGCTCGCGGATCAGCGTTTCGGAAACCTCAAACTCCGCTGCGTCGAACGGCGTGGTCGTCGCCAGGCCACGAGCGTAGTCCATGCCGAGCGGTGGCAGCGGGTGTGTGCCCAGATCGCGCTCGACCAGTTCGAGCCTTGGGTGCCGTTGCCGAAGGGTGTCCACCAGTTCCAGTGCCAACTGGTTCGCATGGGAAACCTGGCCATTGGGGCTGGCGTTGATCAATAAAACACTGTTCATGCCTGATTCTCTGTCCGAAGGCTTTGGGTGAAGTGCATGCCATGGGCCAATAACCCCTGGCGAAAGTAAAAACGTTGGGCCAACGGCATATGCAGCCCGGTATCCAGCACGAAATGGGCGCAACCACGCTGCACGGCGTCCTCACGAACAGCGTTCAGCAAGCGTGCTCCCAGGCCGCTGCGCTGCAGATCCGGATGCACCACCAGATCATCGACGTAGATGAAACGCCCGTAGAGCAGGTTTTCCAACTCGCGGTAACCGGCCAGGCCGACCACGTGCCCAGCGTCCCAGGCGGCCAGCAAACGGTACCCTTGCTCGCTCTGGCGCGCCAGTTGTGCCACATAGTGGGTCGGGTCGGTCACATGCGGGCGCAGTACGCGCATCAGGTCGAAACTGGCCTCGAAAGCCTGCTTGTCTTCGAGATGTCCAAGTGTGTAAGCCATGTCTGTCGTCCGCTGTAGAGAGGTAGCTGACCTTAGAGGGTTGATGGCTTAAGCTACAGGGCCGAAAAGTGCATAAATGACTAGGCCATGATTGCTCCCTTCTCGCTGGACCGTAGCCAGCCAGCGCCGATTTATCGCCAGCTTTATCAGCGATTTCGCGAGTCCATCGCCGATGGCCGTCTGCGTCCGGGTGATCGTGTGCCTGCCGTTCGCGCCTTGGCCGCGCAGTTGAACCTGGCGCGGGGTACGGTGGAAGCGGCCTATCAGTTGCTGATGGGTGAGGGCTACCTGATCGCTCGCGGAGCCGCCGGGACGATTGTCACACCGCAACTGGCCGCCGTTTCCTCGGCCGTACTTCACGCCCCAACGGTTGCGATGCAGTATCAGTCCAATCATTGCGGAGCATTGCCGCTTGCCCTGCAGATGGGGCTGCCCGCGCTGGATGCCTTTCCCCGCAAACTCTGGACCCGACTGGCGGGCCGCCAGTTGCGCCAGGCTGGCCTTGAGGGGCTCGTGTACCCGGATCCGTGTGGCCACGCGCCGTTGCGCGCGGCCATAGCGACCTACTTGGGGATTGCACGAGGCATTACTTGCCGCCCGGAACAGGTGTTCGTATGCGCAGGCTATCGTGCGTGCCTGGACCTGATCAGCCACACGTTGATGCGCCCCGGCGATTCGTGCTGGCTGGAAGAGCCTGGTTACTTCATGGCGAGGAATGCGCTACTGGAAGCCGGCGCACAGTTGGTGCCGGTCCCCGTGGATGACCAGGGGCTTGACGTTGCGCAAGGTATCGCCCGCTGCCCGGACGCGCGCTTTGCGGTCGTTACGCCGACCCATCAGAGCCCACTGGGCGTGTCGCTGTCACTGCCGCGTCGGTTGGCGCTATTGGATTGGGCCAATCGCCAAGGCAGCTGGATCATCGAGGATGACTACGACAGCGAATACCGCTATCAGGGCAGCCCCCTGCCTGCGCTCAAAAGCCTCGACCAGCAGGGCCGCGTGCTCTACACCGGGACCTTCAGCAAGGTCTTGTTTCCAGGCCTGCGCCTGGCCTATCTGGTGGTGCCGGCGGCGCAGAGCGAGGCCTTTGCCCGTCAGGCGGATCGTCTGCATAACCACTGCCCGCAGCTCCTCCAGGCGACTGTCAGCGCGTTTCTCGTCGAGGGGCACTTTGCACGGCACTTGAAAAAAATGCGCACCCTCTATGCGCGCCGCCGCCAGTGGCTGGTCGAAGCGCTGCAACAACAGTTCGGCGAACGCCTGTTGATCAATCCCCAGGCGGGAGGCATGCACCTGATCGCAGGCCTGCGTGAGGGTGATGATGTTGCCCTCGCTCAGCGCGCCCGGGCCATTGGTATCGCCGTCGAGCCGCTGTCACAGTGGTACCTGGAGGCCAGGACCAGGCACGGGCTGGTCCTGGGTTTTACCAACATCGCCAGCGCCGAGCAGGCAGCGACAATGGCGCTTCGATTGGCTCAAGTCTTCTAGGGCTGCTACACGATTGCGCCTGCAACAGGATCCTGGCTTGTCAGCTTGCAGTGATATTGCTAGTGTCGGGCCATGACTGATTATTGCCTCACCTCGACTACCACCACCACGACCGGCGAAAGCGGAGCGTGCGAGGTGTCGTGAGTCAATAGCAAACGAACTTCAAAGGCCCGCCAGCGATGGACAGGGCCTTTTTTATGCCCTTGTATCGCTGGGTCAAATGCAAGGAGATGCACTTATGTACGCCCTGTTGGTACTCGATATGCAAGTTGGGCTGGTTCACGGCCCGCAAAAGCCATGGCGCTGCGAGGCGCTGCTGGAAACCGTGAATGCCTTGATGGACAAGGCGCGCGATGCCGGCGCGCCGATTTTTCTCGCGCGCCATATCGGGCCCGTTGGGTCGGCAATCGAACCCGGCAGCCCGTTGACAATGGTGGTGTCGGAACTGAAGCTGCTGGGTGGGGAAACGGTGTTTGATAAACGGCGGCCCAGCGCCTTTGCAATGACGGACCTGGCGGATAACTTGCGCGCTTGCGGCGCTACCGGCGTAGTGATCACTGGGCTGAAAACTCAATATTGCGTCGATAGCACCTGCCGTGCCGCACGTGATCTTGGCTTCGATGCCGTCCTCGTCGCCGATGGACATAGCTGTTCAGACACGTCGGTGATGAGCGCCTGGGACATCGTCGCTCATCACAATGCAACGCTTGACGGACCATTCTGCCGGCTGGTTCGGGCTGAGGAGTGGCATTTCTGACGGCGGGGTTTTGCGCATCTGTTCTAATCGAGTGATTGCTCTGGGAAACACACTATGACCATCCGCTACGCAAAAATGATCCTGACCCTGATGCTGGCGGCCTTCGCCGCCCTTGTCGCGTTCAATAACATGACCGATTACGGCTCCAACTTTGCCTTCGTCCAGCATGTATTGAGCATGGACACCATCTTCCCCGGCAGTACGGCGATGTACCGGGCAATCACCACGCCGTGGCTCTGGCATGCTGCCTATGGGCTGATTATCGTAGGTGAAGCCATGACCGCCGTATTGTTGGCCTGCGGCGCACTGGTACTGTGGCGGGCCAGGCAGGCCAGTGGCCGGCAGTTCAACGCGGCCAAACGGGTTGCGATTATCGGCTTTACCGCGGGTTTGCTGGTGTGGTTTTTCGGCTTCATGGTGATTGGCGGGGAGTGGTTCCTGATGTGGCAATCCCACCAGTGGAATGGCCAGGAAGCGGCATTCAAGTTCTATATGGCGATGCTTGGGGTATTGATCTTTCTCAACCAGCCGGATGTCGATTGCGATTGACGCGTACCGACCAAGCGCCTCACACGATCAGCGAACGAATTTGACGTACACCCGTTCAGGGTCGTCGTCATCAAGGTTCTCGATGCTTCCACTGGGTATAAACCCGGCCTTTGCGATCAACGCCTGTGAGGCGGCGTTGGACGCATTGGTCGTAACAAACAGCTTGGGCGTCTTGCACGCCGCCTCGGCTGCCGCCAGCAAGCAAAGCGCTACGCCCCGACGCTGATAGGCGGGAGACACAACCACCAGTTGCACAAAGCCGTGATTGAAAAAATCGTGGGTGAGCACCAGGAACCCTGCGCACCGGCCTGCATCGACGGCTACCAGGCATTGCTGGCGCGCGACGGCATCATAGATAAAGACGTGACGACTGGCATGGGACGCTGCATAGGTGTCCAGTTCGATCAGGGCGTGCACGTCATCGGGTTCTGCCTGGCGCACGCGCCAGTTCGAGTCTGCGAGAAGGGCTTTTTCTTGGGTCAACTTCAGCTCCGCTGCCTGGCTAATCCAGGTTCTCCTGGCGTGGGTGTTTTGTTTTGCAGCCGGTAGGGGGCTGTTTTAACGTTACGCTGAAGCAGTAAAAGACGCTCATGAAGACAGGGGCGAGGCGAGTGTTGTACCAAGGCTCAGGCATGGTTGCTTCCATAGTGAAGTTGATCCTGGGCGGGCAGCAGGTCCATGACATCGCAGAACAGATTGCGCTGCTTCCAGTCTGTGCGGTCGCCGATCACGTACAGGCGGCGCTTGGCGCGGGTGGCGGCGACGTTGAGGAGGTTGGGTTGGGACACAGCCCAGTTGCGCGCGCCGGCATTTTCGCTGTTACCGCCCAGCACGAGGATAACCACCGCCGCTTCCTTGCCCTGCATCGTGTGAATGGTTCCATGCACCATCTGGCCTTGCAGGCGGTTTTTGAGTTGGTTGCGCACGTCCTGGAAAGGGGTAATCACGGCAATGCTGTCCGGTGGTACGCCATCGGCATCGAGCATGGCTAGCAGGTGGTCGAGGGCGTGACCTTCATTGTCGACCCAGTTGCCGGTTGATTGACCGCTTGCCTGTACCCAACCTGTCAGCAGGCGCGCTGGGGTTTCCTTGGCTGGCGAGGGGGCCAGGGTGCCGTAGACCATGGCACCGTCGTAGGCGATACGGTTAGCCAGGTCGAACATCGGTTGGTCGCAGCGACGGTGCACCACCAGCGGCAGGCCGACCCAGCATTTCTGGCCTTGGGGGCCGGCCATTCGGCCCCAGGGAGTTGCGTGGTCGGCCAGGGTCTGGGCGGACTGGCGGTTGGGCAGCCAATGAGCATCGACCTGATAGCGGGTGCGCATATGTTCAAGCACCGCGTCGGAAACGGTCACGATAGGTTCCAGTTGCAGCGGGTCGCCGACCAGCACCGCACGCTGCGCACGCCACAGGGCGCCCACGGCAGCCTGCGGCGTGGCCTGGCCGGCCTCGTCCACCAGCAGCCAGCCGATGTCGCTGCACCCCAGGCTGCCGAACGACCGCGCGAACGAGGCAAAAGTACTGCTGAGTACCGGCACCACCATAAACAGCGAGGCCCACGCCGAGCGTATGACCGCCTGGGACACCCCGCGATAGCGGCTGCCGGTAAGCAGGCTGGTGATGAACGCCAGGTTGGAGCCCAGGCGCGAGGCTTCGATCTGGAAGAAAGTGCTATGTAGCTTGAGCGCGTCGATAAACACCTTGGCCCGCGCCTGGCGCCACCCTTCGAGGATCCAGGGTTCGCGCAACTCAATGTCACTGCCTCTGCCCAGTTGGCCTTGCTCCAACCAGATCAGCAGATGCTCAGCCTGGCCAGCCTGTGCAACGCTGCGCGTCTTGTCTATCTGTAAGGTCGCGTGGCGTATGGCCTCGTGAATGTCCTGTTCGTCGGTGAGCAACTGGCGATTGAGTTCGGTCAGTTGGGCCGTGAGTCTCTGCAGTTGGCGTTGCACGGCGTCAAAGGCGTCCTTGCCCAGGGCGTGGGCGCCGAGCAGCAAGCGCTGCTGGGCGGCCCAGGTACGATGTGCACCCCACAGGCTGAGCAGGTTAGCGAGCAGGCCGGGCTTTTTAGCCAGATGTGTTTGCAGAGCCTGGAGAGCCTGTTGCAGTTGCTCGCGAACGGACATGAGCGGCTGGCTTTCTAGGGTGGCTTGCTGATCCTCAAGGCTACGTCGTTGAGCCAGATGAACCTGGCGCTCCTGTTCCTTTTGCTTGATCCGTGCCTTGGCACTGACCACGCCCTGAACCCGCTCCAGGATATCGCTGACTTGGCTGCGCAAGGCCTGTTCGGCATCCTTGGCGTCCTGGTATTGCTGTACGGCGGCGCGCCACAGGCTGGCTTTGTCGGCGGGGGTGAGGAGCTTCATCTGCTGAGCATGTTCCTTGAGCCGCTCGCGCATGCCTTTGGGGGCGGGTGCGCTTTCTACTTCCGGGTGCTCCTGGCTCTTTGGCTGCGCAACGTTGCCATGGAAAAAGCGCTCGACAAACTGGGTACGCTTGGCTTTGCTGCCCAGCGCTGCCGAGATCAGGCCCCAAGCCGGTTTGCCGCTGGTCAGCTCACCCAGCTCGCTGAAGTACTCGGCGTCGGGCAACCAGGAGGGGTCGATTTTGTCGCGCTGGGGCAATTCGAGGGTGACGTTCTCGACGGCGCCATTATTGGAGGAGGCCACCACCATTTCGAAACCGAACAGCCGTGGGTCCAGTTGGAAGGCCGCGCGCTCACGTCCACCATCGTTGGCGGTCTCGCGGCCATTTTGCAGAAAAGCCTGGGAGGCCTTGTCCAGCGACGCCAGGACATCGGCTCGCTGCGTCACCACGGCGGCGATCAGGTCGCGTAACAAGGTGGTCTTGCCGGTGCCCGGTGGACCATTGACGCCCATCACGCCGGCGCCGTTACCCAGGTTTTGCAGCAGGCTGTTGACCGCCAGTTGCTGGGAGTGCACCAGGCCCAGATGGCGCTCGGCCGGCCAGCAGCCGGCGGCGTAACGTGAAGGGGCGAGGCGTTCGATCAGCGCCAGATCCGCCTCGGGCTGGTCCAGATGCAGTCGGTGACTGGCGTCATGCAGGCTCAGATAATGGGCCAGCGGCGCGCTGGTCTTGCCCTGGGCCAGGGCATCGGCGACATCGGCCAGGTCGCCAAGCAGGAAACTGTTGAGTGGGTCGTCTTCCTGTTCGGCCTTGTCCGGATTGACCGGCGCCGAGCGGAAGCGATGGGCGCGCGCTACATCATCGAACAGCGCGTCCAGCCCCACGGCTTGGCGTACGCAAACGGTCATACGCGCCAGATCGGCGGCCAGGACCACGCCACCGAGCAGGCTCTTGGCCTGTTCACGCAGCGACTCCTGGGCTTCGTCGAAACCGCGAGTCCAATCCTTGCCGTTGATGGCGCAGCCTGCGAACCATGCCTCACTCGACAGCACCAGGCTGTCTGCAATCATCACACCCTGATCGTTGAATTTCAGGGCAAATAAGGCCGATTTTCGACGCTGCGGCTCCTTGTAGCCTTGATCCACGCCGAACAGGGCTTCCAACTGGCGTGCGATATCAAGGCTGTCGTAGAGATGGGCGTAGAGCGTATGGCTCCAACTGCGCTTGGGTGGCAGGTGCTGGCGACTCAGCGCGTTGGCCGGCATCCACGGTAGGATTTGGGCCGAGCAAGGGATGTCCTGGAAGTACGGCTGGTGGTCGCGGTCGCGCTTCGTCAGCTTGGGTGCTGCTTGAGGTTGCAGCAGCTCGACAGCATGCCAATAGCGCACAATATTTTGCGCAGTCATTTACGTCCTTGAAAGCATTTGGGCTTGGTTTCCTGATGCGAGAGGATACCAGAAGGTGCGATACCGTCCCTATGGTGGCTCAGGTTATAGCCCTTTTGCTTTAAGCCATTTTCGTAAGCGTACGCGTGCATTTTCATAAGGGGATGCGGTGTTGAACTGGATCATCCGCCCCATCGTCCAGTGCTCATACCACAGGCATTCATAGAGTTCGGCATTGTCGCGGCTCTGGATGATGGACACGATCTGCTGCTTTGCCGTGTCGAGTCGATCGAGCAGTTGCTCAAAAGCGATACCTTCATAGTCGCCGTAGAACTTCTGCGCAAGCTGGCCCAGTTGGTTCCACTTGAAGCCGGTTTCCGGGAAATCTATGGTTTTGCCGGCGGCGTCCGTGTCCAGCCACTTCAGCACTAATTCGTTCCAGCCTACGAGGTAGGCGACGAGATTGGCAGCGCTCATCTGCGTACCTTTAGCGTGCCCTTCCAGGGTGCAATCGTTGACCCAATGCGTGGGTACCAGCCTGATGACGTTGAGTAATTTTTCATAGTTGGTATTGATGGCATCGAGCAATTGCTGTTTGTCTTGTGGGACCGCCATAACTCACCCGTAATGTAAAAAAACCTGATCCTGCCTCTAATTCAGCTTCTTGGATCGTGCTCTGACCCCTTCAGTTGCGCGAACCATCGAGCCCTGGCTGTGCTTCAAACGCCTGTGCCAGAAAATCGATCAAACTGCGCACTGATGGCAACAGCCCGCGCCTCGACGGGAAGACCGCGCTGATAACGCCTTCGACGGGCTGCCATTCGGGAAGCAGGCTGACCAGTTGGCCGTCTTCTATCTCATTCTTGACCACGGCCAACGGTAGGTTGGCGATGCCCACACCCAGCAGCACGGCACTTTTCAGGGTGGGCATGTCATCGCTGATCAACCGTGGCGTGTGACAGATCTCGGCCGTGACGCCTTCCGGCCCGTTCAGCCCCCAGACGTAATGCAGCATCGGGTTGCCCCAACTGATGGTCGGCAATCCTGATAAGTCGGCGGGTAGTAGCGGCAGTGGATGCTGCTGCAAAAAGGCCGGGCTCGCGACCAGTGCCTGGGGGCTTCTGGCGAGCACCTTCATCACCAGGTCGCTGCTTTCCAGCGGTGGAAAGCACAGGTTCAACGCAATGTCGTACCCCTCGCTGATCAGGTCCACCTTGCGGTTGAAACTTTTCACGTTGAGTTCGACGCTGGGGCACTGCGCCATGAACTGGCCGAGTATCGGCGCCACCCAGTAATTGAGCAGTGGGGTGGTGCAGCTCAGGCGAATCACCCCGCGCGGTTCGGCTTTGTTGAAGGCGATCAGGTCCTCGGCAGACTCTGCCTCGGCGGTCATCGCCACGCAGTGGCGGTAGTAAGCCAGGCCAATATCGGTGACCTGGAACTGGCGGGTAGAACGCTGTATCAGCCGAGCCCCCAGCCGTGCTTCAAGCTGGCTGACCCGGCGGCTCAAGGTCGACTTGGGCATGTTGAGCGCCCGACCGGCCGCCGCGAAGCCGCCATGCTCAACCACCTTGGCGAAGAGGAAGAGTTCATTCAGGTCAAACATGCGCATCGTTCCATTTTTGAGATGGTGAAGTTTAATTCAACCACTACCGAACACCTAGTGAGACGACTAATGTGGTGCCATTGTTTCTTCCGGCAACCATCATGAAGAAGGTTCTAGGCATTTATGGCAGCTCCAACCGCCGCTGGGTCGGTGATGGCTTCCAGGTGCGCTCGCTGCTCTCCCACAACATTCTGGGGCGGCATATTAGTCCGTTTTTTTTGCTGGACTACGCTGGACCTACTGAGTTTACGGCCTCCAGTCAGCGTCGAGGGGGCGGCGAGTATCCGTGTCGAGGGGGGGAGGCAGTCACGATTGTCTATGAAGGCGAGTTGGAGCACCGGGATTCAACGGGGGGCAACGCGCTGATCGGTGCCGGTGATGTGCAGTGGATGACAACTGCGCCGGGAGTGCTGCATGAGGACTATCACTCAGCGGACTTTACGCGCACAGGTGGAACACTGGAGGTGGTTCAGCTATGGGTAAAACTGCCCGATGCGCAAAAAATGATCGCGTTGAGCTACCAACTATTGAGGCGCACAGATGTTCCAGTGTTGGAATTGCCAGGTGCTGCCGGGCAGATTCGAATCATTGCGGGACAGTATGCCGGCCAGACAGGACCGGTTAAGACCGTTACACCGGTACACATATGGGACCTGCGCCTGCGCGCCGGCAGGCGCGTGACTGTGCACCTGAACAGCGGGTTCACCTGTGCGGTGGTGCTACTCGACGGTGCCGTGCGGCTGAACGGCGTCGACACCTTGCGCGAGGCACACCTGGCCTTGCTGGACCCGCAGGGCAGTGACCTGCTGCTGGAGGCCAGTCGGGACTCGAAAGTGTTGCTCCTGAGCGGCGAGCCCCTGCACGAGCCGATGTGATCGGCAACGTATTCGTATCTGCACAGGATGTGCAGCGTCTGCCGGGCATTTGGCAGGCAATAACACCAGGGAGGTTCATCCATGCAAGAGGAAATGCAAATGAGCGCTTCAGGTAACGCTGCAAACTTTAATGGTCAGAAGCCGACGATTGATCCCACCGACACCGCCATGCTGTTGATCGACCACCAGAGTGGCCTGTTCCAGATCGTCAAGGACATTGATGTTCCTCAATTGCGCGCCAACGCCATTGCCTTGGCCAAGGCGGCGACCCTGCTGAAGATCCCGGTGATCACCACCGCTTCGGTGCCCCAGGGGCCGAACGGGCCGTTGATTCCGGAAATCCATGAATCGGCACCCCACGCCCAATACGTTGCCCGCCGTGGCGAGATCAATGCCTGGGACAACCCTGAATTCCGTGCCGCCGTCAAAGCCACCGGCAAGAAGACCTTGGTCATTGCCGGCACCCTGACCAGCGTGTGCCTGGCATTCCCCTCTATTGCCGCCGTGCATGAAGGCTACAAGGTATTCGCCGTGGTCGACGCTTCCGGTAACCACTCGCGACTGGCCACTGACCTCACCGTAGCCCGTCTGGCCCAGGCCGGCGTGGTGCCGATCGACATCATGGGCACGCTGTCGGAACTGCAAGGCTCGTGGAACCGTCCGGATGCCCAGGAGTGGGCGAGCGTCTACACCCAGGCGATGCCGCACTACCAGCTATTGATCGAGAGCTACATCAAGGCGCAGGAAGTGGCAAACAACCACGAAGAACTAGACTCCGAGCGCAAGTAATCACGGTTTGTCCTTCCCGGGGCGCCCCATTTCGAGGCGCACCTTTTTATCAGGAGCATCATCATGTCTAAACCCTACGTTCGCTTGGACAAAGACAACGCAGCTGTTCTGCTGGTTGACCATCAGGCTGGCCTGCTGTCACTGGTCCGCGATATTGAGCCCGACAAGTTCAAGAACAACGTGCTGGCCCTGGCTGACCTGGCCAAGTACTTCAAGCTGCCGACCATCCTCACCACCAGCTTCGAAACCGGCCCCAACGGCCCGCTGGTCCCTGAGCTCAAGGCACTGTTCCCGGACGCGCCGTACATCGCCCGCCCTGGCCAGATCAACGCCTGGGACAACGAAGACTTCGTCAAGGCCATCAAGGCCACTGGCAAGAAGCAACTGATCATCGCCGGCGTCGTGACCGAAGTGTGCGTGGCGTTCCCGGCACTGTCGGCCCTGGCTGAAGGTTATGACGTGTTTGTGGTGACCGATGCCTCCGGCACCTTCAACGAACTGACCCAGCAATCGGCCTGGGCCCGCATGACCGCCAACGGCGCACAGTTGATGACCTGGTTTGGCCTGGCCTGTGAGTTGCACCGCGACTGGCGCAACGATATCGAAGGCCTGGGGACCTTGTTCTCCAACCACATCCCGGACTATCGCAACCTGTTCACCAGCTACAACGCGTTGACTGAGGGCAAGTAAGCCCAGGTATGGAGGCTGTGCTGCGACAGGCAGTCTCCATTTCAGCTAGAGACGAGGAGCGTTCAGATGAAAAACAACCAGGTTCCAGCTAACGACCCTTTATTGACCGCAGACAATCACGCTCTGTTGTTGATTGACCATCAATACCTTCAACTGTTGGCCGTGCGCTCTCATTCGGCCGATACGGTTGTTACCAACACCACCTTGCTGGCCAAGGGCGCAAAAATCTTCAATGTCCCGACGCTATTGACCACAGCCTATGCCGAGCGCCAGGAAATTTTCCAGGAGTTGCAGGCGGTGTTTCCCGAGCAAAAGCCCATCGACCGCACCGGCCTGAACTCCTGGGATGACCCTCGGGTACGCAAGTGGGTCGAAGACACTGGCAAGAAAAAACTGGTGATCGCAGGCCTGTGGACCGAGGTCTGCCTGAGCTTCGCAGTGTTGAGTACGCTGGCGGCCGGGTATGAGGTGTATATCGTCACCGATGCGGCAGGTGGGGGCAGCACTGAAGGTCATGAGCGGGGTGTACAGCGCATGGTGCAAGCCGGTGCCCGTCCGTTGACGGCGGCGGTCTACATCAGTGAGTTGCAGCGTGACTGGTCCCGTGAAGAGACGGCGGGCGAGGTGGCCAAGCTTTTTGCTGAGTTGGGCGGGGCTTTTGGCCAAGGGTTGCGTTGGGAGTGGCAACTGCTTGGGCTAAAAGAAGGCACTCGATAGAAACTGTAACCCCCTAAAAATTGTCTTTGCTCAATTGTTTAAATTAAGCAGGTTTTACCCTGCCTGAAGTAGCAGTGGTTTTATCTATGGGCGGGCCGTTTATGCAACCACTGATCAACTATTTCAAAGTGGTGTTTAACCCAGGCCTGGCCGTGCTGCTATTTGCCTTGCGCACCGTTGCGGCCGGATTGTTGACCTTGTACCTGGCCTTTATCTTCGACCTTGATCAGCCAAAGTGGTCAGTGATGGCGGTGATTATCGTCAGCCAACCCTTGGGTGGCATGGCGTTGCAGCGTAGTTTTTCGCAGATTATCGGCACGTTGGTCGGCGCGGCAGTAGCGGTGCTGATCATGGGCGTTTTCCCTCAGGCACCGGTCCCATTCATTGTCACCTTGTCGCTGTGGCTGGCGTTCTGCACGGCGGGCGGGACGTTGCTGCGTTACACCAGTTCCCATGCCTTTGTGCTCAGTGGCTTCACCGCGGTCGTCGTGGGGCTGCTAGCGGTGCCGGAGCAGGATAATACCTTGATGCTGGCGATCACCCGACTCACTGAGACGCTGCTGGCGGTTGCCTGTGTCGGCGTGGTCAGCCTGTTGACGGCGCGCCCGGAAGCGGTGGCGCGGGGGTACTTTGCCAAGGTCGATCAGGTCCTGAAGTTGATGGCGGCCCATGCGGCTGCGGTGATACGTACCGAGGAGAGCGAGGCCGATTTCCATAAGCGCCAGATGCAGTTACTGGGCGAAATCAACGCACTGGAAGGCCTGCGCCGGCATTTGTATTTCGACGCGCCACGGTTGCGCAGTGCCAACGGCCTGGTGCAACTGCTGGGTAATCAATTGGTATTGCTGACTTCACGCCTGACAGTGCTGCGCCGTCAGCGCACGCTGATCGGTGAGCGTTGGCAAGGTGAGCTTCCCGAAGACATTCAACAGCTGCGCGCTGACGAACTGGCGTTCCTGGATGAGCTGGCAGTGGCGGGGCGTTCATTATCGCCTGAGGCGCGCCAGCGCTTTAGCGTGTTGCAACAGCGCTTTGACCAGCAGGCCAACAAGGTCGAGCAACGTGACCAACCCATCACCGGCTCGTTACGCGCCCTGGCGTGGGCCTTGCGTTGGGAACAGGCAAGGTTGTTGCAACAACTGGAGGAAATCCTGGAACTGAGCGATGCCATCCAGGAGGGCCGCCCGGCGAACTGTCTGCACCGTCAGAGCCGAAGTAACCCGCTGTACCTGGACTGGCGCCTGGCGGGAATGAACGCTGCCCGAGCGTTTATTGCCTTGCTCGTGTGCGGATTGATCTGGATCGAAACTGCATGGGATGGCGCACGGGCAGGGATGATCCTGGTGGGGATCCTGTGCTCATTGATGGCGACCTTTCCACGGCCCCTGGCGGCGAGCCAGAATTATGCGCGTGGATTTGGCCTGTCGCTGGTGATTTCAGCGGTCTATCAATTCATGCTGGTGCCCGCCATTGGCGACGTCGAAATGCTGCTGTTGATTCTGGCGCCGCTGCTCTATGTGATCGCCGTGGGCCTGGCCAGCCCGCTGACGGCCGGTATAGGCATGGGCCTGGGGCTTTCGACCTTCCTGATGGTGGGCCCGCAGAATATCGGGGCCTGGCAGAACACTGCGAGTCAGTGGTTCGAATTTGCCGGAGCGTATATCGGGGCTTGCACCTTATCGTTACTGGTGTATTCCTGGGTGTTTCCATTCAATCCGGTCCGGCGCATTCAACGTCTGTTCGATGAGAGCCGGGAGCAGGTCTACGTCTTGCTCAAGACCTCGGCGGCGGATCAGCAGCAGTTCGCCTTTGAAAGCCGGATGATGGATCGCCTGACCATGATGCTGGGCTTGTTGCCCGCGACCAAAGACCCGCGAGCCCATGCGCTGTTCGAGGTCAGTCTGGCCTGCATGGCCCTGGGCGTGGCGTTGAACCAGCTCAAGCAACAAGGGCAAAACAATACATTGCTGACGGCGCAAACCCAGGCACGTTTGCAGTCGGTTCTGGACCAGTCTGGCCGCTATGTGGCGGGAAGGCACACCGTCGACTGGCAGTCGTTGACCGACGCATTGCGGCACCTGGGCGATGACCTGGACCAACTGCATGCCGCTGAGCTTTCGTCCGGGCATGAGCAGTTATGGTCGGTGTTTCGCATTCGCGTGGCACTGCTGATCGTTGCCTCGTTCATTGAGCGCTACCGCGAATTTCTTGAACCCGATGAAAAAGGAGTGCCGTCTCTTGCCCATTGATTTTGAGGTGGGCGGCGTCTACCTGCCGCCCATTGCCCAGGCTCTGCTGCTGGCGCTGCCGATTTTCATGGCGCTGGGCTGGTCCTTGCGCCGGCTGGGCGTGCTGCGGTTTGTCTGGCATGAGGCTTTGTTTGAGGGAGCGCTCTATGTCTGCGTATGTGCTGTTGTGATTCTAGTAATGGGAGCCTCATCACCTTGAAAAAATATATCGCCCAACTGATTACCCTGGCGGTTGTCTTGCTGGCGCTGGTCCTGGGCTGGTTCGCCTGGGAGCACTACACCCGTTCACCCTGGACCCGCGATGCCAGAGTGCGCGCTGATGTGGTGACCTTATCAGCGGACGTCTCCGGGCTGATCGCCAGTTTGCGTGTGCAGGATAACCAGCATGTGAGCAAAGGTGAGCTGCTACTGGAAATCGACCCGGCGCGTTATGCCCTGGCAGTCGAACACGCACGGCGCTCGGTTGAAGTGGCCCAGGCCACAATGGGCCAGTCCGAGGCGGCAATCATTGCCAGCCAGGCGCAGCTCAAGCAGCGCCAAAGTGAAGAGCGACGCCGGCGCAGCCTCAAGCAAGGGTTCGCCATCTCCGGCGAGGAGTGGGAGAAGTCCAATACCGACGTGGCTATCGCTCAGGCGCAGTTGCTCAGTAACCAGGCCAACCTCGGGCTGGCCCAAGCCAATGTGCAGTTGGCAAAGGCTGCCTTGACCCAGGCCGAACTCGACCTGCAGCGCACCCGCGTGGTGGCGCCAGTCAGTGGCTATGTGACCAACCTGCTGACCCGCCAGGGTGACTACGCCAGTGCCGGCGGTGCCTTGCTGGCGTTGGTGGACAGCGACTCGTTTTATGTCAGTGGCTACTTCGAGGAAACCAAGTTGCCGCGCATCGCACAAGGTAACCCAGTGCGGATCCAGTTGATGAGCGGCGAGACCTTTACCGGAACCGTGCAGAGCATTGCCTTCGCCATCACCGACCGTGAGAACGCGCCCGGCAGCCGCTTGCTGGCCAACATCAACCCCAGCTACACCTGGGTCAAGCTGGCCCAGCGGGTACCCGTGAGAATTCAGATCGATCCTGCATACGCCGCCAAGGACCGCTTGCGGGCAGGTACTACGGCGACGGTGACGGTGCTTGAGCAACAGGAGCAACGCTGATGAGTGTGTCATTGCGCCGGCTTATACGGGTTTCAATCTCGCTGACGGTTTCGTTGTCGGCGGCCGGGGCCTATGCCGATAACTCCATGGACCAGAGAGATAACCTCAGCACCGGTATCAATGAGCGGCAAAAGGCTGAGCTGTCGGTCACACCGGGGTTTGTCAGCGGCTCGTCCCTCAATGGCTTGCTGCGCAATTACTACCTGGGCCGTGATAACCACAACACACCGTCCAGGCGCGACCAGCGCGAGTGGGTGCAGGGCGTGTACCTGTCCTTTCGTTCGGGATACACCGACACGCCCATTGGGGTCGGGCTCGATGTGCATGGTTTTTATGGGCTCAAGCTGGATGGAGGAGGGGGCAGTGGCGGGGCCGGATTGCTGCCGCTGGACTCAAAAGGCGCGCCAGAATCTGACTTCTCTGCTGCGGGCGCGGCGCTCAAGCTGCGCGGGTTTGACAGCCTGATGCAGGCAGGTGACCAGTACCTTGAAAACCCGCTGATCGCCAGTGGCGTCAGCCGCGTCTTTCCCCAGACATTTCGCGGTGTCACGCTCAAGAACTACAGCCTGGAACACCTGACGCTGGACACGGGCTGGATCGACTCAACACGCCAGCGCAACCAGAGCGGCCAAAGCCACTTGACCACCAGTTACGGCACCGGCAACAAGGCCGGGGTGGCCGCTGATCGTGAAAGCGCGTCCATGAGTTGGCTGGGTGGCGTCTACGCGGTGCCCGGCGGGATAACACTGACCCTGTATGGCGGCCAATTGAGTGATATCTGGAATCAGTACTACGCCGGGGTCAGCCAGCCATTCAAGCTGACGCCTGGGCTTACGTTGACGCCGTACCTGCGCTACTTCAAAACCCGCGACCAGGGCCAGCGCCAGTTGGGCAATATCGACAACAACACCTACAGCGGCGGCCTGACCCTGTCCGGTGCAGGCCAGAGCCTGACCCTGGGGATGCAGAAGGTGGACGGCGACACGCCGTTCGACTACATGGTCCAGGACGACCGGACCTTCCTTTACCTGGGCAACTCCCAGCAATACGCAGACTTCAACGCGCCGGGCGAAAAGTCCTGGAAGATTCAATACCAGACCAGCCTGGCGTTTATTCGCGCGCCGGATTTCCAGCTCAGCACCTCATACACCCGCGGTGAAGCGGACCTGACCCGGGTCGATCCCAATAGCACAGGCTACGGCTACATCTATAACGCCGCCGGTAAAGATGCACACCATTGGGAGCGGGACGTCGCCCTGCGCTATGGGGTGCCAGACGGCAAGGCCAAAGGCTTGAATATCACTCTGCGCTGGGCCGCACACCGTTCAGCGCAGGGATATACCGCGCCGGGCAACACCCGTGGCAACTCAAACGCCGATGAGTACCGGGTGATTGTCGATTACCCATTCAGTGTTTTCTAGCCGCCATTCAATGAAGGTGTTGTATGAGTCAAACCCAATGGATTCGGGTGCTGGGCATCAGCTCGGCACTGGCCTGCGCCACGAGCGAGGCTGACAGCGTCAGCCTGCCGCCCCTGGCCCTGGGCAATGCCAGTTTCATGGATGGGGTCGCCGGCCCCGGTGCGTTGTTCGAGTTACCGGTGCAGTATTACCGCAGCAACTCGGCCTACGATGCCCACGGCCATGCACGCCCGGGGCGGCAGCAGGTGCACAGCACCACGGTACTGCCGCACCTGGCTTACTTCAGCAACAAGACTTTGCTGGGGGCGAACTATGGCGCCGAAGTGCTGCTGCCATTGGTGAACCTGGATATAGATATCGATCAGGGCCCCAAGGGACGACGGACGCGCCAGGGTGACATGATCGTCAGTCCGTTCCTGCTGCAATGGGCCCCGGTGTCGTTCTTCGGCCGCCCGTACTGGCAGCGCCTGAATTTCGTGTTCTCGCTGCCCACAGGCTCCTATAACAAGGATTCGAGCCTCAATACCGGGAGCAATGTCTGGGTGTTCAACCCCCATTACGTATTTACCTGGGAGTTGACTGACCGCCTGGAAGTCAGCGGTCGTTTCAACTATGCGTGGTCAAGCCGCAACAACGATCCGGCGTCAGTCCTGCACGCCAACAGTATCCAGCCGGGAGAGGCGTTTCACAGCAATCTGTCGGTTTCCTATGCGCTCGCCGAGAAGTGGCGCGTCGGCGTTGCAGGCTATCAACTCAATCAGATCAGCGACGACCGGATTGATGGGCATCGCCAGCGTGACTCCAGGGAACAGGTGACAGGGATCGGGCCAGGCGTGATGTATCAGCAAGGAAAACAGACATTCTTCGCCAATCTGTATTTTGAAAGCGGTGCTGAAAACCGCGCGCAGGGCACCCAGTTGACGCTACGTTACCTTCATGGGTTTTAGTGCCTGTCAGTTGACAACCCGTTGATGAAAATCGCCGTGGTCTCGCTGATCAGGTGTTCGCGCGCGGCTTTTCCAGGGCATGGACTAAGCCCCAGCAGGCAACGCAACTGCATGTCGCCGGTCAGTGCATCAAGGAAGATCTTTGCGCGGGTCTGCGGGTTGCCGGGGATGACCAGCCCGGCTTCTTCGGCCCAGGTGAAGTAATCGGCCAGGCAGCTATAGGCCGTGGCGGGCGCAGCCTCGAAAAACGACTTTGCAGCCTCCGGCGCGCGCAGGGCCTCGGACACGATCAGGCGATGCAGGGCCAGGGTGCGAGGCGACAGCACCACATCGAGAAAGACCCGGGCAATGGTCTTCAGCGCCTCGTCTAGAGGCTTCTGGGCGAGAGTCATGTGGGTCAGCGGGCTGACGTTCTCTGCGCACAGCTGCTCGATGATCGCGGCGAACAACCCTTCCTTGCCGCCGAAGTAGGCATAGAGCGTGCGCTTGGAGCCGCCAATGTTGGCGATGATCCCGTCAACGCTGACCCCGGAATAGCCTTCTGCGAGAAACATATCAGTCGCAACCTGGAGAATACTTTGACGCTTTGCTGCTTGCCTCGGGGTAGGGGTTTGCATGTGGCTCGGCTATTCCTGAAAAGAACAATTCAAAAGTTCTCCTAGCCTACGCCGCTCTGCACAAGCCTTCCAGCCACACAGGGGGACGAATCAAGGGATTGTCCCGGAATGTTTTTTGTAAAAAACACTTTGATCACCCTTGACGAGTTATTTATTTGGGCGCATTTTCGTCAAAAGGGTACGGTAACGTACCGTACCAATTTATAACAACAACAGAGGTAGTGATCATGCGTTTCGTACACTTTGTGGAAGGCTCCAGCAAAGGCCTGGCCATTGAACACGCAGGCGTGCTGCGAGGTTTGACCGAACAGGAAAGCGGTTATCCGGGCACCCTGGAGAGCCTGCTCAACGCCGGCCCTGACGCGCTGCAAGCGGCCCATCAGCGCTTGAGCGACGCCCGTTTGCTCGATCCATCGAAGCTGCGCTACCTGCCACCGCTGGAGCGTCCGGGCAAGATTGTGTGTGTCGGCCTGAACTATGCCGATCACACCAAGGAAAGTCCGTACGAGCAGCCGGCCTATCCGACTTTTTTCCCGCGTTTCAGCACCAGCCTGATCGGCCATGGCGAACCCATCCTGCGCCCGCGTGTCTCCGAACAACTGGACTACGAAGGGGAGTTGGCGGTGGTGATCGGCACCGGTGGTCGACATATCTCCCGTGAACAGGCCCTGGCGCATGTGGCGGGCTACGCGATCTTCAATGAAGCCTCGGTGCGCGATTACCAGTTCAAGTCGCCGCAATGGACCATTGGCAAGAACTTCGACGCCACCGGCGCGTTTGGTCCGACCTTCGTCAGTGCCGACGAACTGCCCGCGGGGGCTGTCGGCCTGAACCTGGTGACCCGCCTCAACGGCACGGTGGTGCAGCAGGGCAATACCGCCGACATGATCTTTGGGGTCGCCGAACTGATCGCCGTGCTCAGTGAAGCGGTGACCCTGGAACCCGGTGACGTGATCGTCACCGGCACCCCCGCAGGGATTGGCTGGGCGCGACGCCCGCCACTGTTCATGAAGCCTGGCGACCTCTGCACCGTGGAGATCGAAGGCCTTGGCACCTTGAGCAACCTGATCGCCGACGAGCCGCCAGCGGCCTGAGTCCACGCGTCAGTTTTCGTGAGCGCAGTACAACCGACCGACCGTTACCACGGTGGGCAGCGATCCCGGCTGTCCTGGTTTTGACCACCGGTTGTCCTGCCCCTTGAATGCCCAGGAGCAACTACCGTGCTGCAGATCAAAGACATCAACCATGTGCTCTACCGTCATCCCGACCTTGGGGTGGTCGAACGTTTCCTGACTGATTTCGGCCTGGTGGTCATGCACCGCACCGAGCAACGCCTGTATTTTCGCGGCACCTGCTCGCTGCCCTATGTGTACATCGCCGAGAAGGCCAGTGAAGCCAGCTTTGGCGCCATCGCATTCGCCGTCGAAAGCCTCGACGATTTGCACCAGGCCAGCCGGCTGCCGGGGGCCTCGGTGATCCGGGCGCTGGAAGGTCCGGGAGGAGGGCAGTACGTCGCCTTGCATGATCCCTCGGGGCGGCGCATCGAGTTGGTTCACGGTATCGAAGCCGTGGGCACGCTGCCCCAGCGTGCTGCGCTGACCCTCAACTCGGCCCATCACAAGCAACGCTTTGGCGATGTGCAACGGCCCGGCAAGGGCGCGGCACAGGTCCTGCGCCTGGGCCATGCGGCGATTGGCGTGCAGGATATGCCCCGACACCTGGCCTGGTACCAGCAAATGCTCGGCATGCTGCCTTCGGACCTGGTGGTCGAAGAGCCTGACCGGGACCGCCCGAGCGCGGCCTTCCTGCGGTTGAACCGTGGCAGCGCCTGGACTGACCATCACACCATCGCCTTGTTCCAGGCGCCGAAGGACTTCGTCCATCACGTGTCCTTCGAGGTGCAGGATTTTGACGCGCAGTGCCTGGGCCACGAGTGGATGACCCTGCAAGGCTGGTCGCCGTTCTGGGGGGTAGGCCGGCACATGCTGGGCAGCCAGATTTTCGATTATTGGCGGGACCCGTCCGGCAACCTTATCGAGCACTTCACCGATGGCGACCTGTTCAACCAGGACTCGCCCTCGGGTTACACCCAGGCGTGCGACGCCAGCCTCTACCAGTGGGGCCCGCCGATGTCGGTGGAGTTCTTCCTGGGTGGGGAGTGTGCCGCCGAACAGACCGTGCCCCGGTCGACTTCAGACCGTCAACGACGCAGTTGAGGACAGATGCCATGAGTCAGGTAATCAGCGAGCAGGTGCTCGATAGGTTGTTTCGCCAGGCCCGTAGCCAGAATGGCTGGCTGGATAAACCGGTGGATGATCACACCCTGAAGAAACTCTACGACCTGGTGCGCTGGGGCCCGACCAGCGCCAACGGCTGCCCGGCGCGCATTGTGTTTTTGTGCAGCGCCCAAGCCCGGCAACGTTTGCTGCCAGCCCTGAGCGCCGGCAATGTCGAGAAGACCCTGGGCGCCCCGGTGACGGCAATCATTGGCTACGACACGCAGTTCCATAAGCAGTTACCCAGGTTGTTTGCGCACAACCCCACGGTACGCGACTGGTTTGCCGACCAGCCGGATTTGCTTGAATCCACCGCCTTTCGCAACAGTTCGCTGCAGGGCGGCTACTTCATCCTCGCGGCCAGGGCCTTGGGCCTCGACTGCGGGCCGATGTCCGGGTTTGACCACGCACAGGTCGACCAGGCGTTTTTCGCTCCAGGGGCCGAGGGCATGCAAGCCTTTGCCGGGATGCAGATCAAGTCGAACTTCCTGTGCAACCTCGGCTATGGCGACCCCGCAAAACTCTTTGCCCGTAACCCGCGCCTGGACTTCGACGAGGCCTGCGCGCTGCTGTAACTGACTGACCGCACCCGTAAATCCTCCAGGCCGATCAAGCGTGCTGCGACGCATCACGCCTGTCGATCGGCCTGGCAAAACAACAACAATAAGGAAAACCTGCAATGCGAGCTCTATCCAAATGGCATGTACTTATCGGCGGTTTCCTCGCGTATCTGTTTGACGCCATGGAGATCATCCTGCTCACCATCGCACTCCCGGTGATCCGCCAGGACCTGGGCCTGACGTTCAATGAAGCCGGTATGCTCGCCTCGGCAACCCTGCTGGGGATCGGTTTGAGCGGCATTACCACGGGCTGGTATTGCGACAACTACGGCCGACGCAAAGCCCTGCTGATCTCGTTGATCGTGTTCGGCGTGTTGACCACGCTGGTCGCTACCACGCACAACTGGGGCTTGCTCCTGCTCCTGCGGTTTCTGTCCGGGCTGGGCTTGGGCGGGGTGTGGGGGATTGTCTCGGCCTATGTAACGGAAACCTGGCCTGCCCATCAGCGGGCACGAGCGATCGGGTTCGTGTTGAGTTCATTCCCGATTGGCGCGGCCATCGCGGCAATGGCGGCGGCCAGCTACCTGCCTGACTGGCAGACCTTGTTCATGGTGGCCGGGATCTCCACCCTGATCCCGCTGGCGTATCTGTTCTTCTTTGTGCCCGAGTCACTGGAGTGGACCGCGCAGAAAACCCGCAACCTGGCCGGCCCCAGGCAGCACAAGCACGTCTCGGTACGCGAAATATTTTCCCCCGAACTGCTGCGCCTGACCCTGCTGGGTACCCTGGCGGCGAGTTTTGCGGTGATTGGTTTCTGGGGGGCGAGTACCTGGTTGCCCACCTACTTGATCAAGGAACGCGGACTGGACATTGGCATGATGGCCAACTTCATGGCGATCCTCAATATCGGCGCCTTTATCGGTATCAATGCCTTTGGCTTCATCGCCGACCACATCGGCAAACGCAATGCCACGCTCCTGTCATTGCTCGGCAGTGCGGTGATGTTGTCGATTTATGCACTTACCACCGATAACGCCATCCTGTTCTGGCTGGGGCCGATCTATGCCTTCTTCTACGCCTTCGCCAGTTTGTTTGCCTCCTACTTCAGTGCGTTGTACCCCACTCGGGTACGCACCCTCGGCGCGGGCTTCTGCTTCAACTTTGGCCGGGGCCTGGCGGCTTTTGCGCCGTTGCTGTTGAGCGGCATCGCCACCCACTACAGCTTGGCGTGGGGCCTGTTGGTGTGCGCCGGGTTCTTTGCCCTGGCCACCCTCACCCTGTTGTTCATGCCCCAGGTGGAGTCAGACATGCCCGCCAGTGCGGGCGTGACGCTGAAAACCACGGATTCCTGATGTTTGAGATCAACCTGGAGTGTCAAGCGATGTTAGAGCAACGCGTAGAACAACAGATCCAAACCCTGGAATTGCGCCGCCGCCAGGCCATGGTCGAGGGCGATATGGACTTTCTGGAAAGCCTCTATACCCGCGACTTGACCTACAGCCACTCGGACGGCAAGAGCGACAGCAAGAGCAGCTACCTGCAGGGCATGCGAGAGGGCGTCTGGCGCTATCGGGGTTTCACCAGCCGTGACGAGCAGATGCGCAGGGCAGGGGACTGCGTGGTCGTTACCGGGCTGATCGACATGGACGTGGTGATCCGTGGCGAGCCCATGCTCCTCAACTCGCGCTACATCAGCGTGTGGAAGGCGGGCAATAACGGCTGGCAAATGATTGCCTGGCAATCCACTCGTTATACCCATGCCTGACGCCCGCTAAACCACAGCACAACTGGCAACTTGAACCCGGCCCTCGTGGTCGTCCGGGCAAGGCTTGCGCATGCCTGGAAACCGGGATGGCTGGAACTTTGACGTGATGGAATCCTGAACATGTACGTACAACAATTACAAAAAACGTATTGCAAGGCCCTTCTGATAACCGCAGGCGCAATGAGCCTGATCTCAAGCCCGGTGCAGGCCAGGGATTGGAGCGACACCTTCATCGGTTTTCGCTACGGTACCGACTTCACCGAACCCAGTATCCGCGGCAAGGTCCAGAAGGAGATCTACCAACTGGGCCATGCCAGCGGCAATGAAGCCGGTTCCAATTTTTTCAACCTGGACGTGCTCAAGTCCGACAGTAACGATCCAAAGAAAGACAGCGATTCGGGGGCAACCGAGGCCTATCTGGTGTACCGCCATCAACTGTTCCTCAGCCAGGTGTTCGAGCGGTCGATGGCGTTTGGCCCG
Source organism: Pseudomonas sp. FH4 (assembly GCF_000510915.2). Classification (NCBI taxonomy): domain Bacteria; kingdom Pseudomonadati; phylum Pseudomonadota; class Gammaproteobacteria; order Pseudomonadales; family Pseudomonadaceae; genus Pseudomonas; species Pseudomonas sp. FH4. Next base: position 249,722 of record NZ_AOHN01000021.1, on the reverse strand, counting down.
GTCAAGGAGGTGGCCCTGAGCGGCGGGGTTGAGCTGAACTACAAGAACACCGAGTTCGCCACCCGCAAGCGCATGCTGGTGGCCGGCCCGACGCTCAAGTTCGACGTGCCCGGTTACCTGGATATCAGCCTGCTGTATGCCATGGAGTGGAACCACTGCGGGTTGAATGCGTGCCAGACCGAAAACATCCAGTTCGACCCGTACTATGTGTTGCACATGGTCTGGGGTATCCCGTTCCAGGTGGCTGGCGTGCCCCTCAAGTTCCAGGGCTTTGCCAGCTACAAGACCGAGAAGGGCAAGGATTACTTCAAGCAGGACACGGCCGAGGAAAGCCTGGTGCGCGCGTCATTGATGGTCGATGTCGGGCAACTGGCATTCGCTCGCAAAAATACCCTGCTGATCGGTCCAGGCTACGAGTACTGGAAACACAAGTACGGCGCGATCCATAAACCCGGCACCGACACCTACGCACCCACCGTGCACCTGGAGTGGCACTTCTAAAACCCTTGGGTGAGCCGCTTCTGTGGCTCACCTTTTCCACAGAAGTGACTCTTGTTCATGTCTATTGAGAAAGGCTGCGAGTAGCCCGGGTAAAAATCCGGGTGGCGGCCTTGCTGTTGGGCGGATAGCGCTCAAAGAGTTGCTGTACCCAGTCTGGCCGGGTCTTGCTGGCGTCGTTGATCCAGTTGGCCACCGAGTCTTGGGCATATTTGTCGGATTCTTCAAGCATTGCGATCAGCAAGGGCTCGGCTATTTGCGGCTCGGCCTTGAGGTGGGCGATGTGTTCGCACCAGACGCCACGCGGGCGTAGGATTTCAACGCAGAAACGGCGTATTAGCGGATCGTCGCTACGGGCATGGCGGCGTAGCAGTGCCAGGGAGGTAGGCAGGTCCTGGGTCAGAAGCGGCCGCAAGGCAATCCAGGCCCATTCGCGCACGCCAAAGTGGCTGTCGGTGGCGAACCGCAACTGACTCAGCAAGGCCTTTTCCGGCTCACTGTTACGTTCGCAATAGGCATTGGCGAAGGCCGCCCAACTGCGCACGGTGTCCGATGGATGCTCCAGCAGCAGGTGCCAGGTCTGCTCGCGCAAGGGCCGGGCGGAGCTTTCCAGCCACTGCCCCAACAGGAGACCCATGGCGGCGACTTTCTTGGAGATGCCCAGCGCCTGGCCAGCCTGGGCTGCGGTCTGCAGGGCCACGGCCAGCGACGGGTCGAACTGCGGGGCAAGGGCCGCTGTCAGCGCCACCTGGTCAACTGCCAGGCACTCGCCCAAATTGCGGGTTGCCAGGCGGCCCTGGTCGATCAGGGCTTTGCGTTCTTCACTGATATCGATACGTTGACTGTGCAGCATCAAACACCTCCTTGTGTGATTACCGTGATTGAAGCAATTGAAGCCCGGGCCCGATGCCCATCTGGTAGCTTGATGCAGTTTGTCTTGGCGTCTTACTAAGTCAACGTTTTGTTTGATGTTGGTGCTGATCGGCTTGGTCAACGGGATGCTCTGCATTTTATAGGACGCCATCGCCGGCAAGCCGACTCCTATAAAGAGGGACGTTCCGCCTTCAGGCGCCAACCGCCCGCCCGTTGACGCTCGTGCCAGAAGCCGGCGTAGCGCCCGTTGTCGGCGAGCAACTGACGGTGGCTGCCAGACTCCACCAGGCGCCCTTCATCCAGCACCAGGATCTGGTCGGCCGCCATGATGGTCGGCAAACGATGGGCGATCACCAGTACGGTGGCGTTCTGGATCAGCGTGCCAATGGCGGCTTGCACGTAAGCCTCATTCTGCGGGTCGAGTGCCGCCGTGGCTTCATCCAGCAGCACGATGGGCGCGCGTTTGAGCAGGGCACGCGCCAGGGACACGCGTTGGCGTTCACCCCCGGACAGGCTGGTACCGCCTTCTCCCACCGGGGTGGCCCAGCCTTGTGGCAGGCGCGCCACAATCTCATCGACTCCCGCCAATGTTGCCGCTTGCGCCAACTGCCGGGCGCTGGCATCCGGGTTGCCCACACGAATATTGGCCTCCAGGCTGTCATCGAACAGATACACGTCCTGCATCACCAGGGACAGCTGCGCCATCAGGGCTTCGCTGGACAACGCGCGCACATCTACGCCGCCTACCTTGACGCTGCCCTCGCTGGCATCGAAGAAGCGCATCAGCAGGCGGGTGACGGTGGTCTTGCCCGAGCCCGACGCGCCGACAATCGCCGTCATTGTGTTGGGCTGGGCGCTGAAGCTCAGGTCCTTGAGCACCGGCGGGCCACTGGGGTAGGCAAAGCCCACCCGGTCGAATTCCAGGCTGCCGGGTGCTGTCAGGGGCAGGCTGGTGGCCGGCGCAGGCAGCGCGGGTTGGCGCAGGATGCTCGCCAGTTGTTCCAGGTCGTTGCTGGCCATGCGCAACAAACCGCTGCGCGCGGCCGCCTCCGCCAGGGGGCCGACAAACCGTGCGGCCAGGGCCAGCAACGCCACCAACTCGATAGCATCGATCTGTTGGGTGGCCGCCAGGGCGATGCCTACCGCTACCAACAGGGCGAACGCCAGTTGCACGCTCAGGCCACCGGCCAGCAACTTGGGAAAGGTCTGCGCCAGCATCGAGCCACCGGCCTGTTGCTGTGCGCGATTGGCCGCCTGTAATGGCCGATAGCCGCGCTGCGCCTGGCCAAAAGCACGCAGCACCTGCTGATAGCGGGCAAACTCCACCACCCGGTTGCCGGCTTCGCTGGCCGCGGCTTCGACCCGTGCATCATTGGCGCCAATGGCATTGGCCGACCAGTGATGGGTGAAGTAGATCAGCGGCGCACACGCAACCGCCGTGAGCCCCAGCCGCCAGTCAAATACAAACAGGGTCAGCGCAACGGTGGCAGGCACCACGACACCGGACACCACCGGGCCCAGATAATGGGCAAACAGCCCGGTGACCATCAGCGTACCGCTGGTGGCGCTGCGCGACAGTTGGCCGACTTTCTCGCTGTTGAACCAGCCCAAGGGCAGGCGCATCAGGTGCTGGCCAAGGCGTTCATGCAAGGTGGTGAGCACCAGCAGTGCCAGGGCGAACCCCTGCATCGCCTGCTGGTAGTGGGCGATGCAGGTCAGCAGCACCATCGCCGCCAGGCCGGCGAGCCAGGTCATGGCCAGCGGCAGGTTACCGGCAAACAGCGCGTGGAGGATCGGCACCAGCAACGCCACCGCCAAGCCTTGCAACACGGCACTGGCCACCAGCCAGGCGAGGTAACGGTACAGGCGCGTGGCGTGGGCCGGACCCAGCAGGGTCAGCAGACTGCGGATCATTGCGAGACCTCCACGGCGCTGGCGTGCCATAACCGGGCATAGGCCCCGTCGGCTTGCAGCAGTTGATGATGGCGACCACATTCGACAATACGGCCTTGGTCGAGCACGACGATCTGGTCGACATCGCGAATACTCGCCAGGCGATGGGCAATCACCAACACCGTGCGCCCCCGCGCCAGCGCTGAGAGCGCGTCCTGGATCAACGCCTCGGATTGCGGGTCGGCGTGGGAGGTGGCTTCGTCGAGGATCAGCACCGGGGTGTCCGCCAGCAGCGTGCGGGCGATTGACAGGCGCTGCGCCTCGCCGCCGGAGAAGATCGCGTCATCGCCAATCACAGACTGATAACCCCGGGGCAGGGCCAGGATGCGCTGATGAATCTGCGCCGCGCGGGCAGCGGCCTGCAATTGCTCATCGCAGGCAGTGGGGCAGCCAAGGCGCAGGTTATCGGCCACGCTGCCATGCACCAGTTGTGCATCCTGCAAGACAAAACCGACGTGCCGGTACAACTGGTCCGGGTCGATCTGCCGCACATCGACGCCGCCCACCAGCACCCGGCCAGCGTTGACGTCGTGAAAGCGCGGCACCAGCTTGGCCAGGGTCGATTTGCCGGCACCGGAACTGCCCACCAGCGCGGTGATCGTGCCCGCCTTGCAATGCAAGTCGATGCCCTTGAGGATCGGCTGCGCTGCGTCGTAGCCAAACTCGACCTGCTCGAAGGTCACGGCGTGCTCCACCGGTTGGCTGTAGCGTGGCGCCGCAGGCAGTTCTTCTATGCTCAACAGGGCTTCGATCCGCCCGGCGGCGGCCTGGGCGGTGCGTTGGGCGGTCAGGCTCTGATTGATCACCAGCAACGACTGCGGGATCACCACGGCCACCAGGGTTTCGGCGAACAGTTCCAGCGGCGTGATCCAGCCGCGACTCAACCACAGGCTGCCCACCCCCAGGCTGACCAGCAGAATCACCGGCACGCTCAGGGCCATCGACGAAATGGCTTCCAGGCGCAGCAAGGGCCGCACCCAGCCGGCGTACTGCCGGCCGAACTGGTTGACCGCCTGTTGATAGCTGCGATGGGCCTGGCCGACCCGGCCAAATGCCTTGACCACGGCAATCCCGTGTACGAACTCGACAATGGCTGCGCTGATGCGGGTCATGCTCTGGTCCAGCAACTGCATCTTGCTGGCAAAGCCACGCATCATCAGGGTATAGGCCAGCCCGTAGAGGGGCAGGGTCAGCACTGCCAGCAACGCCAGGCGCCAGTTCAGACTGGCCAGCCACACCAGCCCGGCCAGGGGGGTGACGATGGCGGCGGTGCGCTCCACGGCGTGATGGGCGATCAGGTGATGCAGGTCTTCGAGGTCGTCCTGGACTCCCTTGCGCACTGCGCCGGAATTGGATTCGCTATACCAGCCGAGGGGCACGCGGGCGAGTTTGCCGACCATGGCTTCGCGCAAGCTCGCTTGCAAGCGATGGTCCGCCAGATGGGTCAGCCACAACGCGGCACCGCAGGCCATCCAGCCGAGGCACAGGGCAATCACCACCCACCCGGCGCACAGCCATAGGGCTTGCCGGTCGACAGTGCCGGCCAGTAGCAGGCGCGCCAGTTCGGTCAGGGCAATGAAGGGCACCAGGTTCACCAGCGCACCGATGGCAGCGAGCGCTACACCGAGGCGAATCAGGTGGTTGACCGGGCGTTGCAGGGTGTCCAGGGCGGTAGTCATGGGTTTTTCCGTAGGCCGATACACGGTCAGGGATGCTAATCGCTCTCATTTTGGCGGCTACCCGTATCGAGTCGATTGCCCCTCGTATCCGCATGTTGGCCACGGGTTGAGCGTTGCAGCGCCAGGCCGCAGGCGTCGGAAGTTGCGCGATACGGTTGGAAATTGACTTGAATCGGGTAGAGGGCGCTCGCGTGCGTGGCTACCGTCCCGGGCTGTGCCTCTCAAGGGCAATCATTCTCAAATAAGCGCTATCCGGCAGACCTGCTCTCCCTGGATCGGCGCGTTTGCCCATGGAGTTGCAGATGTCAGTCGATTCGGGTTTGCAGGTGCGCGGCCTGCACAAGCGCTACAACAACGGTGTGCAAGCGCTGCGTGGTGTGGACTTGAGTGTCGGCCCCGGGATGTACGGGTTGCTCGGCCCCAATGGCGCCGGTAAAAGCAGCCTGATGCGCACCTTGGCGACCTTGCAGCAACCCGACGCCGGTAGCATTTATCTGGATGGCGTGGATGTGTTGGCCGACTCCGATCATCTGCGTCGACGCCTGGGCTACCTGCCGCAGCAATTGGGGGCATATCCGGGCGTCAGCGCACGTGACCTGCTGGACCGCTTTGCCTGGCTCAAGGGCCGTACCGACAGCCGCCAACGCCGCGCAGAAATCGAAGGCCTGTTGGCCAAGGTCAACCTGCAGGATGCCGCGCACCGCGCGCTGGCTACCTATTCGGGGGGCATGCTGCGCCGCTTTGGCATCGCCATGGCGTTGGTGGGTTCGCCACGCTTGCTGATTGTCGATGAGCCTACGGCGGGCCTCGATCCGGCGGAGCGCAATCGTTTCCATCGGGTGTTGGCGGATGTGGCCGCCGAATCGATTGTGTTGCTGTCGACCCATATTGTCGAAGATGTCGAAAACCTGTGCAGCCGCCTCGCGGTGTTGGCTGGCGGGCAGATTCTGGTGGAAGGCAGCCCGCAGGCGTTGCTCAGTGCGGAGCAGGGACGCCTGTGGGTGGCGTCGTTCGGGCGCGGCGAAGCCTTGCCGCCGGCCTTGCATGTGGCGGCTAGCCCCGAGGGCAGTCGGGTGATTGTGTATGGTGAGCGGCCTGCCGATCCACGCTTCATGCCCCACGCACCGCGCCTGGAAGATATCTATTACCTGGCGCTGGCCCAGGCCGGTGAGGCGGCCGACGCATGAGTACCTTCGCCCTGATGATGCGTGAAGCCTGGGTGGAAGTGCGCGCCGGGCTGCGCAGCGGTATTCCCTTGCTGGTATTTTTGGGCCTGGCCGGCTACCTGCTGATGTCCCTGACCAACGCCGACTATGTGCAGAAAATGGGCGCCAGCGACATCCCGCGCAATGCCCCGAGCCTGATCTACCTGATGGCCTGCGGGTGTATGTTTTTCCTGTTTTTCGCCTGGGCCTGGGTGTTTGCCCAGCCGGCCCTGCGTGATCGCAAGGCGCAGTTGGAGGAAGTGTTGCTGGCGCTGCCGGTATCGCTGCCGGCGTTGTTATGGGGACGGTTTATCGGCGCTGCGGTGGTCGCAGGCTTGCTGGCCAGTTCACTGATTGTCGGCTTCCTGCTGAGCCCGATCCTCGGCTGGTTGGGTTGGGTGCCGGTGGCGAGTATCGGTGCGCCGGCCTGGTCGGCGCTGGGCTTTGCCTGGGTCGCGCTGCTGTTGCCGGTCAGTACCGGCGTGGGCGCCCTGTATTACCTGTTGGCGCTGCGCAGCCGGGGCCTAGCCGCGCCGTTTGCCCTGGCCACGGGGTTGATGCTGCTGTGGATGTTCGCGGTGGTGGTGCTCAAGGGTGGGCATATCAACCCGCTGCTGGCGGCCAGTCTCGATCCGTCCCTGTTTACCTTCGCCCAGGCCCAGGTGGAAACCTGGACCGCAGCGCAGAAATCCCAGGCACTGCTGGACCTCACACCGGGGTTCTGGCTCAACCGGGGCCTGTGGTGTGTGCTGCCGCTGCTGCTGTTGGCCTGGTCCCTGGCCCGTGCCACGCGCCAGAGCCTGATGGGCCGACGTAGCGGTGCGGTGTTGGCAGAGCCGCCGATGCAACTGGCACAGGATGTGCGCTTGCCTGGCCCTTTGCTGGTCAGCCACTGGCCGCGCGCGTTATGGCGCGAAACCTGCTGGCAGATACGCCAGGTCTTTGCGCGCAAGGTCTGGTGGCTGGCGCTCGGGATGCTGGTGGTGATGGGCGTGCTCAGCGGTCTTGTGCATGGGGTGTGGCATGCCCATGGGCCGATGGTGCCGCGCGCTGACTTGACGTTGCCGCTGCTGGCCAGCGCGCTGTTCCTGGTGATTGCCTTTATGGTGGCGGCGCTGGTCGGCCTGATCTGCCGGCGTGATGATGTGCAGGGGCTGGGGGCGATGCTGCAAGCCACACCGGCGCCGGTGTGGCTGCGTACGTTCGGTCAGGTGCTGTGTGTGTTGCTCGCCACCCTTTCGCTGGCTGTGGTGCCTGGCGTCGCCAGCCTGCTGATCAGCGCTGTCGTCGCGCCTGCCAGCCTGGCGCCGGGGTTTGCGCTGATCTACTCGCTGTTGGTGTTTGCCCCGCCATTGCTGGAGTTGGCGATGCTGACGGTGCTGGTGCATGCGCTGATTCGGCGGTCCGGCCTGGCATACGCCACGTCGATGTTGCTGACGTTTTTCCTGGTGCTCAATCACGAACTGGGACTGGTGAGTTACCCCGCGTATGAAATGGCGATCCCGGGCCACATGGCGCTCTCGGCGCTGACCGGCTGGGCCCCGTGGCTGGCCTATCTCGGCACACTGGCCAGTTGGAAGCTTGCGGTGTGCCTGGTGCTGGTCGCACTGGCGGCCCTGGCCGTGCCCCGAGGGCCGGAGCGCCGACGTCTTGCCGACCTGAGTACGCGAGTGCGCGGTGTACCCGGTGTGTTGCTGACAGTGGGTGTGCTGGTGATGTTGGGCAGCGGTAACGTGTTGCACCGCCAGTTGGTGGAGCGGGGCGATTATCAGGCCGCCACCCAGGCGCGTGCGGACAGCGCCGCCTGGGAGCAGCGCTGGCTGGCCGGCGCCGGTGCCTTCCAGGTGGCCGGCGGGCAATTGCAGTTGCAGATCGACAGTGCCCAACGCCAGGTGCTAGGGCAGTGGACCCTGGAGGGCGTGACTGCTGCCAATGGCCATCTGGATGCCGAGTTGCCGGCGGGTCTGCAGGTGACGGGCGCCAGGGTGATGGACCAGTCGGTGGTGGTTGAGCAAGCCCATGATCATCTGCGGCTGGCCCTGGGCGCTTGTGCGTCGAGCGGTTGCCAGGTGACCTTGCACTGGACCCTGAATGCCACCGGTTGGTCGAGCGAGGGCGAGGGTATCTGGCTGAGTCCTCGGGCGTTATGGTTGGAAGCGCGACGGGTGGTGCCGCGCCTGGGCCTGGACCCGGAACGTGGCTTGCGTGCGCCAGTAGAGCGTCTGGCAGCCGGCTTGTCCGCTACCGCACCCGCGCTGCCCGAGGGGGCGGCGGTGGCTGCGCAAGCCGTTGCACCGGCCGGGGCCTGGCACTGGACCATCGACGCCCAGGGTTACTCCCTCAGTGGCCGCAGTAAACAGCCGCTGGACTTCGCTTATGCCCTGTCCTCAGCAACCGTGACCCATGAACTGGACGGTGTCCGGGTGCTGGCCGATGCCAGTCGCCAAGCGACCGCCCGCGAGGTGCGTGAGGACCTCACCGCCATGTCTGCCTGTATTGCGCAGCATCTGGGCGCAAGCCCACCGGTCAGCGACGTGAGCCAATGGCCCAGCGGCATGGGGGCCAGTCGACTGAGTAACGGTCACCTGTTGCTGGCCCAGACCCCGGACTGGGACGTGGCGCCAACCGGTGTCGGGCGCTGGGCACGACGCGCCCATATCGCCGAACTGTTGGCCCGCCAGCGGCTGCTCAGCGCCAGCGACCTGCGCGAGCAACCGGGTCACGTGTGGCTGAGCCAAGGTGTGGCCGCAGCGCTAGGTTTGCTGTGTGTCGGCGAAGTTGATGGCCCCGATGCCCGTGCGGCATTGATCGGGCTCAAGGCTGATGACCTGACCCGCGCCCTCGCCAGCGATGGCGAGCCGATCGGCACCCTGGCCAGCGCCCGGCAGCAGGGCTGGGCCGCGCCTTATGCGGCGCTGGCCAGTCTCGATTGGGTTGCCAGCCAGAGCGCTGCGCAACTGCTGGACATGACGGCACAAATCCGTACAGGCCAGGGATGGCCGCCATCGATCCAAGGGCTGCTGGGTGCGCCCTCGGATCAGGTGATCGCCCAGGCGCGTCAGCGCTGGGGCACGCCGCAATGAACCTGTCCCTCTCTTATCTGCCTGGAGTTTTGCATGCTTGATCAGTGGCTACTCAAACCGTTACGCCACCCGCAGGGTTGGCGCGCCAACGTCCTTACCCAAGCCCTGGCGCTGGCCTTGTCCAGCCAGGCGTGCAGCGCGTTTGCTGCCGACTACCAGTCCGACTCACAGGCCCTGGAGCTGGCGCCGGTGACCGTCAGTGCGCGATTGAACCAGGAAAGCGCTAGGGACATTCCCTTCGGCCTCTCGGTGATCGACGGGCAAACCCTGCAAACCCGGCGCCTGCGCACGCTTGAAGACGCATTGCGCGGCACCCCGGGCGTCGACGTCAATTCCTGGGGCGGTGCGAATGACGCCAATGTGCGTATTCGCGGGGTCGGTTCGCTGAACCAGATGAGTATGGATGACGGCTCGGTGGTGCTGAACGTCGATGGCGTGCCGATGTCGGTGCGCAATGCGGCCATGGCTTCCCTCGATGTGCAGCAGGTGGAAGTGCTCAAGGGGCCCCAGGGCACTTTGCTGGGGCGCAACAGCGAGGCCGGGGCGATCAACGTCACCACCCGCAAACCCACCCGTGAGGTAGAAGGCTATGTGCGCGGTGAAGTCGGCCAGCAAGGCCAGTTCATGACCGAAGGCGCGGTAGGCGGCCCCTTGACCGAGACCCTGGCCGGGCGCGTTGCGGTGCGTCGCAGCGGCTTCGATAACTGGGTCGACGACCAGCAGGACCGCGATCCGCTGACCGCGCCACGGGACCTGGCCTTGCGTGGCAGCCTGCTGTGGGACAACGACGCCGGCACCACCGGGTTGCTGGTTGCCGAGCGCCAGCGCGCCGAGCACTACGTCGGCCTGGAAATGCTGCGGCCCTTTGGCGACAGCCCGCGCCTGGACTACACGCCTGGCGTATTTGACGGCAACCAGAAAACCAACGAGCGCTATTCCTTTGAACTCAATCACGATCTGGCGCAAGCTCGGATCACCTCGATCAGCGCCTACACCAGCACCGACTTCAATGCAGTCAAGGGTTATGACCGCAACATCACCCGTGCACTGTACGGTTCACCCTTCGAATACCTTATTGAGGACTCGGCCCACGAACGGGTCTGGAGCCAGGACCTGCGCCTGGGCTCGCTGCCAGAGGCCGAGGTGTTCTGGGTAAGTGGGGTCAATCTTTCCCGTTCCGAGCGCAATTTCGACTCGAACAACTTCACCAACGGCGCGCTTCAGCAACGTGAGTTCACTACCAACAGCTACGCGGCGTATGGCGAGATCACCTTCCCGATTGCCGAGGACTGGAAACTCACCACCGGCCTGCGCCACACCTGGGATCGCAAGACCTACGGTGGCGAATATACGAGCGCAGGCAATCGGGCCAGCGACAGCCGCCAACTGCAAGACAACTACAGCACCGGGCGCGTGGCACTGGCCTATGCGCTGACGCCGCAGACCAATCTCTATGCCGTACTTTCCCGTGGCTACAAGTCTGCCGGCTTCAATGATTACGCGACCTCGGTCACGGACAGCGAGCCGTACAAGGCAGCCAAGGTCAGTGCGGCCGAAATGGGGTTCAAGCACGAAAGCGAGGGCGGTGCGTTGAGCCTGGAGGGGGCGCTGTTCTTCACGCGGGTGCGCGATGACCACTTGCTGGGGTATGACTTCAAGACCGTGGCCGTCAGTGCGGTGAATGCCGACACCCGCAGCAAGGGCGCAGAGCTGTCGAGCACCTGGCACGTCACTGACCAATTGACCCTGGGCAGTGCCGTGAGCTACACCAATGCGCTCGTGACCTCCGATGCCCGGGGTGTTTCTGGCGGTGACGTGGTGGCAGGCAGTCGGGTACCAGACGTGCCGCTGTGGAGCGGTAACTTCAGTGTGGCTTGGCACAAGGATCTGCCTGACCTGCTGGGATTACCGGCGCCCCGTCTCAATACATTGCTCAATTACCGCCTGCAGAAAAACCGCCCGGCAGACCCGCAGAACCACTATGACCTCAAGGGCTACGCCAAGCTGGACCTGCACCTGGGCCTGGAAAGCGGCGGCTCGGAAGTCTACCTGTGGGGCGATAACCTGCTGGATGCGCGCTATGACTTGTATGGTGCCTATTCCACGGCCCAGGTGTTGACCGGGATGCCAGGCAGAGGGCGCTCGGCGGGGGTGGGCTACAGCTATTCGTTCTGATAGAGGCTTGGCCAACAAACCTTATAGACGCTGGCAAGCCAGCGCCTACAAGGGGATTGATTCACCAATCAACCTGCTCCCCCTTCACGTCAGAACTGATAGGTGTAGCCGACGCCCAGGGTACGGCGTCGCGCGGGTGCGCCATAGGCTACCGGATCACTGTAGAACCCATAGGTGTCGTACGTCTGGTTCAGCAGGTTGTCGGCATAGGCATACACCTCGCCGAACTTGCTATGCAGGCCGGCGCGCAGGTCGAGTTTCTCGTAGTTATCCAGGTTGAAATGGTTCTGCGGATCTGCCGCTCGCTCGCCCACAAGGTGGTAGTTGAGGCTGGTGTTGAGGGTGGTTTCACCCAGACCGGCGAAACTGCCCAATGGATGCTCCCAGGCGACGTTGAAGTTGCCACTCCAGCGCGGTACATCCGGGGTCCGGTTGCCAGCGGCGACGTCACCGGCCTGGATGCCCTTCACCGCGCTGGTGATTTTCGCGTCGAGGTAGGTGGCACTGGCGGCCACGCTCAGGCCGTAGTCGAAGCGCCAGCTGCCTTCCAGTTCGGCGCCGCGGGTGCGGGTGTCGGCATTGAACGCATTGGTGGCGAAGGTTGCAGCGTCGTACCCCAGCAGATGGTCGTCGTGCACGCGGGTGAAGAACAATGCGCCATTGAGGCGGCCACGGCGGTCGTCGGTTTCACTCTTGAAGCCCAGTTCCGCAGCTTTGCTGACGGCGGCCTTGTAGGGTTCGCTGTCGCTGACCTGCGATGCATAGTCATTGAACCCACCGGACTTGTAACCGCGCGCCAATTGCACATAAACGTTGGTTTGCGGGGTGATCGCATAGCTCAGGGCAGCGCGACCGGTGCCGTAATTGTCCGTCAGCCTGCGTGAGTCGTTGACCGAGTCGCTGCCCGAGAAGTACTCGCCGTCATAGGTCTTGCGGTCCCAGGAATGGCGGTAGCCGGTGGTCAGTTTCAGCTGCTCGGTCAGGGGGAAGGTGACTTCGCCGTAGCCGGCATAGGTGGTTGTGGTGAAGTCGCGGAACTTGGCGCCTGAGGTGCCGTAGGTATTGCGCGGGGTGTCGTAGGTACGCTCGCTGCGTGTGGCGGCCAGCCCCGTGACCCAGAACACCTGCGAGTCGGGCAGGGAGCTCAGGTGTACGTCCTGGCTCCAACTGCGCTCAAAGGATTTGTCGACCACCCAGAACTCGCTGGGGGTGCCGTAGAGCGCGCCCATCAGTTTGCTGTCATAGGCGATCAGGCCTTCGAAATCGGCGGTTGAAGTGGAACTGGTGGAGGTCAGGCGGCTGTTGGCGAAGTCATGCTCGACCTTGATCGCGTAGCGCTCGGTGGTCTTGTAGTTGTCGTCGAACAGGCCGGGGGTGAGGTCCAGGCTCGGGTCGCTACCGTACGGGCGCAGCACCAGGGAGTTGGTGGCGCGCTTGGACTTTTGCCGCTCGGCGCTGAACAGCACGTGGGTGTCATCGTTGAGATCCCACAGCAGGCTGCCTCGGTATGCTTCGTTGCGGGGTTTGGTCTGGGGGTGGTGGGTCTGGTCGTTGTCGATCCAGCTGTCGTAACCCGCACGGCGTACTGCGAGGCGGCCGCTGAGGTTTTCCGTCAGAGGCCCGCCCACGGCGCCCTCAGTGAGGAACTGGCCTTGCTGGCCGACTTCGCCGCGCACATAACCTTCCCGTTCACGGGTCGGCTGGCGTGTGGTGATATTCACGGCGCCGGCCTGGCCAATTGCCCCGGACAAGGTGCCCTGTGGCCCCTTGAGGACTTCGATGCGCTCCACATCCAGGGTTTCGAAACCCAGGCTGCGCGACGATACCGGCACGCCATCGATATTGAACGCCACCGAGCTGTCATCCATCGACATCTGGTACAGCGAGCCCACACCACGGATCAGCACGTTGAAATCATTCGGACCGCCAGAGGAGTTCACGCTGACCCCGGACGTGTTGCGCAGGGCGCTTTCCAGGGTATTGAGGCGCTGGGTGCGCAACTGCTCACCGCTGATCACGCTCAGGCTGATCGGCACCTCCTTGGGATCCTCCTGCTCCATCCGCGCGGTGACGGTTGAAACCGGCAGTTGCAGCGGTTGGACGGCTGTATCGGCAAAGGCTGAATGAGTGAGTGTGCAACTGAGCAGAGCTGTTATAGTATAACAAATGTGCGGTGATCGACGGTGAGTCGTCGAGTGGCGTCGTGCAGACATGATGGGACCTTGACTGAGGTTTGGGGCAGTGCGCGTCGCGGTGGGCGACGGCGGCTAAGGGCGTAACTGCAGCGCGATAGATGCTAGTGATTATCAATTGCGCTCATCTACCCCAATGTGGTCTGATTCGAGCCGTATCCGGTCAGCAAGGAGATCCAAGATGTCAGCCGTTGAGGAGCAGGGGCGGGCGTTCATGCCGGTCTCGCGGATTATTGCCGATGGCTACGGGGGCGATTTCGGCCCGGGCTCCCAGTGCCGGGTCACCCGAGTGACCTTGCAGGGCGGGCTGGATATCGTGCGTTGGCAAAGTACTTTCGAGCAGCCAGTGGAGATGCCTCTGCATGACGACAGCGAGCGCATCCACTTCAGCTTTACCAACCTGCTCAAGGGCAAGGCCTCTTGCAGCTTTCGCGATGGTCGGCGGCAGCGCCGCTATGTCATTGACCAGGGTACCGGCAGCATCAGCTATGGGCGCAGTCGCAACGGCCTGTATCACCAGCAGGGTGAGATAGACAATATTACGGTGATGATCCATCCCGAATTGTTGACCCAGTGGGAACTGGAAATCGACCCGACCCTGTATAACGCGCTGGCCTGCGATCATTGCTTTCTCGATGGACACCGCAGCGGTGAAATGAGCGCCACCGCCCACCAATTGTCCAATGCCCTGACGTACGCGCCTGGCCAGCCGCGCAGTAGCCTGTGGCTGTATGGCCAGAGCGTGACCTTGGTCAGCCTGTTCCTGGAAGCACGGCGCAGCGTGGACTGCGCCTGTCGCCTGAGCCCCATCGATCGCCAACGCCTTCAGCATGCTCGCGAGCGCTTGCTGGCAGACCTGGGCAAAGCGCCCAGCCTGTCTGAGCTGGCCCGTGAATCCGGTCTGAGCCAGCCCAAACTGACGCGCGGGTTCCGGCAGTTGTTCCTCAACAGTGTCTACGGGGTGTTCCAGCAAGCGCGCATGACTCAAGCCCGCAGCCGGCTACTGGAAGGGGACGAATCGGTGATGCGCGTGGCGTCGGATCTGGGCTATGCCAATGCCAGCCACTTTGCTACGGCTTTTCGCAAGCAGTTTGGCATCAATCCGTCCCTGCTCAAGCAGGGTGGGCGCAGTACTTCCCTGGCCCCGAGCAAACTGTCTTAAGCTGCCTCGGTACGCGATTTGCTCACCGACCGACTGGCCAGCAGCCCCAGCTCGAACAGAATCCACATCGGCACCGCCAGCATGGTTTGCGAAAACACATCTGGCGGGGTCAGCAGCATGCCGACCACAAAGCAGCCGACGATTACATACGGTCGGCTTTTCTGCAGGGTCTGCACATCCGTGATACCGGCCCAGATCACCAGGAAAGTCGCCACCGGTATTTCAAACGCCAGGCCGAACGCCAGTAACAGCGCGAGGATGAAATCCAGGTACAGGGCGATATCGGTCATCATCGCCACGCCGTCCGGGGTTACGCTGGTAAAGAAGCCGAACATCATCGGGAATACCAGGAAAAACGCAAACGCCATGCCGGCGTAAAACAGCACCACGCTGGCGGCCAGCAACCAGGCGGCAGTGCGTCGTTCCTGGCGGTACACCGCCGGCGCGATCATGCCCCAGGCCTGGTGCAGCAACAGCGGCATGCTGATGAACAGGGCGATCATCATGGTCAGCTTGAGCGGTGCCAGAAACGGAGAAGTCACCCCAGTGGCGATCATCGTTGCGCCGCTGGGCAAGAAATCGCGCAGCGGTTGCGAGACGAAGCTGTACAGCGTCTGGGCAAAGGGAAACAGAGCGCAAAACACCAGGAGGATCGCCAGGACGCAGCGCACCAGGCGCGAGCGTAACCGGGTCAGGTGGCCGGTCACCGACAGGCGCGGGGCAGACAAGGGCAGGTCGCTCATGGGGCAGGTTGTCCTGGATAAGGGGTGGTTTCTGGCTGCGGCGCAGCGTCCAGGCGGATGCCGTCGCGCAGTTGCTGCTCCAGTTGCCGCAATGGCTGCTGATCGATGCCCTGCAGCAAGTGTTCGTGGTCCAGTTCCTGGGTGACCTGGGCCTTGAGCGTATTCATCGCCCGCTTGGCCCGGCCCAGCCACAGCCCGGCATTGCGCGCGGCAATCGGCAGGCGCTCGGGGCCCAGCACCAGCAGCGCCACCAGGCCCACCAGCAACAGTTCGCTAAACCCGATATCGAACATCAGTGTTTGCTGTCTGCGGGTCGTTGAGGCTCGGCTTGCACCTCAAGGCTGGCCTTTTCTGCGCTCGCCTGGGCAGCGGATTCGTTGCCCATGGAGGAGCGAAATCCCTTGATTGCCTCGCCCACATCGCTGCCCAGGCCCTTGAGGCGCCGGGTGCCGAACAGCATGACCACGATCAGCAGCACGATGACCAGTTGCCAAATCCCTATACCACCCATACCGACACTCCAAGCCATTGATTTGAAATATGAAGGCGCAGTGTGCCGAGGCTTTATGACGCAGCTGTGACGTTTTTGCGGGAATTGTGTGAGCCTGCCACTTGGTTGAAACATCCACTGTGTTGACTGTCGCCAGGTTCTACATAAAAGGTGGTTGGGTCATGGACAAAAAACGGCAGCAGGGAGCGGCGTTGTTGATGGTGCTGGTGGCCCTGGCCATGCTGGCGGGCGGTATGGCCTGGATGGTCGAACAGGGGCGCCAGCAGGTCGACAGTGTGCGCCTGGTGCAACAACGGGTGCAGGCGCGGGCGATCGAGCGGGCGGCGCTGGCCTTTACCGAACAGGCCCTGCAGGACCCGCTGTGGCGCGCCAGCCCGATGTTCTGGCAGGCCATGCGCGGGCAGCCGTTGAGTTACGACTTCAAGGGGGGCAAGGCGAGCATCCGGATTCGCGACCTGCACACCTGCTTCAACGTCAACGCCCTGATCGGCCCCGAAGCCGAGCGCGCCCAGCGCCAGTTGGTGCATTTGCTGGGAGCCGACATGGCTGCCGAACGCCTGGCCCAGACCCTGGCCGACTGGCTCGACGCCGACCAGCAGACCCGCCTGCAAGGTGCAGAAAGCAACGAATACTTGCGTCAATCGCCACCGCGCCTGGCGGCCAATCAAAGGATGCGCGATATCAGCGAGCTGAACCTGCTGGCGCTTCCCGACGCACTCCGGGCCGTGCGCTACCCGCAGTTATGCAGCCTGGACGAGACCGCAGGCTGGCGCCTGAACGCCAATGCGCTGAACCTGGAGATGCTGGCGCTGCTGGATGCGTTGTATGAGGGAGAGGTCTCGCGGTCGGTGCTGACCCGGCTGGTCAGCGCGCGCCCGGCAGGGGGCTATCGTGATGCGGGTGAACTGCGCCAGGCCCTGGGGGCGATGGATGATGCGATGTTCGAGCGGCTGAGCGAAGGATTGCAGCTCAACGGTGACCATTTCCTGTTGCAACTGGAGGTTGACCTGGATGGCCAACGCTTTCGCAGCCAGTACCGTGTCGAAGCCCAGGGTGTGGTGAAGTGGCACGCACGGGTACCGGCGCAAGGCATGCTGCTGCGCTCGCGGGAACCGTTGCCGTTATAGAGTGCACGTGGGATCAAAATATCCACAAACAGTGTAGGAGCGGGCTTGCCCGCGATAGCGGTGGTTCAGCCACTACCTCTGGTGGCTGGCAGGCCGTCATCGCAGGCAAGCCAGCCCCCACATTTGGTTTGTGCTGTGCCCAAAATTCTCTGTTGAATCGAACTCCCACAAAGACAGTGCTGCAGGCGCCGGCAAGCCGACGCCTGCATCCTCATCAGATCGCCAAGTCGCCCCCATCGGCACGCTGGATCACCACCGTGGATGCACGTGGGCGTACAGTCCCAACCGTAACGTCAGTGGCGACCGTGGTCGATGGCCAGTTTTCCGGGTGCTGGATGTTGACGAACACCGTCTTGTTATCCGGGGTAAAGGTCACCCCCGTCACTTCAGAACCATTGGGCCCGACGAAGAAACGTCGCAGGTCGGCCTGGTTCTGGGCATTGACCGGCACTTGCTTGCCCTGGGCATCGACCATATTGGTGGGGATCACCACCAGCATCTGGTCGTTGGTGTAGTCGGTCAGGGTCTTTTCGCCGTTGTCAGTCTGGATCCACATCACGCCACGGCTGTCGAAGGTCATGCCGTCCGGGCTGGCGAACTGGTTCAGGGTGGTCAGGCCGGAGCGGTTGAGGTCCGGGCTGCCAGCAGCGTTGGCGCCAAACACGAAGATGTCCCAGGTGAACGACACCTGGTTATCGGCGTCATGCCAACGAATGATGTGCCCGTGTTTGTTGTTCACACGCGGGTTGGCAGGGTTGGCCACCGTACGGCTGGTGTTGTTGGTGAGCGTCAGGTAGACGTCGCCATTGAGCGGGTTGACCGAGGTCCACTCCGGACGGTCCATCGGCGTGGCACCTACGGCATCGGCTGCGCCGCGGGTGTTGAGGATGATCCCCGGCAGGTTGGTGAATTTCGCGCCCAGGGTGCTGCCGTCGGTGGTGCTGGTGGCCACGTCCAGCAGCAACCAGTTACCACTGCCATCGGCGTTGAAGCGCGCCACGTAGAGCTTGCCGCTGTCCATGTACTTGGCACCGGTCGCCAGGCGATCGCTGGGGTTGGCATCGGCCGGGTCCCACAGGGCGGTGGAGACGAACTTGTACAGGTACTCGTTCTGCGAATCGTCGCCGCTGTAGAACACCACTGGCTTGCCGGCGGTGGTCAGGCCAGGCCAGCAACCTTCGTGGCGGAAACGACCCAGGGCGGTGCGCTTCACGGCGCGGGTCGAAGCGTTGTACGGGTCGATCTCGACGATGTAGCCATAGGTGCTGGCTTCGTTGCGGTAATCGTCGGTCGCGGTGGCGCCGCTTGGGGTCACGTTGAAGCGGCTGAACTCGCCGTTCACTTCGCTCGGGTCGCCAGCCACCGATTCCCAGCGATAGTTACCATTGCCGGTGCCCACGCCGATGCGCACCTGGTCTGCCGGACGGGCGCCACTTTTGTTGACGAAAATCCCCGGCCAGTTCTCTTCGCAGGTCAGGTAGGTGCCCCACGGGGTGTAGCCGTTACCGCAGTTGTTGTTGGTGCCGCGGGTCTGGGTGCCGGTGGTGGAGAACTTGGTCTTGACGTGATCGGTGCCTTTCATCGGGCCCGCCAGGTCCATGACGGTGGCAGTGGTGAAACGACGGTTCAACGGGTCGTTTTCCATCACCTGCCAGCGGCCATTGACCTTGGTGATGCGCATTACGCCAGCGCCGTGGGCGTTGATCTCTTTGCGCACTTCTTCAACCGGACGAACGCCGCCGACCAGGGTCGGGCCCGCCGGGTGCAGGGCTTGTGCGTCGATGTATTCATGGTTGATGGCCAGCAGGCCGTCGGTGGAGCTGCCATTGATAGGGAAGAAATGCATGCCGTCGTGGTGCATGCCTACCGAGTTGGCCTGGTCGGTGGAGGTGTTGCTGCCGTCGCTTTTCCACGGGGCTGCGTTGCTGTTCAGCGGCGTGCCCCACGGCGCCAGGACGTGTGCGGTGTAGCCGGCAGCCACGGTGCAGGCATCGGTGAGGGAACCTGGGATCGAATTGAAGCCCAGCTTCAGCGCAGGTTTTGGCGGCTGGGTAGGCGTGTCGTTGTCTGAACCGCCACCGCTGTCAAAACAGCCGGTCAGGCCAGTACCGGCAATCATGGCGATCGCGGCGCCGAGCCCGCCACGCACCACACTGCGGCGGCTCAGGTAGGCAGTGAGTACCGATTCCATCGGCTCATTGAGGCTCAGGTTGCGATTCTGGTTGTCGCCAGTCTCTCGACTCATTTCATCAGGTCCTTTGTAGATCACGGTTATTTTGAAAGGAGCCCGAACTCTAAGAGCCGAATGTGATGATTCGCGGTCGGTTTTGTTAAAAATGTATTTAAGTGTATTTCTTTTATTTCCTTTTGTTGCAGGGCGACACATTTCACTCCTGTTAAAAAACTGACATCAAAGCGTCATTAATTGCCCCCCACTATGCGGCCCCTATAAGAGTGTGCTTCAGGGTGAGGGAATAATGCTTTCAATGGTGCGGCGCGATGTATTGGGATGGATGACACTGGGTGCATGTGCGCCTTGGCTGGCCGGTTGCTCCAGTTTGAGCAAGGCGGGGCCGGCCGACAGTCAGCCGGTCGACCTGCTGTATATCGCCGACACCCTCGATGCACGCCAGCCGGGCCGCCCGGTGGTGCCCGCCACGCGCCTGGGGCCAGCCACACGCATCGGCCAGGCGCCGTGGATCACCGGGGCCAATGCGCGATTTCGCCAAGCCGATGGCAGCCAGTTGGATGGCCTGCTGGATGCTTCCTTAAGTGACAGCGTGCAAACCGGTGGCTATGCGGTACTCGGTGCCGTGCTGCAACGCCTGCGCGATGAAGCGGGACATGAGAATAGCCTGACTCTGGAAAACGGCCAGTGCTGGAACGGCAGCGGCCTGGCCTACCTGACCCGTGGCCTGTCCGGGGTCCAGGGCAGCCAGTTGCTCGGCAGTGAAGTGCGGGTCAGCAGCGATGAGCGCGTGTTGTGGCCCGAACAATGCCAGGGCCTGTACCAGCAATTCGGCCATCCGGTGCTCGGCGCCGGGCTGGCCAGCAACAGTGCGCAACGCCTGGCCACTCCGGGTATGCAGGTGTTCCGCCGTGGTGGCGTGCGCATTGCTGTGGTCGGCATTACCGACCCTTATGCACGGGACCAGCAAGCGTCCTTGAAGCAATGGTTGCACAGCCTGCAACCGGTGCTCACTCAGGCCCGCGAAGAAGCCGACCTGGTGGTGGCCCTGGCCGATGTTGGTACCGGGCCGGGGTTCTGGCTGGCTGAACGCCTGAGCCAGGTGGATCTGGTGCTGTGTGCCCGTGGCCAGGATTTGTGGCCGCAACCGGTGGAAATCCTGCAAAGCTCCGGCAAGCGGGTGCCGGTGGTGCTGGGCGGGACCCGGGCCAGCGGCGCCTTCCGCATCCGCTGTCAGGCCCAGGCGGGGCAGTGGCGTTTTGATGCGCGCTTTTTTCCGGCTCAGGCCAGCGCGTTGGACGCTACCGCCCAGGCCCACGCCCAGCGCCTGCAACCACGCCTGCAACAACAGCGCGCAGCGCATGCCGCCTGGCTCGACCAACCCCTGGCCAAGGCTCCGGAAAACCTCTGGCGCCGTGATGTGCGCGCCGGCAGTTGGGATCGCCTGTTGCACCAGGCCCTGGCCCGCGAGCCCAAGAGCGCGGTGTTGCTACCGGGCCTGCGCTACGACAGTCCCCTGGCGCGCGGCCAGATGATCACCCGCGAACACTTGATCAGCCTCAGCGCCAGTTACCCGGCGCCGGTAGTCGATGTTCCAGCACAGCAAGTGCGCCAGGTCCTGGAGAACGGCGCCGAGCAACTGTTTGGCGAGCCATTGCTGCTGGATAACAGCCAGGACTTGCCGCGCTGGCTCGGCCAGCCCTGGCAGGTCACCTATAGCCCTGGCGGCAAACGGGTCAGTGAGTTTGCCGAGCCGGTCGGCACCTGCCGCACCTTTGGCCTGGGCTTTGCCGCCGATGCCGGGCAACCGCTGTGGCAACACCTTGAAGGCTGGTTGCGCGAGCAGCCGGCGGATTGGCAACTGGCGCCCTTGCAGCTGCCCGAAGTGCGCTACGTGCAGGGGCATCCGGGATGGCATCCACGGAGTGTGGTCAGTTGAGCCGGGCAGGCAGCCTGTTCAACCTTCTGCTGGTCACGCTGTGTGCCTGGTTGGCGGCGCAATGCGTACTGCAACTGTGGCATGGGCTGGCGCAGCCGGTCGTGCCATACCCGGCATCGGCGCCGGTGGCCGACCTCTTGAGCAGCCACTGGACACCACGCCAGGCGCCCAGCGACGACCTGCCATTGACCACGCTCAAGGTCGATTATCTGGGCAGCCTCAAGGCCAGCCCGCTGCGCGCCACAGTGCTGGTGCTGCGCTACCAGCAACAAGAACGCACGCTGACCCTGGGTCAGCGCCTGGCCCCGGGCATCGTCTTGCACGACATCGATGAACGCGGGCTGATTTTTGACAATCAAGGGCAGCGCGAGCGCTTGCCATGGCCGACTGAGCGACCGGTGATCGGCCTCAAGCGCAAGGAATGAACCGAGATGCACATGATCAATAAATGCCTGGGCCTGACTGCGTTGTGCCTGGCCTTGAGCGTGACCCAGGCCCGCGCCGAAGAAGCGCCGGCCTTGTATGAAGTGAACTTCATCGACACCGAACTCACGGACTTTATCGACAGCGTATCGCGCATCACCAACACCACCTTCATTATCGACCCTCGGGTCAAGGGCAAGGTCACGGTACGCAGCCTCGACATGCTTGGCAGCGAAGCGATCTACGACATCTTCCTTGCCCAGTTGCGCGCCCAGGGTTTCGCCGCCGTCAACCTGCCCAATGGCAGCGTGAAGATCGTGCCGGACCAGGCTGCGCGCCTGGAGCCGGTGCCGGTGGAATCGACGCGCCAGGCCGGGCAAGGCAACGATGGCATGGCTACCCGGGTGTTCAGTGTGCGCAATGCCGGCAGTGAGCAGATACTCAATATCATCAAGCCGCTGATCGACCCGCGCGTGGGGGTGATCAGCCCATACCCGGCAGCCAACCTGCTGGTGATCACCGACTGGCGCAGCAACCTGGACCGCATTGACAGCCTGTTGTCGCAACTCGATCAGGTCAGCCAGGAACCCCTGGAAGTGCTGCCCCTGACCAACGCCAGTGCCAACGACACTGCGCAATTGGTGACCCGCCTGCTGGCCCGCGAGCAAGGTGCCGACAGCGCCCAGGTGATCGCCGATCCTCGCAGCAATGCGTTGCTGGTGCGTGGTAGCGCCGACAGTCGCCAGCGGGTGCGCGCGCTGCTCAAGCAATTGGATCAGCCGCAAAATGCCTTGCGTCCTTCGAACACCGTGGTGATGTACCTACGGCATGCCAATGCGGCTGAGGTGGTCAAGGTATTGCGCGGCTTGAGCCAGGACACGCCCGGCGCCGGCGGCGAAGGGGTACCGGTGGAGGGTGCGCCGAAGCAGGTCGCAGCCAGCGCCTCGGCGATTCGCATGGAATCGGAGGAGGGCACCAACGCGGTGGTGATGGTCGGCCCGGACAGCGAAATCGCCGCCTACCGCACCATCGTCGAGCAACTGGATATCCGCCGCGCCCAAGTGGTGGTCGAGGCAATCATCGCCGAGGTCTCCGATACCCGCGCCCAGGAACTGGGGGTGCAATGGCTGTTTTTGGGCGACTCGTTTGGTGGCGGCGCGGTGAACTTTACCAATGGCGGGACGAGCATCGCCGGCCTGGCGGGGGCCGCTGCCAGTGGCGACACGGCTGGCCTGGGCAAGCTGTTGGCCAATGTGCCAGGGGCGACCGCAGGCTTCGGCAAGCTCAACGGCGGCGGGCTGAACTTCCTTGCGCTGCTCAACGCACTGAAAAGCGAAAGCGGCTTCAACCTGCTTTCGACCCCAACCCTGCTGACCCTGGACAACGCCGAAGCGTCGATCCTGGTGGGCCAGGAAGTGCCTTTTGTAACGGGCTCGGTGACGCAGAACAACACCAACCCCTACCAGACCATCGAGCGCAAGGAGGTGGGGATCAAGCTGCGGATCAAGCCGCAGATCAATATCGACAACACCGTGCGCCTGGACATCGTGCAAGAAGTCTCGTCGATTGCCGACAGCACCGGCGCCAGCGATGTGATCACCAACAAGCGCGAGATCAAGACCAAGGTTATGGTCGAAGACAACGGTCTGGTGGTGCTCGGTGGGCTGATCGGCGACGAGGCCAAGAACAGTGACCAGCGTGTGCCGTGGCTCGGCGACATTCCGGGGGTAGGGCGGCTGTTCCGCTCCAACGCCAGCCAGCGCACCAAGCAGAACCTGATGGTATTTATCCGCCCGCGGATCATGCGCGACGGCGAGACCCTGGCCCAACTGAGCAGCGAGAAGTACCGCAACCTCAAGGTCAACTCCAACCTGGCATTGCCCGCAATCTCCGATAACAACGCCTTGCTGCGCCTGTTCCCGGCCAGCCGCGAACGCCTGGACGAGGGCGTGTGGTGAGTACGTTGTTGCCTTATCGACTGGCGCGCCAGGCGGGTTTGGCACGGGCGCCGGGCCCGCAGGGCTGGACCTTGTGCCTGCGTGAGGATGTCGACACCGACGCCTTGCAGGAAGTCTTGCGCGTGCACGGCCTGCCGACGGCGGTCGAGCACCTTGACCCGACGCAATACGAACTGCGCCTGGGCGCCTTGTACCAGGCCGGCGAGTCGGCCACGGCGGCGTTGATCGAGGGCATTGGCGAGCAGGTCGATCTTGATAGCCTGATCAACGAACTGCCACGTATTGAAGACTTGCTGGAGAGTGACAACGAGGCGCCGGTGATCCGCCTGATCAACGGCTTGTTCGCCGAAGGCCTGCGCCTGCGCGCCTCGGATATCCATATCGAAACCTTCGAACAGAGCCTGGTGGTGCGCTTGCGGGTCGATGGCCATCTGCGCGAGATCCTGCGCCCGCCGCGGGCCTTGTCGGCCATGCTGGTGTCGCGGATCAAGGTCATGGCGCGCCTGGATATCGCCGAAAAACGCCAGCCCCAGGATGGGCGGATCACCCTGCGTTCAGGTGGTCGCGAGGTGGATATCCGCGTCTCGACCTTGCCCGGCATCCATGGCGAGCGCGTGGTGATGCGGGTGCTCGACAAGCAGGCAAACCTATTGGACCTGGCCAACCTGGGCATGCCCGCCGAGGTCGAGCAAGCCCTGCGTGCCTGCCTGTCACGGCCCAACGGGATTCTGCTGAGCACCGGGCCCACCGGCTCGGGCAAGACCACCACGCTGTATGCCAGCCTCAATGCACTCAACGATGGCTCGTGCAACATCCTTACCGTCGAAGACCCGGTGGAATACGCGATTACCGGCATCGGCCAGACCGCGATCAATCCCCGTGCCGGCATGACCTTTGCCAGCGGCCTGCGGGCAATCCTGCGCCAGGACCCGGACGTGATCATGCTCGGCGAAATCCGCGATCAGGAGACCGCGCAGATCGCCGTGCAAGCCAGCCTCACCGGGCACTTGGTGTTGTCGACGTTGCACACCAACAGTGCGGTGGGCGCGGTCACCCGCTTGCGTGACATGGGCATCGAACCCTTTCTGATCGCCTCCAGCCTCAAGGGCGTCATGGCCCAGCGCCTGGTGCGCCGTTTGTGCCATTGCGCAACGCCTGCGCCATTGCAGGCCGCCGAGCGTCAACTGTGGCCGGAGCTGGCAACCCTCGAACAGAGCTTTCACCCCCAGGGCTGCGATGACTGCCAGGGCAGTGGCTACAACGGGCGGATCGGGCTCTACGAATTCATCACCCTGGATGCCGGCTTGATCAGCCTGCTGTATGACGGCGCCAGCGAAGCGGCCATGCACGAATACCTAGCTGACAAGCGCCAGAGCCTGACCGCCATGGCCACCGACTGCCTGCGCCGTGGCGAAACCAGCCTGGAGCAGGTCCTGCGTGCGGTGCGTGACTGATGCCGACCTATCGCTACCAGGCGCTGGACCTGCGCGGTAATTGCCGCAAAGCCAGTATCCAGGCCGAAAGCGAGCGCCATGCCCGGCAACTGCTGCGCGAGCAGGGCCTGTTTGCCCGTGAGCTGCAGGTGCAGGGCGCGAGTCTGTCGAGCCCGCGCGGGCAACGTTTGAACCATGGACAGTTGTGCGAATTGACCCGCCAGTTGGCCACGCTCTTGAGTGCCGGTATCCCGTTGGTGGATGCCCTGGCTACCCTGGAGCGCCAGCTGGCGGAACCGGCGATCCGCAACTTGCTGGTGGCGGTGCGCGGAGCTCTTGGCGAAGGCTTGAGCCTGGCCCAGAGCCTGCGCCGCCAGGGCGGGCAGTTCAACACGCTGTATTGCGCGCTGGTCGAGGCCGGGGAGCGCTCCGGCAAGCTGGCGCCGGTGCTGGAGCGGCTGGCCGAACACCTTGAGCAAGTGCAGAAACAACGGCACAAGGCACGCACCGCATTGATTTACCCGGCGGTGCTGATCCTGGTGTCGCTGGCCGTGGTGATCGGCCTGATGACCTTTGTCGTGCCCAAGCTCACCGAGCAGTTCAACCACACCGGGCAAAGCCTGCCGCTGATTACCCGGGTGCTGATCGGCGCCAGTGAGGGCCTGGTGATGCTCGGCCCGTGGCTGCTGGGGCTGGCCTTGCTGCTGGGGCTTGGTGCGCGGGTTTTACTGCGCCGGCCTCTGTGGCGCTTGCGGCGTGACGCCCTGGCCTTGCGCCTGCCACGCATTGGCGTGCTGTTGTCGGTGCTGGAAAGCGCGCGGGTGTCACGCAGCCTGGCGATTTTGCTCGGCAGTGGTGTGCCGTTGCTTGAATCCCTGGAGGTCGCCACCGCCACGGTCGGCAACCGGCAGATTCATCAATCCCTGGAAACCGTGCGTGAGCAGGTCGAAGGCGGCGTGACCCTGTTCCGCGCCCTCAGTGCCAGCGGTCACTTCCCACCGATGCTGTTGAACATGGTCGCCAGCGGTGAGGCCAGCGGCACCTTGCCCGACATGCTGGAGCGGGTTGCCGACAACCAGGAACGTGGTTTTGCGCGCCAGGTCGACCTGCTGCTGGCGTTATTCGAACCCCTGATGATTCTGCTGATGGGCGCGGTGGTGCTGTTCATCGTGCTGGCAGTGCTGTTGCCGATCATGCAGCTCAACCAGGGCCTGAGCCTTTGAACAGACAACCTGAAAATGGAGAACTTGAAATGGAAAAGCACGCCATGCCTGGTCATCGTGCCGTCAAGCGTCGTGAGCGCGGTTTCACCCTGATGGAAATCATGGTGGTGATTTTTATCATTGGCCTGTTGATCGCCGTAGTCGCCCCCAGCGTGCTCGGCAGCCAGGACAAAGCCATGCGCCAGAAGGCCCTGGCCGACCTGGCGACCCTGGAACAAGCGCTGGATATGTACCGCCTCGACAACCTGCGTTTCCCCACCTCCGAGCAAGGCTTGCAGGCGCTGGTCAGCAAGCCGAGCCTGGAACCGCTGCCGCGCAGTTGGCGTGCCGACGGTTATATCCGGCGCCTGCCACAGGACCCGTGGGGCAATGCCTATGGCTACCGCACCCCTGGGCAGCACGGTCGGGTGGATATCTTTTCCCTGGGCGCCGATGGCCAGGAAGGTGGCGAAGGCACCGACGCCGATATCGGTAACTGGGACCTCTAGGCATGCAGCGCAGTCGCGGGTTTTCGCTCCTGGAAATGCTGGTGGTCTTGTTGATCGTTGGTCTGTTCAGTGCCCTGGGCGTGGCCTTCCTGGATGCCGGCCAGGCGCCGATGCGCCAGGCCCTGGCACAGTTGGCCAACGAGGCACGCAGCCAGGCCGCCCAGGCCCGGCATGCCGGGCAACTACTGGGCTTGCGCTGGAATGGTCGGCAGCCGGAGTTCGTACGCTGGCAGACCGGTGCGCCTGCGTGGCAGGTCGAACCGTCACGCGGCGCGCCCTGGCCGGTCGGTTTGCAACCTGATTGGCCGGTGACCAGCGAGCCTCAGGTGATGTTCACGCCCTCGGGTCTGGCACGTCCGGTGTCACTGACCTGGCGTTGGGCCGAGGGCCGTCAGCGCTGGCAATGGCAGGCCGACAACACCCTGCATATTGCGACCCTGCCATGAAGCGCCAACGAGGTTTTACCTTGCTCGAAGTCATGGTTGCCCTGGGAATTGCCGCGCTGATGGCGGTGATGGTCAGCCAGTTGTTGCGCCAGCGCATCGCGACCCACCAGGCCGTCGCGCAACATCGCCTGGGCAGTTTGTGTGCGCGGGAGCTGGAGACGCGCTTTGGCGTAGAGCAGTACTGGCCGCAGATCAATGTGGTGAGTGGTCAGTTGCGTCAGGGGCTCGCCACCTGTCATTGGCAACTGACCCTGGGCAATACCGGGGTCAATCGCTTGCGTCGTGGTGAATTGACGCTGTTTGCCGATCCCGAGCAGCGCCAGCCGCTGGGTCAGTTCAGCCTGTTTCTGGTGCGCCCATGAAGGCCGCGCAGCGCGGCTTGACCCTGATCGAATTGTTGGTGGCGATGGCCCTCACGGCGGTGGTCGGGGTGTTGCTGGCGGCCTTGGTCAATGGCTGGGTCAAAGTGCGTGAGCGTCTGGAGGAGCCCGGTGGCGAACCTCAGGTCCTGGAATTCTGCATGGCCCTGGAGCGTCGCTTCGACGCCCTGGTGCTGCGCCAATTGTATGAACAGCGCTTGCCCCTGGATCTGGCGTGGCTGGAGTGGCAGCCAGCTCTTGGGCAGTTGCAGTGGGTGGCCCTGGCCGCATGGCCACCGGCTGACGGTGCGTCGCGGGTACAACGCCAGCGCCTGCTGTTCGATGCCCGCCAGCAGCGTCTGGAGCTGTGGGTGTCGGCCGACCTGTACGCCGCCGACAAGCCACGCTGGGCGCGCAAGGAGTCATTGGCGCCGGTCGAGCGGGCCACGTTCAGTTTTTACCAGGGCACGCGCTGGCTGGCCTTTCCTTCTACTGTTGCCGCCCAGCCCAATCGCGGTGTGCGGATCGAGTTCGAGCATCATGGAGCCCCTTATGTCTGTACCTTCACCTTGCCCGATACCCAGCCGTGAGTCGGAGCGTCGGCATGTTTGAGCGTCTGCGGGCCAAGCCGCGGGAATGGTTGCTGATGCGCCCGCCAGCCACTGCCGAGGGCCGTTGGCAGTGGCTGCACTACCGCGCGCAACAGGCGTGTGCCAGCGGCGCCTGGCCGCCACCGCCTGCATTGCTGCAATTGCCGGGGGCGTTGATTATTCCTGCGCTCGATTGCAGCCATTTCTGCCTGCCGGCGCCGCCAGGGCTCAAGCGTCATGAGTGGCCGCAGCTGTTTGAAGAGTATGCGCAGCAACCGGCTGAAGAGCTGCTGGTCAGTTGCCTGTCCCGGGAGGCCGGCCAACTTGAGTTGCTGGTGATGCAACGGGAACAGGTGCAGCACTGGCTGGCCGAGTGCGGGCTACTGGGGGTACAGATCACCCACGGTTGGGCCGAATTGCAGTTATTGCCGCAGCCCGAGCCTGGGCATGTCGTGCGTTGGCAGTGTGAACTGTCGCTGTGCCTCAAGGCGCACTCGCGGCAATGGTTGGTCTGGCCGCAGGTGTTGGGGGAGCGCTTGCCCCAGGCCTGGCGCGAACTGCCCGCGCAGACGCTTGAGGGCGACTGGCCGTCGCGCCTGGCGCGCCTGGAGCAACTGCCCAGTGTGCTGGAGGGCACACGGCCGACGCGTGCCCGCGCGCAACGGGCCCCGTTGATGAACCGCTTGCAGCGACACTTGCTGGTGGGGTGTGTGGTGTTGGCGGCCTGTTGGGGCGCGGTGTATCTGCTGCAGAGCCTGCGCCAGATCGACGTCTGGAAAGCCCAGGTCACGGCGCTGGCCGGGCCTGCGAAGCACCCGCAACAGGCCCGTGTGGCGTTGGCGCGTGTGCAGGGCGAGGCGATCGACTGGCAGGTGCGCCAGCAGAAAATCGTCGCCCTGGAACAGGCGCTCTCGGCCTGGTTGCAACAGCAACCGGGCTGGTCGGTGATGAGCATGGCGTTTGACGGCAAGCATTGGCGCCTGGGCCTGCGCGGCAATGGCCCTCGGCCTGCGCCGGCGCAGTGGCAGGCGATTGCCCAGGTCGCTGGCGCCCAATGGATGGATGAGGCGCAAGGAGCTGGCGGGCAACTGCTCCTGAGTTTTGATTTGGGAGAACAACCATGAAAGCCCGGATGCAAGCGTACCTGACCCACTTCAACCAACTGCCGCCCAAGCGTCGTTATGGCCTGCTGGCCGGTTGGTCAACGGTCGTGCTGTTATTGCTGGTGTTGCTGGCACGGCCGCTGCTGGCGGCCTGGCAGGAGGCGCGCCAGTGGCAGGCGTTGGCGCAACAGGCCGGCGCGCTGGTCCCGCCGGCAGCGTTTTCCAACGAGCAATGGCAGGCGCTGGCCGTGTCGCGTCAATGGGTGTTGACCCGGGTCGAGCAACAGGGCGATCGCTGGCAATTGCAAGGCGAACTGCCCGGCCCCCAGGCCCTGCAATACCTGCTGCGCACCGTGCAGGAACAGGGCGGACGGCCCTTGCAGTGGAGCCTTACGCAAGGTATCGGCCAGGGCTATGCCTTCAGTCTGGAAGTGGCGGCCAGGCCATGAGTCGCGCCGTCATCCTCTGGGGCATTGGGGTATTTGCCCTGACCTTGCTGCTGGAGCTACCCGCGGCCTTTGTTGCTCGCCAGGTGTCGTGGCCGACGGGCTGGCAGCCCAGCGGTGTCACGGGCAGTGTGTGGAATGGCCGCGCGGCACGTGCCGGTGCCCTGGGCCCGGTGGAGTGGCACATCAGGCCATGGAAGGCGCAGATGAACCTGGGCTTTCAGCAACGCATCTGGGCGTTGTCGGTCCAGGGCTGGCCGTGGAATTGGCAGGCGCAGTTGGCACCGCGTGCGGTCAGCGCCTTGCCGGCGCCGATGTTCGTGCTGGACGGCCGTTGGGAAGGGCGATTGCAGGTCGATGGCGCTGGAGCGGGGTGCCGTAAAGCCGAAGGGGAGTTGCTGGGGCACGACCTTGCCGTGTTGAGTCCATGGCTGGTCAAACTGGGAAACACCCGGATAGCGCTACAGTGCCGGGATGGGCTGCGGCTGTTGGCCGACCTGCAACTGGCTGGCGAGCATCATTTCCAGATCGAAGCGCAGCCACGGCGCTTGCAGGTGGACGGGCAGATCGAACCGGGTGCCGCCGTGACCCCGCTGCTGGTCCAGGCACGCTGGTTACAACCGGCGGCGCAAAGCTTCAGCAAGGTGCTGGGTAGGCCCTGACTCCTGCGGGAGCGGGCTACGGGCATTGGCAATGATCGAGTCCACCGCCTGCTGGGCAATCGGTGACAGCGTGCGCCCGGCCTGGCACACCACGGCGTTTCTGATGGTCAGCAAGTCGGCTGGCCAGCCCGGTTGGATGAACGGCATCAGGTCCACCAGCAAACCCTCACGCAGGTCCTGCGCAAGCCAGGAGCACCAGGTCAAGAGCAGCGAGTCGCTGGTCAAGGTGGTTTCACGCAGCAGGTTCAGATCGTTGGAGCTCAGGGTCCAGGGCAACAGCGTTCCGGGCGTCAGGTCGAACAAGGCATATAGCGACGCCTCGTTTGACGGCACGACGCCGCTCCAGGGGTAATCGAGAATCTGCTCCCGTGAAATCGGTTGTGCCTGCCGTGCCAGGGGGTGATCGCTGCGGCAAAAGATCGACGCCGGTTGCGGCGGCAGGTGGGTGATGGAAAAGCGTGGATCGAATTGCTGGTCGGCCCGCAATGTGGCCACGACAAATTCCAGCTGGTCGGTTTCCAGTTGATGGGACAGGTGTTCCCAGAAGTTGACCTGAACATTGAGCACCAGCCGGGGAATGCTTTTACGCAGCTTGACCAGCACGTCTGTGGTGTTGAGGTTGGCGGCCATCGGCGTTACGCCAAACCGCAATTCACCGCCTTCGGTCCCGGCCAGGTCATTGGCCTGGGCCTGCATTCTCTTGGCACAACTGAGCAGCTCATGGGCGCGTCCGATCAGTTGTTTTCCGGCCTCGGTCAGCGTGACGGAGCGTGTGTCCCGGTCGAACAAGCGCACCCCCAGGTCGCTCTCCAGCGATTGAATGCTGCGGCTGAATGCAGTCTGTGAGAGGTGGGCGCGAGCTGCCGCACGGGAAAAGTGCAACTCCTCGCTCAAATAGACCAGGTGGCGAACCCGCTTCAAGTCGATTGAGTCGTCCACTGCATTAATCTTCCTTCATATTTGCATTGGACACCTTTAACACGCTCCCCGAAGATTCTCCAGCGCCAACATCGCCCGGCAGGCCACGTGCACTGCCTTCAATAATAAAAACGATGGGGAAGTTCTGTGGCAAACCACTTTCAGTTTGATCGAGTGCGGCCCTGTGCATTGACCGCCGTCCTCGCACTCGGCACCAGCATCCAGGCCCAGGCCATCAGCTTCAATGTCGGAGAAATCGAGGGGCAGTTCGACTCGTCGTTGTCCATTGGCAGCAGTTGGGCGTTGCGTAACGCAGACCCGGCTTATGTGGGCACCTGGAACGGCGGGCACGCTTCCAGCCAGAGTGCCGATGACGGACGCATGAATTTTCGTAAAGGCGAGACCTTTTCGAAGATCTTCAAGGGCGTGCACGACTTGCAACTGAGCTACGGCGATACCGGTGTCTTTGTGCGCGGCAAATATTGGTACGACTTCGAGCTCAAGGACGAGAGCCGCCGCTACCTGCCCATCAGCGATAGCAATCGCAAGGAAGCGGCCCAGTCATCCGGTGCGCAAATCCTCGATGCATTCATCTATCACAACTATTTCATCGACGGCCAACCCGGCAATGCGCGGGTGGGCAAACAGGTGGTCAGTTGGGGCGAGAGTACGTTTATCGGTAACGGGATCAACGTGATCAACCCCACCGATGTGGCCGCTTTCCGCCGGCCAGGGGCAGAGATCAAGGAAGGGCTGATCCCGGTGAACATGCTGTTTCTATCCCAGGGCTTGACCGACAGCGTGTCTGCCGAGGTGTTCTACCAGTTGGAGTGGGACCAGACGGTTCTGGATAACTGCGGCACTTTTTTCGGCTCGGACGTGATGGCCGACGGCTGTAGCACGCGCATGGGGTTTTCGCCGCCGTGGGATCCCAGCGGGCAGTATCATTTCACGCGCGGCGCCGATCGTGATGCGCGTGACAGCGGCCAGTTCGGGGTGGCGCTGCGCTGGCAGGCTGAGGCTCTGAACAATACCGAGTTCGGGCTGTATGCCATGAACTATCACAGCCGCGCACCTTTTGTCGGCGGCCGGGTAGGGGACAGCCCATTTGCGGTCAAGCCCGGCACCCAGGCGTCGAGCGCCGAGTACTTTGTCGAATACCCGGAAGATATCCGCCTCTATGGCCTGAGTTTTTCCACCACTCTGGGCACCACCGCCGTCTCCGGTGAGCTGAGCTATCGACCCAACATGCCGCTGTCCCTCAACGGCAGTGATGTGACGATTTCCGCCCTGGCCGGCTCGATGGCGGCGGGCCTGGGCAGCCCGATTTTCGCCAGTGGGTTCGCCCGGCCGGTGCCCGGCGAAGATTTCCACGGTTATGTGCGCAAACCGGTGAGCCAGGCGCAGGTCACGTTCACCCACTTTATCGACCAGGTGTGGTCGGCCGAACGCCTGACGCTGATTTCCGAGGTGGGTTACAACCATCTTGGCGACCTCAACAGCAGTGCCCTGCGCTTTGGCCGCGACAGCATCTTCGGCAATGGCGAGCTGCCGGATAACCGCAATTGCCCGACCATGGCCAACCCGGTCAACCCGCAAAACTGCAATAGCAAAGGGTTCTACACCCGCAACTCCTGGGGTTACCGGGCGCGGGCGATGCTTGACTATCAGAACGTGTTTGCCGGGGTGAATCTCAAGCCCAGCCTGTCCTGGTCCCATGACGTGGAAGGTTACGGCCCCAACTTCAACGAAGGCAGCAAGGCCATCAGTCTTGGCCTGGATGCGGACTTGAAAAATACCTACACGGCGAGCCTGTCCTACACCGATTTCTTTGGGGGTGACTACAACACGGCGACTGATCGTGACTTCGTTTCCCTGAGCATGGGCGTGAGCTTCTGAACCTGCCATCCGATAACAAGAAAAGGATTGAGCCTGATGAATTTTTCGACACCGGTTATATATGGCAGCACGTTGGCGCTGCTGCTCTGCAGTTCGGCGATGGCCGCAGTTTCACCTGAGGAAGCGGCTCGGCTGGGCACCACGTTGACGCCACTGGGCGGCGAAAAAGCCGGCAACGCCGACGGCTCGATCCCGGCCTGGACCGGTGGGTTGCCCAAGGATGCCGGTGCGGTCGACAGTGCCGGGTTCCTGGCCGACCCCTTCGCCAATGAACGAGCGTTGTTCACCATCACTGCGCAGAACGTCGAGCAGTACAAGGGCCGCCTGTCTCCAGGCCAGGTCGGCATGTTCAAGCGTTACCCCGACTACACCATGCATGTTTATCCCACGCACCGCAGCGTCAACGTGCCGCCGGCGATTGTCGAGGCCGCGCGCAAAAATGCCCTGAACACCCGGCTGGTCGCGGGTGGCAACGGTCTGGAAAACTTTACCAAGGCTTATCCGTTCCCCATTCCCAAGGACGGCCTGGAGGTGATCTGGAACCACATCACCCGTTATCGGGGCGACAGCATGAAGCGCCAGATGGTGCAGATCGTGCCGGATGTACGCGGCGTGGGCACGCCAGTGACTTATGACCACCAGTATGTGTTGCGCGAAAGCCTGGCCGATTACGATCCGGCCAAACCGAGCAATGTGCTGTTCTACAACAAGCAGACAGTGATTGCCCCGGCGCGTCTGGCCGGTAACGTCGAGTTGGTGCATGAGACCCTCGATCAGGTCAAGGAGCCACGCCAGGCCTGGATCTACAACGCAGGCCAACGGCGAGTGCGTCGGGCGCCGCAGGTGGCCTATGACGGCCCGGCCGCCAGTACGGATGGCCAGCGGGTGGTGGATAACTACGACATGTTCAATGGCGCGCCGGATCGCTACGACTGGCAGTTGGTCGGCAAGCAGGAACTGTACATTCCCTACAACAGCTACAAACTCGATTCGCCCACGCTCAAGTACGCGGATATCACCAAGGCCGGCCATATCGACCAAGGCTTGGCACGTTATGAGTTGCACCGGGTCTGGCATGTGGTTGCGACGTTGAAACCGGGCCAGCGGCATGTGTATGCCAAGCGCGATTTCTACATCGACGAGGACTCCTGGCAAGCGGCTGTGATTGACCACTACGACGGGCGCAATACCTTGTGGCGCGTGGCTGAAGCCCACCAGCAGTCCTACTACAACCATCAGGTGCCGTTCTACACCGCCGAAACCCTGAATGACATGATCAGCGGGCGGTACCTGGTGCTGGGCCTGAAGAACGAAGAAAAACGCAACTATCAGTTTGATGTGAAAGCACTGGAAGGTGAGTTCACGCCCAATGCCCTGCGTCAGTCCGGGGTGCGCTAAACCATGAAGACGACCTCGGCTCCTTCATCCTCGTTTGACTATGTAGCCCCTGTGCCGGCGGTGCCGTCGCGCGCCAGGACGCGCCGCGTGGTAGTGGCCTCGTCCCTGGGCAACGGCCTGGAAATGTACGACTTCACGGTCTACAGCTTTTTTGCGGTGATTATCGGCCAGCTGTTTTTCCCGGCTGACTCAGCGCTGGCGTCGTTGATGATGTCGCTGGTGACCTTCGCCCTGGGCTTTTTGATCCGGCCCCTGGGCGCGGTGTTGATTGGCCGGTTCGCCGACCGTTATGGGCGCAAGCAGGCGTTGACCCTGACCATCGCCTTGATGACCGTGGGCACCGGCATTATCGCCTTCACTCCGACCTATTCGAGCATCGGCATCTTTGCCACCGTGCTGCTGGTCTTTGGCCGTCTGCTCCAGGGCTTTTCGGCTGGCGGCGAGGTGGGTGCGGCCTCAGCGTTCTTGATGGAGTCCGGGCGTACCGATAACCGTTGCTTCATGGTCTGCTGGCAGGGCGCAAGCCAAGGCGCCGCCGCGCTGTTGGGCGCGCTGTCGGGGCTGGTGCTGACCACGATGCTGTCGCAGGAGGCGTTGCACAGCTGGGGCTGGCGTGTGCCGTTCATCATCGGATTGCTGATCGGCCCGGTGGGCTGGTACATCCGCCAGCACCTGGATGAAACCCACGAAAACATCGACAAACCCACGCCATTTCGCGACTTCGTGCGCAATCACGCACGCACCCTGGGGTTGGGCATCCTGCTGATGGCCAGCTCCACCGTGAGTTCGTACATGGTGGTGTTCTACATGCCCACCTACCTGACCCGCACGCTGCATTACCCCAGCAGCTTTGCCTTTGGCCTGGTGGCCTTTGCCTGTGTGTTGCTGGCCGTGGTGCCGCCTTTTGCCTCGCGTTTCGCCGATCGCATGCCCCGGCGCAAACCCCTGTTGTATTGGTTGTGCGGCTTGCAAGCGGTGCTGACCTATCCCGCGTTTGTGATGCTCGACCAGCAAAGCACGCTGCTGTGCCTGGTGGCGGTCTCGTTGCTGATTCTGCCCATGGCCATCAACGGTGGAGCGGGGCTGGCATTGTTGATGGAAGCCTTTTCCCGTGATGACCGGGTGACGGGGCTGTCGATCATCTACAGCTTTGGCGTGACGCTGTTCGGCGGTTTTTCACCGTTGATCGTGACGTGGCTGATTGCCCTGACCGGCAGCCCGCTGGTACCGGCCTGGTACTTGTGTGGGGCCATCGTTTTAAGTGGCGCTGCACTGCGTTTCTACCCTGAGCACCCTGGGCGTCCCTGAATTTTCTGACCTGAACCCAAGAATAAGGAATCTACCGTGAACTACAGCCCTCTACACACGCGCCTGCAAGACAGTACCGAGCGTTTTGTCACGATCCGCCGCAATATCCACGCCGAACCTGAGCTTGGGCAGAACACCCGGGAAACGGCAGCTTTGGTCATTGGCTTGCTCGAAGGCTGGGGCTACGAAGTACACACCGGCGTCGGCGGTTGTGGTGTGGTCGGGGTGCTGCGGCGTGGCAGCGGCTCAAAAACCCTGGGGCTGCGGGCCGATATGGATGCGCTGCCCATCGTTGAGAAAAACGGTTTGCCCTGGGCCAGCCGTCGTGAAGGATTGATGCATGCCTGTGGTCACGACGGGCATACGGCAACCTTGCTCGCGGCAGCTGAACAACTGGCGTTGCATGCTGAGTTCGACGGTACGGTGAACGTGATTTTCCAGCCGGATGAAGAGGGCCTGACCGGCGCCAAGGCGATGATGGACGATGGTCTGTTCCGGCGCTTTCCGTGCGATGCGGTGTACGCCTTTCACAATATGCCGGGGTTCCCGGTGGGCCACGCGATCATCAAGAGTGGCGGGGTCATGGCCTCGTCCGAGCGGGTGTGCATCACGCTCACGGGGCGTGGCGGGCATGGGGCGATGCCGGAGCGCAGCATTGATCCGATCCCGGCATTGGCGAGCATCATCAGCGCGCTGCAAACCGTGGTGTCGCGCAATATCGGGGTCAACGATTCGGCGGTCATCAGCATTGGCAAGGTGCATGCCGGGACTGCCGTCAACATCATCCCGGAAACGGCCATGCTGGAGTTGAGCGTGCGTACCCTCGACCCGCAGGTGCGTGAGTTCGTCGAGCAAAGAATCCGTGGGATCGTCCTGGGGCAGGCCGCGTCATTTGGCGTCACGGCCCATATCGACTATCAACTGCTGGCGCCTGTGCTGGTCAATACCCCGGCCGAGACCCAGCACATGCTGGAGGCGGCCAAGCGGGCGCTGGGCACCGCCAATGTCCTGGAGCAAGTGTCGCTAAAGGCCATGGGCAGCGAAGATTTTGCCTGGATGCTGCATGAGGTGCCGGGGTGCTATTTCGGCTTGGGCAATGGCATGGGTGAGTTCAACGGTTGCTCAGTGCATAACGATCACTACGACTTCAATGATGAACTGATCCCACTGGGCGCGGCCTGCTGGGTGGCGCTGGTGGAAGACTACCTGCGCTGAGATCACGCCCCCTGTAGGAGCGAGCTTGCTCGCGAAGGTCGTCAACGATAACGCGGGCTTGCCGGTTAAGCGCGGCGTTCTCGGGTTTTTCGCGAGCAAGCTCGCTCCTACAGGGAATATCGCCATTACCAGGACTTTGTCATGACTATTGCGCAGATGAGTGCCGTCGAACTGCTCGAACATTTCCGCGCCAGAAGGCTGTCGCCGGTGGAAGTCACCGAGGATGCATTGGCCCGTATCGAGCGCTTCAACCCGCAGGTCAACGCTTATTGCTATACCGACCCGCAAGGTGCGCTGGACACAGCCCGTGCGGCTGAGCAGCGCTGGTTCAAGGGCCAGCCTTGTGGTGCGCTGGACGGCTTGCCAACCTCGATCAAGGAACTGACAGCGACCCGCGGGATGCCGACCCGTAAAGCCTCGCGGGTGATTCCCGCAGAGGGGCCGTGGGAGGTCGACGCGCCGATCACCACGTTTTTGCGCGACGCGGGCGCCGTTATCCTGGGCAAGACCACCAGCCCTGAGTTCGGCTGGAAAGGTGTGACGGACAGCCCGCTCTACGGCATCACCCGCAACCCCTGGGACACGCGCATGACCTCTGGCGGGTCGTCTGGCGGCGCGGCAGTGGCGGCCTCGCTCAACCTGGGGGTGTTGCACCAGGGCAGCGATGCCGGCGGTTCGATTCGCATCCCCAGCAGTTTCACCGGGACCTTCGGCTTCAAGCCCACCTTTGGCTACATTCCCCAGTGGCCGGCCAGCGCTACTACCCTGGTTTCACACCTGGGGCCCATGACGCGCACGGTGGACGATGCCGTGTTGTTTCTGCAAACCGTCGCGCGGCCTGATCCCCGGGATGGATTGCTGGGGGCGCCACGGCATACGCCCTGGTTGCCGCAGGACACCGACCTGCGTGGGCTGCGCATTGCCTACAGCGCGGATTTTGGCTATGTGCAAGTTGACCCTCAAGTGGCCCGCGCGGTGGCCCAGGCGGTTGAGCGCCTGGCGCAGTTGGGTGCGCAGGTGGAGGCCGTGGACCCTGGCTTCAGTGACCCGTTGGAGTTGTTCAAAACCGTGGTCTACGCTGGGGCCGTGGATTTGGCAAGGCAACTGAGCAGTGAGCAGAAGGATTTGCTGGATCCGGGCCTGCGGCGGTTTACCGAGCAGTGCCAGCACACCACCCTGGCACATTTCACCGCGGCCCAGGAGGCACGGGCTGCGCTGGTGGCGCGGATGAATCAGTTCCACAGCCGCTATGACCTGCTGGTTTGCCCAATGATGCCCATTACCGCATTCGAGGCAGGGCACGATGTGCCACCTGGCTCGGGGCTGGAGGACTGGATGAAATGGTCACCGTTGAGCTATCCCTTCAACCTGACCCAGCAACCTGCCGCGTCCTTGCCGTGTGGTTTTTCCAGCGAAGGCTTGCCGATTGGCTTGCAGGTGGTTGGCGCCAGATTTGCCGATGACCAGGTACTGCGGGTGTGTCGCGCCTATGAACAGGCGTTTCCCACGACCCATCCGCTGGCGCCTATAGTGAAAAACTGAAAATCGCGCCTGCGAACCGTTGTCCAAGCAAGGACCCCAAGACCATGACTGCACCTGTTTCCCTCGCTCGGCTGAGTGATATCCAAGCTCTTGAACAGCAGTACCCGCTGGCGGAGCGTAATCTTCCCGCCAGTACCTATGAGTTGCTACAGCGTTCGGCCGAGCGCTTCGGTGACCTGCCCGCCCTGTGTTTCCTGCCCACGGGCAGCATCGACGACCAGCCCTGGCGCATCAGTTATGCCGAACTGTTCGCCAAGGTCACGCAAACCGCGAATGCCTTGCACCGCCTGGGATTGCGACCAGGGCAGTCGGTATCCTTCCTGTTGCCCAACTTGCCGCATACCCACTTTGTGATTTGGGGCGGTGAGGCTGCGGGGATCGTCAATGCCATCAACCCGTTGCTGGAGCCTGAGCACATTGCCGAGCTGATCCGCGCTTCCGACACCTCGGTGCTGGTCACGTTGGCACCGTTCCCCGGCACGGACCTGTGGCAGAAGGTGACCGCATTGGCCGACCTGTTGCCGCAGATGCCCACGGTGGTGACGGTTGATCTGGCCAACCTGCTGGCAGAACCGCAACGCAGTGCCGTGAAGGCTCAACGATCACCGATGCCCGCAGGCGTACTGGATTTCGATGAACTGCTCGCCGCTGCCCCGGCCGATTATCTGGAGAGCGGGCGCGTCATCCAGCCGCATGACATCGCATCCTACTTCCACACCGGCGGCACCACCGGCACGCCGAAGCTGGCGCCCCACACCCATTTCAACGAAGTGGCAATGGCTGAGATCATTGGCCTGCACGGGCGATA
This sequence comes from Pseudomonas sp. FH4, assembly GCF_000510915.2. Taxonomy (NCBI): domain Bacteria; kingdom Pseudomonadati; phylum Pseudomonadota; class Gammaproteobacteria; order Pseudomonadales; family Pseudomonadaceae; genus Pseudomonas; species Pseudomonas sp. FH4. The sequence goes on along the minus strand of NZ_AOHN01000021.1, from coordinate 210,175 downwards.
TGTGCCGGACGATGTGCTGTTGTGTGGTTTGCCGCTGTTCCACGTCAACGGGGTGATGGTCACCGGGCTTGCGGCCTTTCACCGGGGGGCCCAGGTCTTGCTTCCCGGGCCACAGGGTTACCGCAACCCGACGTTGATCAAGGACTTCTGGAGACTGGTAGAGCGCTACCGCGTCAGCAGTTTCAGCGGTGTACCCACCATCTATGCGGCACTGCTGCAGGTTCCCAACGCCGGTATTGACGTCTCCACCCTGCGTTTTGCGCTCTGCGGTGCGGCGCCGATGCCGGTGGAGCTGATCCGCCAGTTCGAAGCCCGCACCGGGCTGCGCATCATTGAAGGTTATGGCCTGACCGAAGGCACCTGCGCCACCGCCTGCAACCCTTACGAGGGCGAGCGCCGGCCCGGCTCCATCGGCCTGCGCCTGCCGTATTGCGAGGTCAAGATCGCGGTGCTCGACAGCGATGGCAACTACTCGTGTGATGCCGCCACGGATGAACCTGGCACCCTGTGCCTGCGCGGTCCGACGGTGTTCAAGGGGTATTTGCAGGCGGACAAGAACGCAGGCATCTGGCTCGATGGCGACTGGTTCAATACCGGTGACCTGGGGCGGATCGATACCGATGGTTACATCTGGCTGACCGGTCGCAGCAAGGACCTGATTATCCGTGGCGGTCACAACATTGACCCGCAGATGATCGAAGAGGCATTACATCGCCATCCCGCCGTGGCGCTGGCGGCGGCGGTGGGCAAACCCGATATCAAGGCCGGAGAGCTACCGGTGGTGTACATCCAGCTCAAGGCCGGTGAGCAGGCCAGCGCAGCCCAACTGATGGAACACGCCATGCAGCACATTCACGAGCGTGCGGCGGTGCCCAAGGATATCTGGCTGGTGGAGCAGATCCCGTTGACCGCCGTGGGCAAGACCTTCAAGCCGGCCTTGCGCCTGGATGCGGTGCGTCGAGTGTTCGAACACGAAGTGGGGCAGATTGCTGCCAGCAGCCAGGTCCAGGCGCTGAGTGACGAGCGCCATGGGCAGCGGGTGGATATTCACGTGCCTGGCCTGACGGCTGCGCAGCGTGAGCAGTTGCATCAGCGCCTTGGCGGTTATGCCGTGCGGTATGTGGTGTATTGAGGGGGCTGATAACATCGGCCAGCCGTTGATTTTTTTCAGGAAACCCGAGGAATCCTGAAAAAGTGTCTATCGTCTATGGGCAGGCAGTCGCGCACTTTGCGGTGCGCAATGTGATTTTCGATGCGGGTTCCTGGGGCGTCATGACGCCTGGAGCGCTATGGAAAAGCTCAACGTTGACCCCAAGGCCACACGGCAAGGAACCTCCAATCTTTCGATGGCACGCGGCTCTTTAGTCGCGTGCTCGACGCTGTTATTGGCGATGTTTCTGCTGGTGGGGTTGTTGCTGACCTCCATTGCCCATCACCTGAACCACGATGCCGGGGAACATAGCCGGCTCGATATCGAAAACGCCTTGCTATCGGTTGAAAAAATCGCCGGTTCTACGGTTAAGGACTACGCATTCTGGGGGGATGCCTATCAGCACCTGCACCAGGCGATTGACGTGGAATGGGCGTTTGTCCGGCAGAACCTTGGCGCTACGTTATTCACGGACTTGGGCTTCCAGGGCGTCTTTATTGTCGACCCTGCGGGCCGTACGGTGTACTCGGTGATTGACGGCCAGTTGCAGACGGTTGCCGTGCAGGATTGGCTGCACGCGCCGATTGATACGCTGCTGGCCCAGGCCCGCGCGGCTGCAGTCAACAGCCAGTCTGTCAGCCGGCTTATCAACGCAGGCGGCACACCCGCTGTACTGGCGGCAGCGGCACTCACGCCCGGAACCGATCCGGACGTAACGGCCGATGACGGTCCCCAATCGGTACTGATCTTCGTGGCCAAATTGGAACCGGCAAGGCTCGAAGCTCTGGGCCGGGATTTTGGTGTGCAGGGTTTGCAAGTCGCCTCGTCGGATGCGGGCTCGGCCAGCACTCCAACCTTGCAGCTCAAGGATAATGCCGGCGTCGTGCAGTGGTCCTCGGAGGACCCGGGGCATCAGCTGTTGGTCATCATCGTGCCCCTGGTCACGGTCGCCGGCCTGATTTTCGGCCTGATGGCCTGGTTCATCCTGCGCCGGACTACCGCTGCAGCACGGATCATGGACAGCAACTACGCCACCCTGCAAGCCAGCCGCGCGGCCCTGGCGGTCAGCGAGGAGCGCTTTCGTGATGTAGCGGAAGCGGCATCCGACTGGATCTGGGAGGTGGATAGCCACCTGCGGTTTACCTACCTGTCGGACCGCTTCGAGGCGATCACCGGGCTTGTGCGCCGCGAGTGCCTGGGGCTTGCGCTCGATGAGCTGCTGACCTCCGATCAGGGTTCGCTGTCGATCTGGTTCAAGGAGCACGCACGGCGCGCCAATGCCATCGTGCAGTGCAACTACCTGTCTGGCGAGGGCGAGGTGCGTATCTGCCGGTTGTCGGTACGCGAGATCCCGGGGCAGGGGTATCGGGGCACTGCCAGCGACATTACCGAAGAGGTCGCCGCCCGGCGGCGCATTGAATACTTGTCGCAACACGATGCCTTGACCGGGCTGGCCAACCGCACACGCATGCAGGAGTTTCTGGAGGGCAAGCTCAAGGCCTCGCCGACCCTGGAAAAACCGCTGGTGATGCTCAGCATCGACCTGGACCGCTTCAAACCGGTGAACGACCTGCTGGGGCATGCGGCGGGTGACGAGGTGCTCAACCAGGTCTCCCGTCGGCTGCAGGATTGCCTGCGGGGTGACGACCTGGTGGCGCGCATCGGCGGCGATGAGTTTGTGCTGGTGGTGGCGGACATGAGCTCGCCGCTGGAAGTGGAGAGCCTGTGCCGACGCCTGATCGACTGCATCGAGCAGCCGTTCTACATCTGCGAGCATGAAGTGTTTATCAGCGCCAGCATCGGGATTGCCATGGCGCCGGCGGATGCGACCCTGGCCGAAGAGCTTCTACGCTACGCCGACATTGCGTTGTATGAGGCCAAGGACGGTGGCCGCAATACCTGGCGTTTTTATGCCGGCGACATGAATGCCCGCATCATCGAGCGACGCCAGCTCGAAAGCGACTTGCGCCATGCGATCAAGAATGACGAGCTGCGCCTGGATTTCCAGCCGCGCTACCGCATCGAAGGCAAGCGCCTGGCCGGTGCCGAGGCCTTGGTGCGTTGGGAGCACCCGTTGCGTGGGCTGCTGGGGCCGGACGTGTTTATCCCGATTGCCGAGGAAACCGGGCTGATCCTGCCACTGAGCAATTGGGTCTTGCACGCGGCGTGTCAGGCCGCAGCGGGCTGGCCTGAGGACGTGATGATTTCGGTCAACCTGTCTTCTACCGAGTTCCAGCGCGGGCACTTGGTGGCGCGGGTCAAATCGGTGCTGGCCGAGACGGGTTTGAACCCGGCGCGGCTGGAACTGGAACTGACCGAAAGCGTGATGCTCAACGATGAGAAAATTGCCTTGAGCATCATGCTGGGCCTCAAGGCCCTGGGTGTACGCTTGCTGATGGATGATTTTGGCACCGGCTATTCATCACTGAGCTACCTGCGCTCATTTCCGTTTGATGGGCTGAAGATCGACCGCAGTTTTGTCGGTGGCCTGACCGCCAGCGGCGGCGACCAGTCGATCATCCAGGCCATCGTCGGCCTGGGCCGGGCGCTATCGCTGACGGTGACTGCAGAAGGCGTGGAGACCCTTGACCAGCTCAAGGCCTTGAAAATCGTGCAGTGCGATGAAGCGCAAGGCTTCTACCTCAGCATGCCGATGAATGCCCAGGCGATCAGCGAACTGATTACGCGACGCATGGATTAGGGCTTGCAGGTGTGCCTACATAGATAATATGTTAACGATATAACTATAAATTATCTGTGGGAGGGGCTATGCCTGCCTTGTTGCACACCCGCACCGAGTTTGCCGACTGGAACCGTGACTTGCGTGCGGTGTGCGGCAATTTCAGTACCGCGCTTTCTGAGCGCCACAGCCTGTTTATCGGCAGTGTCCATGGCCAGGATGTGTGTGGCCTGGAGTTGGCGCATATCCGCACCAACGCGGGCTTGATCAGTCGGCAGCACACCCGTGGCGATGGGGATGATGATCGTCACTGTTTTCTGATCCTGCAAAGCAGCGGTCATCAGCTTATCCGACAAAAAGACCGAGTGATCGAACTGGGGCCGGATGATATTGCCCTGGTGGATTCAGCCCGGCCCTTTGAGATCGAGCCGCAAGGCCTGGTGCAAAATATCTCGGTGCATCTGTCACGCGAAGCCGTCAGCCGGCAGTTCGCCCAGCAACGCCTGTTTGGCAAGCTGGCGCGCAACAGTGTCTCGACCCATATGATCCGCGCCTTGGTCCGCTCGCTGGGCGACGCCGAGTTGAGTGAAGGTCATGGCGGCAAGAACGATGGCCCGGCGCTGGAGCAGGCGCTGATTGGGCTGGCGATTGCCGGCCTGGACGAGGGTGCCGAAGGCCAGCCCGGATTTGCCTGTGTAGGGCATGACGATATTTATGGGTTGGCCACCCGCCTGGTGGAAGCTTCCCTGCAAGAGAGTGAGCTGGGCCCTGAATACCTGGCGCGGCACCTGAATGTCTCGGTGCGTCAGTTGTATCGCTTGTTCGAGCAGCGCCATGAAAGTATCGCGCGCTATATCCAGCAACGCCGCCTGGAGCGGGTGGCCCAGGATCTGCGCGCCCGTGAGCTGCGCCATGAGTCGATCACCCAGATCGCCTTCAAGTGGGGATTTGTCGACGCCGCGCACTTCAGCCGGGCCTTCAAGCGCCATTTCCAGCATGCACCTCGGGATTTTCGCCAGCACCCTGCGTAAGCCACGGTTTGGCAGGGAATGCCAAGCGCGTTGGCAGCCTCAGTCAAGTGTCATGGCGTGACAGGCTCTCTAATAGCCTGGCCTGGGCTGGGTTGATACCGAGCCGATCAATGTTGGAGAACAATAACAATGAGAATACGCAGCCTGCTGATAGGCAGCCCTTTGCTGATGGCCTCGCTTGCATTCGCAGGCCCTGCCCAGGTCGATGGGCCGCGCATCATTGCCGCCGACCAGGAGCCGGGAAACTGGATGAGCCACGGTCGCACCTACGATGAGCAGCGCTACAGCCCGCTCGACGGGGTGAATGCCGGCAACGTCGGCCAGTTGGGGATGGCCTGGACCACCAAGCTGGATATCGACAGCGGCACCGAAGCCACGCCGCTGGTGGTCGATGGGGTGATGTACACCACGGGTGCCTTCAGCATCGTCTATGCGATGAATGCCGCCACCGGCGAGCTGCTGTGGAAATACGACCCGAAAGTGCCCGCCGAAAACCTCAGCCAGGGTTGCTGTGGCCCGGTCAACCGGGGCGTGGCGGTGTGGCAGGGCAAAGTCTACGTGGGCAGTTTCGATGGGCGCTTGATTGCCCTGGATGCGGGCACTGGCCAGCCGGTGTGGAGCGTCGACACCCTCATTGATCGCAGCAAGAGCTACTCGATCACCGGCGCGCCACGCATCGTCAAGGGCAAGGTGCTGATTGGCAATGGCGGTGCCGAATTCGGCGTGCGCGGTTACGTCACGGCCTATGACGCCGATAGCGGCAAGCAAGTGTGGCGCTTCTACACCGTGCCGGGTGATCCCAAGCTGCCCGCGGAAAACGCGGCGATGAGCAAGGCCATGAAAACCTGGGATGGCGACGGCTGGGTCAAGTGGGGCGGCGGCGGCACAGTGTGGGACTCCATGGCCTACGATCCGCAACTGGACCTGCTCTACGTGGGCACTGGCAATGGTTCGCCGTGGAACTACCAGTTCCGTAGCAATGGCAAGGGCGACAACTTGTATGTGTCGTCGATCCTGGCCTTGCGCCCGGACACCGGCGAGTACGTCTGGCACTACCAGGTCACGCCGCAGGACCAGTGGGACTTCACCGCGACCCAGCACATGATCCTCGCCGATATCAACATTGCAGGCAGCGTGCGCAAGGTGATCATGCAGGCACCGAAAAACGGCTTTTTCTATGTCCTCGATCGCAGCAACGGCAAACTGCTGTCAGCGAAGAATTTCGTGCCGGTGAATTGGGCCAGTGGCATCGACCTGCAGACCGGGCGCCCGATCCTCACCGGCGCGGCGGACTATTCCAAGGAACCGAAGGTGGTGCAGCCCAGTTTCCTCGGCGGGCACAACTGGCACCCCATGTCCTACAGCCCGAAGACCGGCTACGTGTACATTCCGGCGCAGTACACCCTGGCGGAGTTGAAGGCGGCCAAGGCCCCGCAATTTCTGCCGAACAAATCGGTGGTCAACTTTGGCCTGGATGTGCCGGACCTGCCGGAAGACCCGAAAGTGCTCAGCCAGATCCGTGACGCCTGGAGCGGTGAGTTGATCGCCTGGGATCCGGTCAAGCAGCAGGCCGCCTGGAAACAGCCCTACATCAGTGCCGGCAACGGCGGCACGCTGGTTACGGCGGGCAACCTGGTGTTCCAGGGCACCGCCGACGGTCGGGTGGTGGCCTACCGTGCCGATACTGGCAAGCCGCTGTGGGAGCACCGGGCCAATTCCGGGGTGATGGCGGGACCGGTCACGTACACGGTCAATGGTGAGCAGTACGTGGCGTTCTCGGTGGGCTGGGGCGGGATCCTGCCGCTGTTGACCGGCCCGCTGACCAACAAGGGCAAGGTGCGGGCCGAGTCGCGGGTCATTGCCTTCAAACTCGGTGCTACAGGCGAGTTGCCACCGCCCAAGGCCGCGCCCGTGCTGCCGGCCACCCGCCAGGTACTCACCGCGACACCCGGGCAACTGGCCCAGGCGCGTGACCTGTTCAACGGCCTGTGCGCCGGTTGCCATGGCCTGAATGCCATCAGCGGCGGGGTGGTGCCGGACCTGCGTTACCTGGATGACAACAAGCACGCGGCATTCCCGGCTTTTGTCAGCGGGGCGCTGATCAACCGGGGCATGCCCAACTTCTCCGACATTCTGCAACGCGAAGACATGGAGTTGATCCGCCAATACCTGGTCAAGCGGACCCAGGACTTGCAGGCCGATCTCAAGACGCTCCACTGACCCCTCGTTGAAATCTGCGCCTGGCGACTTCCTGTGGAGTCGTCATGGCGAAGCTTTGCCTCCAATTCCAATAACAATAAGACGGACTCGCCATGAAAACACTTAGTACGCTGACCCTCGGCACACTTTTCGCCAGCCTGGCAGCATTGGCCCATGCCGACGTCAAGCCCGACCCCGGCGACTACACCGCCTTGCCCCAGGGCACTGATGTGGTGGTGCTGTACCAGCAGAACCCGCGGGGCGACAAGGTTTACTCTGGCGGCAAGAAAGTCGCCGACAACCTGGACCTGGACATGAGCGTAGGCGTGTTGCGCCTGATCCACTTCACCGAGTTCTTCAACACCGGCCTGACCTGGGACCCGCAGATAGTCATTCCTTTCGGTTACCAGAAGACCGGCGTCAGCGACAGCAAGAACTCGGGGTTGGGCGACATCACCTTTGGCGGCACCGTGTGGACCCTTGCGGACCTGGCCAACAACGAGCACCTGGGCTGGTCAGTATTTGTCACCGCGCCCACGGGCGCGGACAAGAACCAGAGCTTTGCCCTGAGCAACAATCGCTGGGCCCTGGACTTCCAGGTGGGGTATATCAAGGGGCTGACCGACAAAATCACCTGGGATGTGATCGCCGAAACCGAGTTCTACGGCGAACAGCGCGCCACCGATGCCAAGAAAGACCCGCTGCTGCAACTGCACAACCACCTGCGCTACAACTTCACCCCAGAGACTTACGCGGCCATCTCCTATCGCCACAATTGGGGCGCCCGCGAGACGCTGGACCATGAAACCCTGGCCACCAGCCGCAGCAATGGCACGGTCGGCTTTACCGTGGCCACGATGTTGGGCAAGCAGGTACAGGTGCTGGGGCAACTGATGCATGACACATCAGTGCGCGAAGGGGTGAAGATCGATAATTCGCTGCAGTTTCGCCTGGCGTATTTCTACTGACCTCACAGGCGATGGCGCCCGAAAGGGCGCCCAAGTGCCTAATGCCAGTCAGTTAAGCGGATTCTGCTTTCTGTAGGAGCGAGGGGGACGCCTAGTTCTTGCTCGCGAAGGACGTCAACGATAACGCGTGTTTGCTAGGTAAACGCGGCGCTCTCAAGTTCTTCGCGAGCAAGAACTAGGCGTCCCCCTCGCTCCTACAAAAAGGCTTAACTGACTGGCGTTAGCCCAAGTGCTTCACTGCTGGGACAGAATGCACTCCAGCAATCCAGGAAACCGCACCGCCAACACATCGGCCCGCAACGAGTTCATATGGGTCGTGCCGACGCTGCGCGTATGCACCAGCCCGGCATCGCGCAACACCCTAAAGTGATGGGACATGCTGGACTTGGGGCGCCCGCCATCGAGCTCGCCGCAGCTGGCTTCTTCAACGCCGGCCAGGCAGCGCACGATGTCCAGGCGCACAGGGTCGCTCAACGCATAGAGCAGGCGTTCGAGGGTCAATTCTTCAGAGGAGGGGTGTTTAAAGGCTCGCATGAAACGAATGATAACAGGGCTAGCATTGATTACCATAGTTCGATTAAGATCGAACTATCGAATCAAACGTTACCCTCGTTTCAGGAGCATTCCCATGGCTGCATTGTTCGAACCCTTCACACTCAAAGACGTTACGTTGCGCAATCGCATCGCCATTCCGCCGATGTGCCAATACATGGCTGAAGATGGCCTGGTCAACGACTGGCATCACGTCCACCTTGCCGGTCTGGCCCGTGGTGGCGCTGGCCTGGTGGTGGTCGAGGCAACCGCCGTTGCACCTGAAGGTCGTATCACCCCTGGCTGCGCCGGCATTTGGAGCGACGCCCATGCACAAGCCTTCGTGCCTATGGTCCAGGCGATCAAGGCTGCAGGCTCGGTGCCCGGCATCCAGATTGCCCACGCCGGGCGCAAGGCCAGTGCCAACCGTCCGTGGGAAGGCGATGACCATATCCCCGCAGGCGACGCCCGTGGCTGGCAAACCCTCGCGCCATCGGCCATCGCGTTTGGCGCGAACCTGCCGAACGTCCCGCGTGCGATGACACTGGAAGACATTGCCCGCGTCCAACAGAATTACGTCGATGCCGCCCGCCGAGCCCGCGATGCTGGCTTTGAATGGATCGAACTGCATTTCGCCCACGGTTACCTGGGGCAGAGCTTTTTCTCCGAGCACTCCAACCAGCGCACCGATGCCTACGGTGGCAGCTTGGACAACCGCAGCCGCTTCATGCTTGAAACCCTGGCCGCCGTGCGTGAAGTCTGGCCGGAAAACCTGCCACTGACCGCACGTTTTGGCGTAATCGAGTACGACGGGCGCGACGAACAGACCCTGGAAGAATCCATCGAACTGGCTCGCCGTTTCAAAGCGGGCGGCCTGGACCTGCTGAGCGTCAGCGTCGGCTTCACTATCCCTGACACTAATATCCCTTGGGGCCCGGCGTTCATGGGCCCGATTGCCGAGCGCGTGCGCCGCGAAGCCGGTCTGCCGGTCACTTCAGCCTGGGGGTTCGGCACGCCGCAACTGGCCGAAGGCGCGTTGCAGGCCGGTCATCTGGACCTGGTTTCCGTAGGCCGTGCACACCTGGCCGACCCACACTGGGCGTACTTCGCCGCCAAGGAACTGGGAGTAGACAAGGCCTCCTGGACCCTGCCGGCGCCTTACGCGCATTGGCTTGAGCGCTATCGCTAACCCTGTAGGAGTCGGCTAACGATACCGGGCACCTGGATGAATGCGGCGCCTGGGCGGTTTTCGCTGGCAAGCCAGCGCCTACATAAGGCTGTGCCTTTGCTGAGCCGTCGCAGTTTCTGCGGCGGCTTTTTTGTGGGCCATGGAAAGTACAATCTTCCATCTGGAACGTGCATTTTGCGCTGCGACCCTGGGTCACATACTGGTCGTGTCATTACGAACGTTCCCGGTGGTTTTACCCTGTCTTTCGCTTGAGCAGGACGCAGGCGCACCAGGAATGGGGATATCCAATAATAAAGAGACGACCCATGAAAAAGCCAAACCCTCTGCTGGAAGACCTGAAGTCGGTCTTGCCCACTATCGCTGCCAATGCCTTCGCCGCCGAGAACGACCGTAGCGTGCCTGCCGAGAACATCGCGTTGCTCAAGGGCATCGGCATGCATCGGGCGTTCCTGCCGAAAAAGTACGGTGGCATGGAAATCTCCCTGCCGGATTTTGCCCAATGCATCGCGCTGTTGGCCGGCTCTTGCGCGAGCACTGCCTGGGCGATGAGCCTGCTGTGTACGCATAGCCATCAGATGGCTATGTTCCCGTCAAAGCTGCAGGACGAGGTCTGGGGGACTGACCCCGACGCGACCGCCAGCAGCAGCATCGCACCGTTCGGGCGTACCGAAGAAGTGCCGGGTGGCGTGACCTTCAGCGGCGAGATGGGCTGGAGTTCAGGCTGTGACCATGCCGAGTGGGCGATCATGGGCTTTCGTCGCAAAAACGCCGAAGGCACCCAGGACTATTGCTTCGCCGTGCTGCCGCGCAGTGACTACACGATTCGTGACGACTGGTTTGCCGTGGGCATGCGTGGCAGTGGCAGCAAGACCTTGATCGTCGATCAGGCCTTCGTGCCCGAGCACCGCATCCAGAAGGCCAAGGACATGATGGAGGGCAAGTCGGCGGGTTTTGGCCTGTATCCGCACAGCAAGATTTTCTTCGCCCCGTACCGTCCGTATTTTGCCAGCGGCTTCTCCACCGTGAGCCTGGGGATCGCCGAGCGCATGCTCGACGTGTTCCGCGAAAAGACCAAAAACCGGGTGCGGGCCTACACCGGTGCGGCAGTCGGCGCAGCGACACCGGCGCTGATACGCCTGGCCGAGTCCACGCATCAGGTGGCCGCCGCGCGGGCCTTGCTGGAAAAGAGCTGGAGCGAGATCGCCGAGCACAGCGAGCGCCATGAATATCCAAGCCGTGGCACCCTGGCGTTCTGGCGGACCAACCAGGGTTACGCGACCAAGATGTGCATCCAGGCGGTAGACCGCTTGATGGAGGCCGCTGGCGGCGGTGCGTGGTTTGAATCCAACGAACTGCAACGGCTGTTTCGCGATGCGCACCTCACCGGGGCGCATGCGTACACCGACTACGATGTTTGCGCACAGATCCTGGGGCGTGAACTGATGGGCCTGGAGCCAGACCCAGCGATGGTTTGACCCACCACTCTTTACCTATAAGAACAATCAGGGCAGGGCCATCGGCCTGCCCGGGAGTCTTGCATGTCTACTGAAAATACAACGGCTGCTGGCATCGATACCCGCGCGTTTCGTCGCGCACTGGGCAATTTCGCCACCGGCGTCACCGTGGTGACGGCGGCTGACGCCACAGGGCGCAAGGTTGGCGTGACTGCCAACAGCTTCAACTCGGTGTCCCTGGACCCGCCGCTGATCCTGTGGAGCATCGACAAACGCTCGACCAGCCACGCAGTGTTCGAGGCCGCCAGCCACTTTGCGGTGAATGTGCTGGCCGCCGATCAGATCGACCTGTCCAACAACTTTGCCCGCCCCAAGGAAGACCGGTTTGCCGAAGTCGAGTACCAGGTCGGTGAGGGCGGGGCTCCGGTGCTGGCTGACTGCTCGGCACGTTTTGAGTGCGAGAAGTACCAGCAGGTAGACGGCGGTGATCACTGGATCATGATTGGCAAAGTGGTTGCATTCGACGACTGCGGCCGCTCGCCGTTGCTGTATCACCAGGGCGCGTATTCCATGGTGTTGCCGCACACCCGCATGACCAAACGCGAGGACGGCCAGCCACCGAGCAGCCATTTCCAGGGCCGCCTGAGCCATAACCTCTACTACCTGATGACCCAGGCGCTGCGGGCCTATCAGGCCAGCTACCAACCACGCCAACTGTCCACCGGCCTGCGCACCAGTGAAGCACGGATGCTGATGGTGCTGGAAAACGACGCTGGCCTGAGCCTGGCCGATTTACAGCGCGAAGTGGCAATGCCGGCGCGCGAGATCGAAGAGGCGGTGAACAATCTCAAGCGCAAGGCGTTGGTGCGCGATGATCAGGAACGGGTAAAACTCACCCCCAAGGGCATCGACGAAACCGAGTCGCTGTGGACCATCGCCCGCGAGCAGCAGGACAAGGTTTTCAGCCAATTCAGCGAAGCGCAGCTGGAGACCTTCAAGACCGTGTTGAAAGCGGTGATCCAGCACTGAATACGGTCACTCAATCCAGGTGCTGGAACGACTTGACGATAAAGTCGATAAACACGCGGGTCTTGGCCGGCAGGTGTTGCCGCGAAGGGTAGACGAGGTTGATTTCCAGGCGGGGCAGGTCCCAGTCGGTCAGCACGGGAGTCAATCGCCCGGCGGCGATATCGTCGTGTATCACATACGTTGGTTGCGCAAGGATACCCATCCCTTGCAGCGCGATGGCCCTGAGCAGATAACCGTCGTTGGACTCGAACGCAGGGGTGACGGGTACCGTGAGGGTCTCGTGCTCGCGCTGGAAAGTCAGCTCATAGGGATCCGTGGCGTAGCTGTAGAGCAACAACTGATGCTCAGCCAGCGCCTGCGGATGTTCGGGGTGACCGTTGCGTTCGAGGTAGTCCGGCGAGGCGGCCAGTATGCGCCTCGTATCGGTCAGGCGGCGGATGACCAGGCTGGAGTCCGGCTCGCTGTCACGGGTACGCAGGGCCACGTCGATGTTGTCATCGATGATGTCGTGGTAGCGATTCTCGGCCACGACATCCAGGCGCACATCCGGGTACAGCACCTTGAACCTGGGGACTAGCGGCAAGATATGTTGCAGGCACAGGGATAAGGATGCGGTCACACGCAACACCCCGGCTGGATGATTTTTGCTCGCACTGACCGCCTCGGTAGCGCCTTGCATCGTCGTGAGGGCCGCCTTGGTGCTGGCGTAGAACACCTTGCCGACTTCGGTGACGAACAAGCGCCGGGTGCTGCGCTCGATCAGCCTGACGCCGAGGCGATTCTCCAGCGCCGCAAGGTGCCGGCTGGCGGCCGCACTGGAGAGGTCCAGGGCCTCTGCGGCCTTGGTTACGCTGCCCAGTTCCACGACCTTTACAAACAACTCATATTCGGTCCAGCGATCCATCAGCATTGCTCCGCTGCGCGCAAGTGTGTTTTCCATCTACAGACTTTTTCAGGTTTGTGCCGCCGGTTAACCTTTTTCTGCCCCTGCCAGTCTAGCCGTTGGGTGCAGGGAAAAACTTGATCGGAGTCGAAATGAGCAAGAATCTGGATACAGTGAAAAAGTACTTCAAGTATTGCGTCGACGGTAAGGATGTTGAGCGCGTAGCGGAGTTTTTTGCCGACGATGTGGTGGTTCATCGCCCCGATTGTCCGGCGCCTATCGTCGGTGTCGAACCTTTCAAGCAGGCCTTGCGCCTGAACGTCACCGAACGCTACGACTCGATCGAGACCACCTTCCAGAAGGAAGTGGTGGCCGGTGATGTGGTGGTGGTTGCGCTGATGCATCACGCCAAGGGCTCCAATACCTGGCATGGCTACGATGTCAGTGGCAAGGACCTGGCCTGGAGCGCATTGACCTATTTCCGGTTCAATGCCCAGGGCAAGGTGGTCGAGGAAATCGTCGAGCGCAATGAGCTGTTCATGGCCAGGCAGCTCGGCATTTTTACTGACGGCATCTAGCGCCTTGCGCGGGGCTCCTGGAGGCCCGCGCAAGTCACTGCAATCAGATAAAGTCGAACAGCCCCTGGGCCGGCAACCGGGACTTTGACAAGCGGGCGTTGAAGTCCTCGTTGCTGCGATAACCCAGGCTCACCACGACTGAACTGGTAAAGCCGCGCTCACGCAGCCCCAGTTCGGTATCCAGCACCTTGCTGTCGAAACCCTCCATGGGGGTTGCATCAAGGTCCAGTGCCGCAGCGCCCAGCAACAGGGTGCCCAGGGCCAGATACGTCTGTTTTTCCATCCAGTGCTGAACGTCCTTGAGATCATAGCGATGCAGGTTGACAAAGCTGCGCCGTCCCCGGTCCTGGCCGGCCTTGGCTTGCGCGTCGTGAAAGCGCCCATCGCTCGCCTCTTGACTGAGCAAGGCCTGCAGGTACTCCTCGGACATCTGGGTGCGGGTACACAGCACCAGCACATGGGAGGCGTCGAGAACTTTCGCCTGGTTGAAGGCAAAGGCACCTTCCACACTTTTGGCAATGCGTGCTTTACCGTGCTCACTTTCTGCGACCACAAAATGCCAGGGTTGCGAGTTGACCGACGAAGGACTGTTGCGCAGTTGTTCCAGCAACAGCTCCAGAGTTGCCTTGGGAATCCTGCGTGAAGCATCGAAGAGCTTGGTTGTATAACGACGTTTGGAAAGCGTGATCAGGTCGATCTTTGAGGCTGTGGAGCAGGGAAAAGTCATGACAGTCTCCGGTGTGTTTTCGCGGGTTTGCAGATGAGGTACCCCGTCCAGCCCCTTTAACACAGGGGGGGACGGGGTTATTTAGGCAATAGCCTTGTAGAAATTCACTTGCGCCTCATCCAGGTAGGCGAGGATCTTCGCCGGCAGGCGCTCGGTAGGCTTGGCCGGGCCGAAGGCCTTGTAGAGGGTTTCAAAATGCGCGTGCAGGTCCTCGACGCTTTCCCATTGTTCGTTGAGGAAAAACTTGTCGGGGTTCTCTTCGTCCTGGTGCCACTGATAAACCACGGCCTTGTCATGCTGGCGTGTGAGCTTTTGCGAAACGGCGGCGACATCACGAAAGAATTCGGCCTGTTTGCCTGCTTTGATGGTGCCGCTGAACACTAGATAAAGCATGGTGGAATCCTCATTGGTGGGTCATTGCAGAAAGCCTGCAATGCCAAGTTAATCCCCAGGAACACCGGCTTGTAGCCAGCCCGTGGCGAATTCAGAATTCGTCAAGTGCATCGAAAGACACGCCTGTTCAGGCCAGCGGCGCTAACCAGGCCCGCAACGTTTGCGGGTGTCTTGCCAGCCAGTCACTCGCCGCTTCGTCGGCCGACTGTTCGCCGCGATTGAAGGCGTCGTCGAGCTCGGCAACGATGGCGTTGGACAGGCGAATGTTGTCCAGTACCTGGATCTCGGCCGCCGTCAGCAGCGCCAGGCGATCCTCGCGAGCCAGTAGCACCGCGCGGTCGATGCTACCGAGCAAACCCTTGGGGTCCTTGAGGTCACGAATGCGGTAGCGGTGATGCAGGAACTGCGGATGCCACAGTGGCACGACGCCCCAATGCTGTTGGCGATACAGGGCTTCAAAGGCGTCAATGCAGTCATCCTGGGTGCCTGTGCGGAACTGATACCCGGCGCGGCTCAAACCGTACTCGTCCATGATCTTCAGCGAGAACCGGGTAATCCCGGCACCCGGCCCGATCCCCTGGATCAGCGGGTTCATCCGGGCGCGGACTTCGGGCTTGAGCAGGTCCTCGATGGAGGCCACTGCATGCTCGCTCACGTAGTCGGGCACCCCCCACAATGCATACGGTTGGTAATGCAGGCCCAGCTCGCGAGTGGGCGTCACCGCGTCGACCGTTTGCTTGTAGATCCCGTGGCTGAACGGAATCCAGGCCGAAGCAAGCATGTCGATCGTGCCTTCGCGCAAGCGCTTGAAGTTGTCTTCGTGCAGGGCATATTGGCGCTCCACGGTCAGGCCCATGTGTTGCATGACCTGGGCGACTACCGCAGCGGTTGCACGGTGGAACGACAGGTCAGTGACGCCCAGCCGCACAACGCGCGAACCGCTGGCGATGTTGGTCCGGGTGAAGTCTTGATGGGTCACAGAGACTTTTTTGCCCGGACGCCTTGGTGTGGTTTTACCCATGTTTTTTTCCTTCACAGTGATTGAACGGGGAGGGTCAGGCGTCGCCCTGGAATTCGGCGCTCATGAACTCGACAAAGGCGCGGGCCTTGGAGGAAATCAGGCGGGCGCTGGGGTAAATCGCCCAGATATCGCGCGTCTGTTCCAGGGTGTGGGACGGCATGATGTGCACCAGTGCGCCGCTGTCCAGCGCAGCCCTGGCGTTCCACAGGGAAATGGAGGCGATGCCCAGGCCATCGACAGCGGCAAGTCGTGCGCTTTCGCCGCAATTGACCCGCAGCGAGCCGCTGATCGCCGGGGCATCGGTGGACGGCGCGCCGATGAAGCGCCAGTGATCCTCATCGCCCAGCAGGATGCAGGCGTGATTGATCAGGTCGGCGGGCACCACGGGCTCGCCATGGGCCTTGAGGTAAGCCGGCGCTGCACATAACACACGCTGGTCGCAGCCGATCCTGCGGGCCACCTGGGATGAGTCCTTGAGGGCCGCGATGCGGATCGCCACATCAATGCCAATCTCGGTCAGGTCCTGTAGTTCATCGGAGAGGATCAGGTCGATCTTCAGTTTTGGATTGGCGTGCAGGAACCGAGTAATCGCCGGCATCAGGCACATGCGTGTGAAGGAGCCGGGGGCCGAGACGCGCAGTATCCGCTTGGGCACATCCTCGCCCTTGACCGCCACGAAATAGGCTTCGTCCACGGCTGCCAGCACCCGGATCGCATGGGGCAGGAACACCGCGCCGTCTTCGGTCAGGCTGACCTGCCGGGTGGTGCGGTGCAGCAGGCGCATGCCCAGGTTTTCTTCAAGCTTGGCCAGTTTATGGCTGGCCACCGAGGGTGCCAGCCCCAGCTCCCTGCCGGCGGCGGTGATGTTGCCCAGCTCCGTTGAACGCATGAACAGTTTCAGCGCTTCGATGTTCATCGTGCAGCCTCGTCAGGGGGTGACTGAAACGATGTCTAGCGCGTGGGCGCGGGTGCGGCATCGATCTTCACCCGCAACAGGCTGTAGGGTTTCTGGCGCAAATCCTTGCCGGCGTGAAAGATGCCCTGGCGATGCAACTGGTTGGCCATGAAATACAGATAACCGTCGGGTCCGATCGACAAGGTGTCGGGCCAGAGCACACGCGGGTCGTGGACGATGGTCTGCCACTGCCCATCCGCCAGGCGTTTGCGCACGCTGTTGTGTTCGTAGTCGCCGGCATAGAGGGCACCGGCCGCATCGGCCTCAAGTCCATCGGAGGCGCCTTTTTCCCCAAGGTCCTGGACCGCCATGTCGAGCCGCGTTTCGCTGACCGAGGGATCACGCAGCAGCGCGGTCGGCACGGCATACAGGTGGCGGCTCGACAGTGGGCAGAAATATAAGGTCTGGCCGTCAGCCGACAGTGCGATGCCATCGGATGCCACCGAGAAAGGTCGGGTGCTGCCGTCGGCACCGCTCACCTTGAGGACCTGGCCTTCGACCTTGGGCACGAAGTGTGGGTCGACCGACGTCGAGACGGCACCACTGAGCCGGCGTATGGCCGTACCGCTGGCGATATCCATGACAATGATCGCCCCGGGGCCGGAGAGGGACGAGTCGGTGATGTAGATCACCCCCTCGTCGCCCACCCGAAAATCAAAGCGCATGTCGTTGACGTAGGTGCTGGGCAGCATGACGTTTTTCGGGAAGACCAGGGTCTTGACCACTTGATTGGTGGCCAGGTCGACGGCGACCAGCTTGGCGCCGCCAGGTGTCGGCGTCGAGAAGCCGGGGGCGGCGGTGTCCAGGATCCAGATGCGCCCGCGCCCATCAGCCACCACACTTTGCACACTGATAAAACCCTTGGCCGGGTCCTTTGGGTCGGCCTGGTTCATTGCCAGGTCAGGGTAGGGCACGACCTTGCCATCGCGCAGTTCACCGACGGTGAACGGGACTGCGTCGCCCCAACGTGGAAAGTTGACAAAAATGCGCCCGTTTTCGGCAACGCTGACGCCGGTGGGCATGGCGTCGTGGAAGGCGAACACCTGCTCGATGACGCCCAGGTTCTGCTCGCTGGGCAAGTTCGTCGGGGTGGCGGCCTGGGCGGCCTGGCTGCCGATGGCAATCGTCAAGGCAAGGGCAGACCAACTGAAAGGGTGTTTGAGGTGCATGGCAGGCTCCGGGCATCAGGTATGAATGCGTGATGCAATCCATGGTGTGCGTTCCCGGTAGGCGAAAAAAGCCACTAATGCCGCTAACAGTTTCATTGAAAACGATAAAATGCAGGGCGTTTGTGCCTTGATTTGCAACTGTTGGCCAGCCAACACTCAATCAACAGTTTGCTGGTTTATGGATGTGTGGAGTGTTCACGCGGCTATCTGAAGCTGAGGCGTTATTGGGCTTTTCAACCTTGGCGTAACTCCTGCAATGGACCAGGCCTGGCTATTTAACGAAAGAAACCGGCCCCCAATCGCTCAGTGTCGATGCAAATTTTTCAGCCAGCGGAACCACCGCAGGTGTCAGATACTGGGCGCGGGGCAACTGGCATGCTATTTATCCGGGTAAACGGTAAGGGCGTATTTTCATGAGTGAAACCGAACGCGGACAGGCGACTGGGGCCATTCGCAAGGCCGATGTGCTGATCATCGGTGGTGGCCTGAGCGGCACGATGCTGGCCGTGCAGTTGCTGCGTTTGCCGGGCGCCCGGCAGATTCTGCTGATCGAGCCGCGCGCAGAACTTGGGCGCGGCGAGGCCTATAGCGCGGTAGAGTTGGGGCACACCCTCAATGGCAATGCCGCGCGCATGAGTGTGGACCCGGACAATGCCGATGACTTGACCCACTGGTTGACCGAGTACATCGCCGCTGGCGGCTGGCCGGAATCGGACCGGCAACATGTGCCTGTCAGCGAGCTGTTCCCACCCCGGGGGATCTTTGGCCTGTACGCGCAACAGCGTCTGGCCCAGGCCCGGGAGGGATCGGCGTCAACGGTGGAGCATATTCGCGCCGAGGTCGTCGACGTGCAGGTGGAGCCGGCCGGTGTGCGCCTGACCCTGGATGACGGCCAACAACTGCACGGTGCCCAAGCCGTGCTGGCCACCGGCATGTTCCCGGCGGCGCGCACGCCACAAACCCAATCCAGCGGCTTGAATGCGGCGGCAGTGGACCCGTGGGATGTGCACGCCATGACGCAACTGGACCCCCAGTCGACTGTGCTGATCATCGGCTCCGGCCTGACTATGGTCGATGCCGTGGTGTCACTGGAGCAGGCTGGCCATCGCGGGCCGATCGAAATTTTTTCGCGCCATGGCCTGCTGCCCCATGTGCGCCGGCAACCACCGGCCTGGGTGGACTTTCTCGCTGAAGATCACAGCCTGCGCAGCCCGCTGCAATTACTGCGCGAAGTGCGCCGCCAATGCCAGAGCGCCCTGGCCCAGGGCATCGACTGGCAAGCGCCACTGGATACCGTACGTGCCCATATCGGCCGTTTATGGAGCCAGGCCAGCGAACGCCAGAAGCGCCAGTTCGTACGCCATGTACGGCCCTGGTGGGAGAGCCATCACCATCGCTCGCCACCCCTGAGCGCCGAGTTGGTAGCGCGGCTGCATGAGGAAGGGCGCCTGCGGATCCAGGCGGCATCGTTCCAGGGCCTTGAACCCACGGTAAACGGCGAAGTGACCCTGCGCCTGCGCCGTCGTGGCGAACAACACACCACCCACGTCAGTGGCGCGGCGTTGATCAACTCCAGCGGGATCGAATATGACTGGCGCCGCGTGGCCCGGCCGTTGCCCCGGCAACTGCTGGCACGCGGCTTGATCAAGCCTGGGCCATTGGCCTTGGGGATTGCGGCGGATGCATCGGGGGCGGTGCTGGACGAGCAGGGCGTGGTCAGTGAGCGGTTGTTTGCCATGGGCCCACCGCTGCGCGGCATGTGGTGGGAGAGTACGGCGGTGACGGATGTGGCGCTTCAAGCTAAAGCGTTGGCATCAACGTTAACGCTCCTACAAAAATGGATCTGCGTTTAATTTGGGGGCGCATCCATTTTTACGAAACCGGGCTTGAGCCCGAACACTTCCACGCCCTGCGCGGTGGACTGGCCGGTGGTGACCGTCACCCGTTCCACCGGCTTGTCCATCGCCGCCCGGTACTCCACGCTCATGGTCCCGGCATCCTGGCTGATCGCCTGGGCCGGCACGATGATCGCCTGCTCATTGTTATAGGTCACGATGGTCAGGCGGGCGCTCATGCCCAGGCGGACCCTTTGCAGCTGTTTCTCGGTCAATTTGGGAATGGACAGGGTCACCTGGAATTGCGCGCTGCCCTGGTTATCATTGGCGATCGCCAGGCCGCTGACCACACTGACTGAACCACTCAGGTGCTCGCCATCAAAACCGTCGCCCATGACCTCCACCGGCTGGCCCTGATGCAATTGGTTGATATCCAGTTCCGAGACTTTGGCGACGATCTTCAGGCGTTCGATATTGGCCAGCCCGAACAGCACCTGGCCCTGGCCGACCTTGCTCCCGGCCTGTACCGGTGGGTTGCTGTTACCGCCGCCCTGGGGGCTGTTGCTGCCTGGCGCGGGCACGACGATCCCGGAAAACGGTGCCTTGACCTCCTGGCCTTCGAGCAGTTTGCGCAGGGCCTCGTACTTGACCGTGGCATTGGTCAATTCCATGTCTGCAATCTGCCGGTACTCGCCCTTGCCCTGGTCCAGGGCCTGCTGCAGTTCGCTGCGGGCAGCGCTGAGGTCCAGTTGTTGCTGCTGGGCCTGTTGCTTGAGGTCGTCCAATTCATTGCGCGGGATGATGCCGCGCTTGAACAGGTTTTCGCTTTCAAGCAGTTTGCGCTGGGTGTTGTCAGCACTCATTTGCGAGGTGCGCAGGCTGCGCCGGGCGCGGCTGACGGTTGGGCCGGCGTCCCAGTCCTGCATTTCCTGCACGGTACGCCGGGCTTTGAGTTGTGTGGAGAGGGCTTCGCGCAGTTGCACTTCAAGGGTGGCAGGGTCCATGCGCAACAGGACCTGGCCAGCTTCGACCCGTTGGCCCTGTTCCACCAGGTTGGCTTGCACGTTGCCATCGAAGGGGGCCGTGAGGGTCATGGTGGTATCCGGTTCGATCTTGCCTACCAGACCGATCTGGTGCACCAGGGAGTCACTTTTCACCTCCAGCCATTGCTCGGCTGTGCCAGCCTGATCGGCGGCAGGCGTTGGTCGACTGAGCAGCGCGAATCCGGCAGCGCCCAGCAGTATCAGCAGTCCAGCGCCCAGCAGGGCTTTTCTAGTAGTCATTGAGGGCGATTTCCCAACTTTCCAAGGTCATGCCCAGCGTCAGGTCGAGCTGGGTCTGGGCATTCAAATAAGCAATCAGCGCATTGAGGCGGGAGTTTTCGGCACTGCGCAAGTCAGCTTCGAAACTCAGCACCTGGAAGTTGGTGGAGCGCCCGGCGCCAAGTTTTTCCCGCTCGATCTCGATCTTGCGCCGGGACAGTTCCACGGCCCGCTGGGCAATTTCATACTGGCGCCAGCGGGTGCCAAGGTCGCGCACCACGTTATTGACGCTGCGCTCCAGTTCCTGGCGCGCGTCGGTGATCAGGATGGCCTGGTTCTCCACATCGACCCGTGCGCGGACTTCAGCCTGTCGGGTACTGATATCGCCGATGGGAATACGCACCTGGACACCGGCATAACTGTCCCAACGCCGATTGCTGGTGCTGCCCGCGTCGTTATCCGTGTTGGCGCGGATCTGATTGGCCCCACCCACCAGATCGACCTGCCAGCGCCCGGAATCCTTGGCGATCACCAGGTTGAGATCAGCCTGCTGGCTGCCCAGCAGGGCCGCGAGGTATTCAGGTTGCTGGTTCTGCGCCAGGTTGAAGGCTTCGCGTTTGTCGATGTCCATGCGCGAGGCTTCCAGGGCTTCGGTGGCACGGATCGGTGTCGCCAGGTCCAGAGCCAGCAGGCGCAGCAACGACAGACGACTCATATCCAACTGGTTCTGGGCTTCCTCGACACTCAATTGCTGCGAGGCGATGTCGGCTTCGGTCTGGACGATTTCGAACTCGGCCATGCGCCCTGCATTGATCAACGCCTTGTTTACCTCCAGCAGGGTATTGGAACGCTTGAGCGCTTCCTGGGCGATGCTCAGTTGCTCCTGGGCCCGCAGCAATTCACGGTAGGTGGCGATGATCTGGCTGATGGTCTGTGCGACGTTGGCCTTGAGGTTCAAGCGGTTGGCCTGTTCGGAAAGACGCGACAAACGTAGCGGTGCAGTGGTGGCGTCCCAGCCGGCACCGCGCATCAGCGGCTGGATGACGGCCAGGTCCAGGCCGTCGCTGCGGTAGCGCCCGGCGCGGTTGGCATTGTTCAATTGTTGGGTCCAGCCCATGCTCAGCCGGGTGCCGTATTCGCCAAGCAAGCTGGTGGTGGGTGCCAGGTTGGCATTCCGGGCGCGGTCGTCGCTGCCCTGGGTGGTGCGGTAGGCACTGTTGAGTACCAGCTTGGGGTTGAAGGCGTCTTCGGCCACCCGCAGGTCGAACTTCTGTGCCACCCGTTGCAGGTACGCGCTGCGAATCGCCGGGTTGTTGCGCAGGCCCAGGTACACCGCATCGCCCAGTGTCAGGGTGGTGAGTTGGGCATTGAGTGAGGCACTGCGCTCATAGCCGCTGCGGGTGGTGGTCGGCGCCGAAGGGCGGATCACGATGTCGGCGGCCACACAGGGCAGGCTTGCCAGGGCGATCAGCAGCAGCAGGGGTTTATTCATCACGCAGGGCCTCCACTGGCTGCAAGCGTGACGCCGAAATGGCCGGGTAGATACCGAAAAACAATCCCACCAACAACGTACTGCCCACGCCCAGGGGCAGGGCCGAGACGGCCAGGGAAAACTGCCAGCCCGATAGCCAGGCGTAGAGATAGGCCGCCCCCATGCCCATTACCGCGCCACACAGCGCGCCGACGGCGGTGAGGGTGACGGCTTCGAGCAGGAACAGGTTGCGGATATCCCGCTGGCGAGCACCCAGGGCCATGCGGATACCGATTTCCCGGCGGCGTTCCGAGACGTTCATCAGCATCACATTCATCACGCCGACCCCGCCGCCCACCAGGGAGATGGCCCCCAGGGCCAGCAATAGATAGGCGAATGTGCGGCTTTGCCGGGTCATGCCGTCGATCATTTGCTGGGGGATCTGGATCTCGACGGTGTGGTCCATGAGTTGAGCGCTCAAGGCTTTGGTGGCATCGGATGCGATGCGCTCCATGTCCTGGCCTGGCGTCGCGCGCAGGACCACACTGCCGACCTGCGGCGAGGAATAGATACGGCGCATTCCCGCTGCGGGGATGAACAGTGACTCGTTGGTTTGCACTGGAATCAGCATCGAGCGCGGTTGGTTCTGCAGGATACCGATGATGAGGAACAGATAGTCGTTGACCCGTACCCGATCGCCCAGGCGTAACGGGTCACCGGGCATGCTCAACGCTTGGGCGATCTGATCGCCGACCACCGCGTAGGTTTCGCCGCTGTCGAACTCGGACAGGAAGCGACCTTCGCGCAGCGCCAGGCGCATGGCGTCCTTGAGGCCGGGGGTGCTGCCAATCAAGCCGGCGTTGGTGGTGCGACCATGAAAGACGACCGGCCCGCTAAACGAGGAAATCGCACCGATGTGGGCGATGCCTGGCACAGCCTGGCGTACGGCCTGCAGGTCCAGGCTGGTTGGCATCGGCACGGTGCTGTTGCCCTTGGGCGGGAACTGCGCCACCAGGGTATCGGTGCCCATGTCCTTGAAAATCATGGCTGCATCTTCGGCGGCGTTATGCCCGATATTGATCAGCGCGACCACCGATGAACTGCCGATGACGATCCCCAGCAAGGCCAGGATGGAGCGCTTGCCCAGGGTTCGCAGGCTGACAAACGCTTCGTGCAGCAACTGGCTCAGGCTCTGTTCGACCCTCAGGCTCATACGCACTGCGCCTCATGGACCACGCCATTGCGTACCAGGATCTGGCGATTCAGGCGTTCGGCGATATGCGGGTCGTGGGTGACGATGATCAACGTGACGCCTTGCTCGTGGTTCAGGGCCAGCAGCAGATCCATGATGTCCTGGGCGGTGTGGCTGTCGAGGTTGCCGGTGGGCTCGTCAGCCAGGATCACCGCCGGCGCGCCCACCAGGGCCCGGGCAATCGCCACCCGCTGGCGCTGGCCGCCGGACAGGTCGGCGGGGCGATGATGGGCCCGTTCGGCCAGGCCTACCTGCTCCAGCATATGCAGGGCGCGCGCCACCGACTCCTGGCGCGATACGCCGCGATAACTCAGGGGCAGGGCGACATTGTCCAGGGCGCTGAGGCGTGGCAGCAGGTTGAAACTCTGGAAGACAAAGCCGATCTGCTGGTTGCGGATGGCGGCCAGTTGATCCGGCGTGGCGTTGAAAATGTCATGGCCGGCGAAGCGATAGGCACCGCAGTCGGGCAGGTCCAGCAGGCCGAGGATATTGAGCAGGGTACTTTTGCCGGAACCGGAGGCGCCGAGGATGCCGCAGCTTTCTCCGCGGGCGATGGACAGGTTGACATCATTGAGAATGGCCAGGTGCTGTCCGGCCAATTGATAGCTTTTACCGATGCCTTGCAGAGAAATAAAGCCTGGGAGCGTTGGGGTATCTGTCATCATGACTACGCCTTGCGCTTTGGCAATCCGGCGCATCCTGAAAATATTTGTAACATCTTCAGGGCCTGCGGTGTGGCTGCCAACAGCTGGTTTTTATTCTTTTTTTAAAAACATTGTTTGAATAGTAACTGTGATCCAGCGGCTTCGCCAGCTACAGACATAGAGCGGTTTTTCCCGTGGCAGAGCCGATGCCAACCGCTGGAAAACGCCTGGGCCTACTCTTTGGAAACCGTTTAAAGGGCGACCAGCAATGCGTTTGGATAGTAGGGTGCAGTGTCACTGCTTGCTTTCGCGCACCCGCCCCGGTATAAAAAATCAAATTTTGTTTTAAAACATATTTCCCCCGTGGAACTTATATGGTCGCGAAGAAACTCAGCGCTCCAAATGTAACCAAGACTCGACTGCTGGATGCGACAGAGGCTCTTTTCATCAAGTACGGCTACGACGCCGTGTTGTTGCGGCAAATCACCGAGAAGGCTCAGGTCAACCTCGCCGCGGTAAATTATCATTTCGGGGACAAGGACTCCCTGATGAAAACATTACTGATGCAACGCCTGGAGCCGCTCAACGAGCAGCGCCTGGAGTTGCTTGCCCGCTGCGAGGCCGAGTCTGACGGCCCGCTCGATTGCGATACTTTGCTCGGTGTTCTGTTCGCCCCGGCCATGGGCCTGGAGCGCAGTGATCCGGCCAGCGGTGAAGGGCGCTCCTTCATCCGCTTCCTCGGCCGGGTCTACAGCGATACTTCGCCGTTCATCCAGGAATACCTCAAGGTCCACTACCAGCCGGTGTTCCAGCGCTTCTTCGAAGCCTTCGCCCTGGCGTTGCCCGACCTGCCGCGCAATGAGCTGGGGGTGCGTCTGCAATTTGCCCTGAAGGCGATTTCCGGGGTGATGGCGGGCACCGAACTGCGCCTGCTGATGAACTCCATGAGCCTGGGGCGCCCGGCCACGGACGCGGAAGTCATGGCCAAGCTGATCACACTGGTCTCGGCGGCCATTCGTGTGCCGCAGCAAAGCCCTGAAGCCGAAACCGCGCTGGCGCGGGTACTCGATACCCAGCGCGCAATTCGCGAACAGTCCACCATGCCGGCCAGCAGTAAAGCCGCGCGCTGATCCATTCAACACAAGCAAGTACGGGAGCAGGACAGCTCCCGTGCGGCTTATCAAATCGCGCGCAAAAAAAAGCCCGCTGGGGCGGCGGGCTTGATGTGCAACGTTTGTAACGGATGAGGCTTCACACTACGTCTGCGGATGTGAATAAATCGTGAAAAAAATGTAAGAGAAAATGTAGGAATACGTTTTTGTGTAAAAGGCTTCAGATCTTCCACGCCTTGGCGCTTTTCGCCAATCGTGCGTGCATCGCGTCGACATTGGCCGCCAACTGCGCGGTCAATAACCGATAGCCATCCAACGCGCTGTGCACGGGAGCTTCCAGGGCGGCTTGCGTAACCGGCACCGCCTGGCCGGGGCGCTCCAACCGCTGTGTGGCGCCTGATTGCAGGGCCCGCGCCATCCCGATCAGCTGCACGCGAATCTGCCGATGTTGTGTCTTGAGCGCCAACTGCACGCGCGCCATGGCCTGCTCATCCCGTGGATCAGGGCGGGTATTGCCAAGAATTTCCAGCGTGCTGATGCACAGGCGCAGATGCCGTTGGATCGCGTCCAGCTCGGTCATGGAGATCCGCACTTCCTTGGACACCGATGGCATCAGCGAACGCAATTGCAGCATCGCCGCATTCAGGCGATTGAGCAGCTTGAGATGCTCATCATCGGTAACCGACTGGCCGCTGATGATCCGGCTGTAGAGCGTGGCGCAATCACGCAGGGCGCTGGCCAGGTTATAGCGCCAGGAATACACCGCATACAGCGGCAGGGCGAAGGAAAACGCCAGGGCCAGGGCGATGCCGATCAAGATGTCGACGGTGCGCCACAGGCCGTCGGACAGTGGGTTGTCCCCGTGGCCGGCGACGATAAACACGGTGATCCCTGACAGCAGCGCGGTGTACCCACCCTTGCCGATGGCGTGATAGGAAAAGAAGCCGCATACCACTGACATCAACAGGTAGGTCAACAATGGTTGGCCGAGGTAAGCCTGCTGCGCCACCAGCAGCAGGCCAACGCTGGCACCGATCAGCGTGCCATAGGCCCGCTCCACGGCTTTCTTGCCGATATTGCCGTGATGCTGCAAGCCGCCAATCACTACCAGCATGGTCACCGACGCCCATTCACCGTGGGGCAGGTTGATACCGGTGGTCAGCAGAATGGTTGCGAGCAGGCCGATGGAAACCCGTATGGCGTGGATCAGCTTGGCGTGACGATAACGACGATAGGGATCGAGCAGTGGCCGCAACAGGCGGCGGGCGAAGGGCGGCAGATTCATCGGGATTAAGAGGGCCTCATCTGGATGTGGGAGCTGGCTGCCTGCGATAACATCACCTGCACTGATGTGCCTGCATCGCGAGCAAGCCCGCTCCCACAGGGGGTTAGAAAATATAGTCGGTGGTCAGGAAGCTCGACGCCCGGTCACGAATGATATCGCTGATCAGCGCCTTATTGCTGTCCTGGAACTTGGTTGCCACCAGGGTGCGGATTGAAAACACCCGCAAGGCGTCATGCACCGACAGTGTGCCCTCGGCCGAGTTCTTGCGGCCATTGAACGGGAACGTATCGGGGCCGCGCTGGCATTGGGCGTTGATATTGATCCGTCCCACCTGGTTGGCGAAGGTGTCCACCAGGCGCCCGACCTGTGCCGGGTCGGTGCCGAAGATACTCAGTTGTTGGCCGAAATCCGACTCCAGGACGTAGTCGATCACCGTGTCCAGGTTGCGGTAGGGCACGATGGGCACCACCGGGCCGAACTGCTCCTCGTGATACACACGCATCTGTGGGTTCACCGGGTACAGCACCGCCGGGTAGAAGAACGAGCCACGGCTGGCACCGCCATTGGTGTTCACCACCCTGGCCCCGTGTTGCGCGGCATCGGCCACCAAGCCGTTGAGGTAGTCGACCTTGCCCACCTCCGGCAACGGTGTCAGCGATACACCGTCCTCCCAGGGCATGCCCGGTTTGAGGGTGGCGAGTTTGTGGTTGAACTTCTCGATGAAACGCTCGACCACGGCTTCATGCACAAACAGGATTTTCAGCGCGGTGCAGCGCTGGCCGTTGAAGGACAGCGAGCCGGTGACGGCTTCGTTGACCGCGTTATCCAGATCGACCTCCGGCAGTACAATGCCGGGGTTTTTCGCATCCAGTCCCAGTGCTGCACGCAGGCGGTGTGGGCGCGGGTGCAGTTTTTTCAAATCACTGGCGGCCTTGTTGGTGCCGATAAACGCAAAGATATCCACCTTGCCGCTGGCCATCAGCGCACTGACCGTCTCACGGCCGCTGCCATAGATGACGTTGATGACACCGGCTGGGAAGCTGTCGCGGAAGGCCTCCAGTAATGGACGGATCAGCAGCACACCAAGCTTGGCGGGCTTGAACACCACGGTGTTGCCCATGATCAGGGCCGGGATCAGCGTGGTGAAGGTTTCATTGAGCGGGTAGTTGTAGGGGCCCATGCACAGCGCCACGCCCATGGGCACGCGGCGGATTTGCCCCAGGGTGTCCTGCTCCAGTTCAAAGCGGCTGGAGCGACGGTCCAGTTCCTTGAGGGCATTGATGGTGTCGGTGATGTAGTCGCAGGTGCGGTCGAATTCTTTCTGGGAGTCCTTGAGGTTCTTGCCGATTTCCCACATCAGCAGTTTCACCACGGCATCGCGCTGTTCGCGCATGCGCCGCAAAAACGCCTCGACGTGCTGGATACGCTCGACCACGCGCAGGGTTGGCCATTGGCCCTGGCCACGGTCATAGGCGCGCACTGCGGCGTCGAGGGCGAGCAGGGCGGTCTCGGCATCCAGCAGCGGCGTGCTGCCGATAATGACCGCCGTGTCGCCGTCAGCGCCCGCCAGTTGGACTGGGCTGCGGACCTGGGCCAAGGGGCCATCCCAGATATGCAATTGGCCGTCGACCAGGTAGTCGCGTTGCTCGATGGGGGCGGCGAGGCGAAATTGTTCGGGAATGTCATCGGCGGTGGGAAACAGATTGGCAAGCAGGTGATTGGTGGTCATGTCGCTACCCCTGGAGTGGTTGCACAGCTTGGGTCAGAGATTCCTCCATCCGAGGGCTCTGTTGCAAGGCTTACACGTATTTCCCTACGCACAGTGGGGCTGTGCCGGGTAAACTACGCGGCTTTCTTGAAGGAGTTCATATGAGTCAGTACCAGCCGGGCATTCTTGCCGCACCGGTGCCGTTGCAGGCACGCCATCTGTTTTTTACCGTCGAGTCCATCGACGCTGTGCCGGCAGCGCTCGACGCATTGGTGCAGTTGGTCGACTCGGCAGTGGTGGTGGGTTTGGGTGAGCCGCTGGTCAAGGCACTCGGCGTGCACATCGAAGGGCTGCGCAGCTTCCCGCATACCTCGGGGCCGGGCGCCAACAACCCGTCGACCCAACAGGCCTTATGGTGCTGGCTGCATGGCGAAGACCGGGGTGAGTTGCTGCTGCGCAGCCGGGCCTTTGAAAAAGCCCTGGCGCCGGCATTTCGCCTGGTGCAGATGACGGAAGGTTTCCGCTACAAGACCGGCTTCGACCTGACCGACTACGAAGATGGCACCGAAAACCCCCACGACGATGCGGCAGTCGAAGCTGCAGTCGCAGGCAGCGGCGCCAGTTTTGCCGCGATCCAGCAATGGCAGCACGACCTGGACGGTTTCGCCGCCTTGCCGGCCCAGGAGCGCGACCACATCATCGGTCGTCGCCATGGCGATAACGAAGAACTGGACGACGCCCCCGAGTCCGCCCACGTCAAGCGCACCGCCCAGGAGAGCTTCAGCCCCGAAGCCTTTGTGGTGCGCCGCTCCATGCCTTGGGCGGAAAATGGCCAGGCGGGGTTGATGTTCCTCGCGTTCGGTCACTCTTTCGACGCCTTTGAGGCCCAATTGCGCCGCATGAGCGGCCTGGAAGACGGGATTGTCGATGGCCTGTACCGCATCAGTACGCCGTTGACCGGTGGCTACTACTGGTGCCCGCCGCTCAAGGATGGGCATCTGGACCTGAGCGCGATCGCCGCCGTCTGATCCCTCCTGTAGGAGCCCGCAAGCGGGCTCCTACAAGATCAACTGTCCTTCATGGCCTCCAGCCACGCCGGGTCCAAGCGCGTTTGCTCTGCCTTGATCCCCAGCGCCTTCATCTGCGCCTTATGTTGTTCGATCTCGCTGACCAGTTGCACCTGTGCGCTGGAATTGGCATCCAGGTCGTGCATCTGCGTCAGTCCCAAGTGATAGAACCGCAGCAACTTCATCGCTGTCGGATCGTTGGCCTGTGCCCGCTCGGTCACCTTGTGCATGATGTTCGTCACCCGCATCAGGTTGCGCTTGAGCTGCCAGCCATAGATCGCCGGCGCCAGCCAGGCCTTTGACCAGAGCGGGCCACGCACCAGGGCAATGGTCAGCACGACGCCAGCCACCACACCACCGACATTAAAGCGAAAGTTGTCGCCGCCGGGCTCGCCAAACAGCATCACGGCCAGGCTCGACAGCAGCATGGCCAGGGCAATGAAGATGACTGCGACGATCAATGTGCTGCGGCGGGTCTGCTGACGATAGGTTTGCGGATCGACAGGTTTGATCTCAAACATGCGGGGGGCAGTCTCCATGAGCCAAGTAGGGGTATTGCGCGGGGCGGCATCTTCTCATGGTTTGTGGTTGGGCGTGGGAAAGTTGAACGATAGTGGTCGTGCATCCAGCGTAGGCGCTGGTTTGCCAGCGATGGGGCTCTTGAGCCCGGCGTATCCGCCGAGATCGTCATCGCCAGCAAGCCGGTTCCTACAGGTGCTTGGGTGCGATCCAGGTAACCTCGGTGATGCCGTACTTTTCCGCCCATGGCCGGGTGGTTTTCTTGGTGCGCTCATGGCCAGGCCGGCCAATACGCCCGACGTGGGCCACCCCGGCGTCACAGCTGGCCCAGTGCCATGCTTCGGCGTTATTCATCACCTCCGCCCGCACCACAAAGGATTTGGGTTCGCCATGCAGCCTGTATTGGATGGTGTAGATCGTTGCCGTGCTCATATCGCCTCCCTGTTTTGATATGGAGTTGATGCAATCAGGCTCACAAAGGTTCAGAAAGTTTGTGCCGCATTCCTACGCTCGGTTGCTCCAGATCTGTATTGGCAGCGACCACGGTTAAGGGTATTAGTGAACCCCTTCGCCTCGCGTCCAAGGATCGCGCCATGTCCCAGGAGTCTCCTCGCCTGACCCACAGCCGCCTGTACCTGCAACGCCTGGGGTATGACACCCCGCCAGCGGCCACGCTGGAGACCTTGGCGCAGTTGCAATTGCGCCATGTCACGACCTTCGCTTTCGAAAACCTCTCGGTTCTGTCGCGGCTGCCGGTGTCCCTTGATTTGGCCAGGATCGAGGAAAAAGTCCTGTTCGAGGGGCGGGGCGGTTATTGCTATGAACTGAACCAGATGTTCCTCGCGTTGTTGCAAGAGCTGGGCTTCGATGCGCGGGGAATCACCGGCCGGGTGGTGATAGGCGGGCCGCCTGATGCACACACCGCGCGCACCCATCGCCTGAGCCTGGTGACCCTTGAAGGTGTGCGCTACATCACCGATGTCGCATTTGGTGGCATGGTGCCGACCAGCCCCTTGCAACTGGACAATCAGGCGCCCCAGGCCACGACCCACGAACCCTACCGCCTGACCTTGAGCGAGGGTAGCTACACCCTGTGGGCCCAGGTTGCGCAAGAGTGGCGCGGGCTGTACGTGTTCGACCTGCAGTCGCAGTCGCATTTCGACTATGAAATCGGCAATTGGTATGTCTCGACTCATCCCGACTCACCGTTCATCCAACAGTTGAAAGTGGCGCTGATCGGGCCTGGCCTACGGCGCACGTTAAACAATGGCAACTACGCAGTTCATCATTTGGGCCGTGACAGCGACAAGCGCACGATCACGGATGTCGAGGAACTGTTGGCACTGCTGCAAGAATCGTTTGGCTTGCGCGTGCCCGAACACCCACAACTACGCCCGCGACTGGCGCAATTATTGGCCGATACCTGATGGAGCGGCTCCAGAACCGTCGATGAAAGGGCGGGCCCATCCTGTCCGCCCAAGCCCCCTTTGTGTCCCCCAATACCCTCAACGCCATGCCGCTGCTGACTTAGTGTGAACCCAGCTCTTCACACACAAAACAGAGAGGGTGGCTATGTGGTCTACGACCCCCCGCCGCATTGGTCTGTTGCTGGCCTTGCTCGGCCTGCTAGCAGCCTGTGACGACAAATCGCAACATCCCCCACAGCGTGCGGTAGTGAGCAACGCGATGCCTTCCGATCCGGCCCTGGCCCAGCTCTACGACAGCAGTTGCAAGCTCTGTCATGCCAACCCGGCCTCCGGTGCGCCGCTGACGGGTGATAGCCATGCCTGGAGCCCGCGTGTCGCACAGGGCGCGGACACGCTGCTGGACCATACCCTCAACGGCTACAACGGTATGCCGCCGATGGGCCTGTGCATGCAGTGCTCGCAGGAGCAGTTCCTGGGGCTGATCAGTTTCATGGCTGGTGTTCACATCCAATAAGAATAATGGGGTAGGTGATGGTGCTTTCACGCAGGCAACTGTTACAGCGCTCGGCCGTGGCCGGTGCGTTCATGGCAATGAGCAGTAACCCAGCACTGGCCCAGTTGGCCCGGGCGCCGCGGTTGATACCCTGGCGCAACTGGTCGGGGGCACAGAGTTGCCTGCCCCTTGAGCGGCTGGCACCCAAGGACCTGGGAGAGTTGGTGCAGGTCATTCGCCAGGCTCCGGGCAAGATTCGCCCGGTGGGCTCGGGGCATTCGTTCAGTGCCTTGGTGCCGACAGATGGCACGTTACTGTCGCTGAGTTTTTTCAATGGATTGCTCGACCATGATGCCAGCACCCTGCAAGCCACCTTCGCCGCTGGCACGCCCATGTCGCGCATGGGCCCGGCACTCAAGGCAATCGGCCAGGCGCTGCCAAACATGGCGGACATTGACTACCAGACCCTGGCGGGTGCCATCGCCACCTCGACCCATGGCACCGGGGTTGGGTTTACCTCGTATTCCGCCGGTGTCACTGGCCTGCAACTGGTCACGGCCCAGGGCGAGGTGCTGGACTGCGACGCCGAGCGTGAGCGCGAGCTGTTCAATGCGGCTCGGGTGTCACTGGGCGCGCTCGGGGTGACCACCCGGGTGCGTTTGCAAAACCGCGAGCCTTACCGCCTGCGGGAGCGCCAATGGATCGCCAAGACTGAAGAGCTGCTGGAGGATGTGGCGAAAAACACGCGGGAGAACCAGCACTGGGAAATGCTGGTGGTGACGCATTCCGACTACGCCTTGTCCATCGCCCTCAACGAGACCAGCGACGCTCCAACCCCGCCGATCGACTCGGCAGAGGAGGGTGGCAATGAGTTTGTATCGATTATTGAAAACCTCGACAAATATGTCAGCGACTTTCCCGAAACGCGCCGTACGTTGCTCAACAGCCTGCGTTATTTCGCCAGTTTCCAGGAGCGTGTGGCGGAGTCGTTCGAAATCTACGCCAACGTGCGCAATGTGCGTTTCAACGAGATGGAGTATTCGGTGCCTGCTGAGCACGGCCCGGCCTGCCTGCGGGAAATCCTCAAGCTGATCCGCGACAAGGACCTGCGGACCTGGTTTCCCATCGAGTACCGCTACGTCAAGGCTGACGATATTCCCCTGAGCATGTTTGAAGGTCGCGACAGTTGCTCTATCTCGGTGCACCAGCACTACACCATGGATCATCACAATTTTTTTGCCGCCGTCGAGCCGATCTTCTGGAAATACGCCGGGCGGCCACACTGGGGCAAATTGCATACCCTCAACGCCCGCACGTTGCAGACCCTGTATCCGCGCTGGAATGAGTTCACTCGGGTGCGCCAGGCCCTGGATCCCGATGGCAAATTCCTCAATGCACACCTGTCATCTATCCTGGGAGTTGCCTGATGAATCGCAGAAACTTCATGGCCGGCACCCTGGGCGCCGGTGCCTTGCTGGTGGCGGGCGCGGCGTTGCTGCGCCCGACTGACCGGGGGTCGCCCTACAGTGAGTATTTTCGCCAGTTGAACCAGCAGCTCAAAGCCCATGGGCCGATGCGCCCGGTGCTGTTGGTCGACCTGGATCGCCTGGACCACAACATCGACATCGTGATGCAATCGGTCCGGCGGGGCGGCAAGCACCTGCGCCTGGTTGAAAAATCCCTGCCCGCACCGGGCTTGCTGGCCTATATCGCCAAGCGTGCGGGTACCCAACGTCTGATGTCTTTTCACCAACCCTTTCTCAACCACGACGCGCAGGTGTTTCAAGGCGCCGATATTCTGCTGGGCAAGCCGTTGCCGGTGCGTTCTGCCGAGCTGTTCTATCAACGCCACCAGGGGCCATTCGATCCTGCCCGGCAATTGCAGTGGCTGCTGGACACGCCGCAGCGCCTGCAACAATACCTGGCGCTGGCCCAGGGGCTGGGGACACGGCTGCGGATCAATATCGAGCTGGATGTGGGCCTGCATCGCGGCGGTATCAGCGATAACGCGGTGCTGGGGCAGATGCTCGGGCTGATCCAGGCGCACCCGCAGCACCTGGAGTTTGCCGGCTTCATGGGCTATGACCCGTTTGTCGGCATGGGCGTGCCGGGCATCCTTGGCTCGCCCCAGGCGTTGTTCGATAAGGTCATGCTGCGTTACAACGCCTTTGTCGACTTCACCCGCCAGCAGTTTGCAGGCCTGTGGCATGACGGCCTGACACTCAATACGGCAGGCAGCCCCAGCTATCGGATGCATGAGCAGGAGCAATTAAGCAGCGAAGTCTCGGTGGGCACAGCCATGCTCAAGCCCACGCATTACGATTTGCCATCCCTGGGCGAGCATGTGCCAGCGGCCTATATCGCTACGCCGGTCCTCAAAAGCACGGGGGCGGTCAATATTCCTGCACTGGACGACAAGTCCCGGCTGTTGTCCTGGTGGGATCGCAACCAGCGCGCCACGTTCTTTATCTATGGCGGTAACTGGATGGCCGAGTTCGAGTCACCCTCGGGGCTGCAAAGCAATGGGTTGTACGGCCGCAGCTCCAACCAGGAGATGGTCAATGGCTCGCCGCAGGTGGGCTTGAACGTCGACGACCAGGTGTTTTTGCGCCCGACCCAGACTGAGTCGGTGCTCCTGCAGTTTGGCGACCTGCTGGCGGTGCGTGACGGCAAAATTGTCGAAAGCTGGCCGGTATACACCGGATAACGTCACGCATCCCAGGCAGGAGCCGGCTTGCTGGCGATGACAGCCGTTAGAACACCGCAGGGTGTCAGGTACCCAACGTCATCGTTAACGGCCATCGCGGGCAAGCCCGCTCCTACAATGCAAACGGAATCGTCAGCTTGGCCCACAACATGTCGCCTTCCGGGCGGTTCTCGACATCAAACTCCTTGGCCCAACGGATCTCCCCGCTGGCGTACTTGAGAAAGGTGAAGTACACCGCAGGTCCAATCGCAAATACCTGGCCGCGTACCCCGTCGTCGACCGCTTCGCCGTAGATAGTGGTGACGGTGCGTCCGTACTGCTTATCGTCTGTCGTCTGCTTGAGGTAGTAGCCATTGATGCCCAGGCTCACGTTGTCGGTCACTTTGTAGCTGGCCGAATAATCAAAGTGGAAAATCTGCCCGGAGCGGTAGTCCGTAGCGTGGTTTTCCTTGTTGAAACTGTAGGTGGTCTTGATCGACAGTTCCGTGCGCTCGTTTGGCAGCCACGTTGCCGAAACCAGCGGCTTGTAGGTGTAGAAGTTGTTGCTGGTGTTGGCCAGGCGTGAAGCATCGTATTCCCCAGTAGGCACCGTGATCTCCACGGCGGCGGCCAAGGTCAGGTTTTTGCCCATGTCCCACAGGATAATCGGCGCGATAGTTGTGTCACCCATGCTTTCACGTTGGTCAGACATGCCAAACAGCGCCACTTGTTGCTTGAGGTACGGCTGGGCGATGTAGCCGCCCAGCCGCCCGCCCAACACCCGCAACGGGCTCAGGTAGTCCAGGCGCGGAATGATCGCGTCCGAGCGGATCTTCACCTGTGGCACCTTGCCCCCGAGCGAGCTGATATCCAGCTTCGTGGCTTCATAGTGGTTGTAGTAGAGGTTGAAGGCGAACATGTGGTCCGGCAGGTGATCGACATCCAGTGGCAGGATGTAGAAGCCGTCGGTACCTGTACCGATATTGTCCACGCCGCCTTCTGTGGCCAGGGTCGACAGGCTGATAAGGGCCAGGGCAAGGGGGAAGGGGGCAAGCGCGCGGGTCGGGTTCATGTCTGGGCTCATTATTATTGTTAGAGGGCCGGCCCTCATTGGAGCCGTGCCCATAGAAATAAGCCCTTGGCGCCCCAGAGGGCAGGGTATTGGCGGCCACATAGGGGGGCTTTGCCGGACACTGTTCATTCAGAGTGCGGCGAAGCTTGCAAGCACCTATGATTATCAGGATGTTTCTAAAACAATAACCGGGCATAGAGTCGGGAATCGCAGATCCATGCACAGCAAAACCGTTGATCCACACTACGAATTGGCGCTGGTGTCACCGTTTCTCCTGCAAACCCTGGGGCAAGTCGTCGCACAAAAGGGCGCCAGTGCCGAGCATCTGTGCCGTGGCCTGGGGTTTACCCTGGCGGACCTGGACGATCCGGCACTGCGAATTTCCTATCGCCAGGCCGTGGCGATGATCCAGCGCGCACTCAAGGTCCTGCCTGACCAGGGGTTGGGCCTGTGTGTCGGCAATCAGAATGTGCTGGGCACCCTGGGCCTGCTGGGGCATGTCATCTCGTTGTGCAAGACCCTGCGCGATGCGTTTGCCGTGGGCGAGCGGCACCAACACACCTCCGGCGGTATCGCCACCTCACGGACCCATGAAAGCACCCAGGAGGTCATGGTCGAGGTTGAATGTCTGTTGCCTTATGCCGAGGTTCAGGTGTTTGCCGCCGAGGAGTTCTTTGCCAGCCTCATGGTCTACGGCCGCACACTGGTGGGCAGCGAATTCAAGCCATTGCGCATGGAGTTCATGCACGCGCCGCCGTTGTATGCCGCCGAGTATCAACGTTTGTTCGGTGACGATGTGCGCTTTGGCTGCCTGCACAACCGTATGGTCCTGGAGGCACGCTGGCTGGACGTGTCCCTGCCGAATCACCATGCCCTGGCATTGCGTCAGGCCCTTGGCCTGCTGGAGTTGGAAAGTGCCCAGCTACACCGGAAAATGGACCTGATCCAGGCGGTAGAGCGTGCTATTTCCCGCGACTTGCAGGGCAGTCA
Organism: Pseudomonas sp. FH4; assembly: GCF_000510915.2. Classification (NCBI taxonomy): domain Bacteria; kingdom Pseudomonadati; phylum Pseudomonadota; class Gammaproteobacteria; order Pseudomonadales; family Pseudomonadaceae; genus Pseudomonas; species Pseudomonas sp. FH4. Next base: position 173,395 of record NZ_AOHN01000021.1, on the reverse strand, counting down.
ATTGGAAAAGGTCGCCAGTGACCTGAACATGAGCGGGCGCACACTGCGCCGGCGCCTGACCGACCACGGGCTGACATTCGAGGCGTTGCTGGAACAGGCTCGTCGCGCCCGGACCATGGGGTTGTTGAGTAACCCTGGCCTGTCCATCGAGCGTATTACCCAAGAGGTGGGCTACAGTGACGTACGCAGCTTTCGCCGGGCGTTCAAGCGGTGGACAGGGCTCAGTCCCAGTGCGTTTCGCAGTGTGGGGTGAGGCCCAGTGTCAAACCCTGGACCATCACTACTGACCCGTTGCAAGCGGCAATTCAGTGTGAACACTCTGTGGTGGGACACCGGTTCACTGACCGCGGCGGTTAAGGAGAACCGTCAGCCAGGCCATGGAGCTGACAGTATTCATCCCACGCCAGGCCTGCCATTTGGGCCACTTCCTTATGCACTTCCAGGCGGTTGGCCTCGAACTCCTGTGGCGACTGGCTGATCAGTTGCAGCGTCAACTCCCAGGCAAACAGGTTCTGGGACTCTGCCTGCGCCTCGAAGGCTTCGTGCAGGCGTTCGGCACGGTATTGCGCCATGGTTTCGCGCTTGGCCTGGGCGGCCAGAGGGTTCAGCGTATCCAGTTCGGCGCGCAACTCGGGATGCTGGCTCAAGAAGATGTCCAGGGCCAGCCGATGATTTTCGCCAGGTTCAGACAAGGGGTTACTCCCGGAGCATAGGTTGCGCGACCTCAGGATGAGGTTTGTTCGTAACGGCTTTTACGTCGGGCGCGTTTACGCAGCCGATTGGCAGTCCACTGTTGCAGGGGATCCAGCAAGAAAAAAAACAGGTAGGCGGCGAGTACCAGGGTCAAGTCGACCCAAGTCTTGCTGATAGGTCCTTCCACCGCTTCGACGGCGGCTTTGATAGAGAACAGTACGGCGACCCCACACAGCCAGAGCACTGTCGTGAAAGCCAAAGGTCGTGCGCGATTTGAAAGCCTGCCTTGCATGTCGAATACATCTCCCTGAGAACGCTGGGTCAGTTGGTGTGCCGAGACCTGTGGGGTAACGGTGGTCTGCGGATCTACCAGCCTGTGGGTTGGTAGACCTGTCCAGCTCATGACCTTTGTGGGTCGCTGTTGGTTCCGAAAACCAGCGGTTCGCCCCTGGGCAGTACAACCCTGACGCGCGCTATTGTTTCAAAAAGTGCAGGATACTACACCCTCGCCAACGTATCTGCGGGTACTTTAAGGCGATTTATCGCGGTCCGGCGGGGCAAAAACCTTTCACTCTCTGAGCCTGGGCGTGTAGCGTTAACCCCTGTTGAAGGCCGCCCCTCCGGTGCGACGGCCAAGGGCCAGGAAACGCGGGGCAGGGAGACAATCATGGCGCAAACGCTGTTCAAGCTCTTCTTCACCCAGCGCCTGGCTGCCCTGGCAAGCACAGAGTCGTTGCGGGCCATCCGTGAAGGCCTGTTATGGATCTTGCCGTGCCTGCTGGTCTCGGCAGGTTTTCTGCTGTTGTCCGAATGCGCTCGGGTCCTGAATTTTCCGTCGCCGCTTGTGGCATTCCTGGCGGGTCTGCATGCCAAGATCAGTTCTGTCATCCCGTTGCTGGTAGCAGCCTCCATCGGCTATATGCTGGCGATCCAGCACCGATTGCCACAGCTGCCAGTGGCCTTCCTGTGCCTGGCGCACGTGGTCATTGCCACTTTTGTCCTGCGGGACTATCCACGTGCGTCGGCGACCTTTGTGTTGTTTATTGCCATCGCTTCGCCGCTGATCAATGTCCCGGCGATTGCCAGGTTGCATCGGTATCGCTGGACCCGCCTGGTCAACGAAGACCTGGTGGGGCACAACCTCAAGGGCACCATCAACATGGTCGTGCCGGGGGCAATCACCGCACTGCTGCTGGTGGTGACGTTGTCGCTGCTGTTGCAGGTTCCTCATGTGGTGCAGTTCCAGGGGCCTGATATGCTCGATGCGCTTCAGTCGCCTTATGGCAGCGGGGTGTTTGTCACGGCGATCAATTCGCTGCTGTGGTTTTTTGGCATTCATGGCGTGTATGCGATCCAGCCGCTGTTTGACGCATTGGACCAGGCGGTGGTACTCAACGGTGCGGCGCTGGCGGCGGGAGAGCCCATTCAATACGTGTTGAATGCCGGCCTGCTGGGGTGCTTTGCCTTTATTGGTGGGTCTGGCGGTTCCCTGTGTCTGTTGCTGGCGATTCTGCTGTTTTCCAAGAGCCAGTCCATGCGTTTGCTGGCGGTGGCCAGCCTGCCGCTGTCGTTGTTCAACGTCAGCGAGGTGTTGTTGTTCGGCTTGCCGATCATCCTCAATCCGCGCCTGTTTATTCCCTTTTTAGCCGTCCCGGTGATCAACACTCTGCTGGCGTTGATCGTGGTGCAGGCTGGCTGGGTCTCGCCGGCGGTCGCCAGTGTGCCCTTTACCGCGCCGGTGCTGCTCAATGCCTACCTGAGTACCCAGGGGGATTTGGCGGCGGTGGCGTTGCAACTGGTGCTGCTGGGGTTGGGGACGCTGATCTATGCACCCTATGTCCGTGCAATCCACCGGCAGGCCGTGGAGGGCGGTACGGTTTACCTCAAGTCTTTCGACACGACCTTTCGCGGGCTTGAGGAAAAAGGCCGTCTGCTGGAAATGGATCCGGTGCTGACGTCGCACAAGGCGCTGGCACGACAGGCTCTTGAGTTGAGCAGGATCCAGCAGATCAGCGACTACGAGTTCTACCTGGAATTTCAGCCCCAGGTGTCCTCCTTGACTGGCTTGTGCACGGGTTGCGAGGCGCTGATGCGGGCACGGGATGGCGAAGGCAAAGTGCACTCGCCATGGGAGTTCCTCCAGTGGCTGGCTCAAGCCCGGTTGATGCCGGACGTAGACTTGTGGGTTGCCTCCCAGGCCGTGCACCAATACCAGAAATGGCAGAAAACCGGCTTTGCACTGCCAATCACCATCAATGTCTCCAGCGCCACCCTGACGACCCCGGCGTACGGCAGGCAACTGGTGCAGATCCTGTCCCAGGCCAACGGTCATGTGTCGGTGGAGATCACCGAGGATGCGCTGGTGGGTGATATCCAGGTGACGCGGCAGATGATCGAAAAGCTGCAGGCCATTGGTGCCAAGGTGTACATCGACGACTTCGGCACCGGGTTTTCTGCGCTGAGTTACTTGCACCAGTTCCCGGTGGACTTCATCAAGATCGACCGCAGTTTTGTGGTTGCCCAGCAAGACCCCAAGGGGGCGCAGGTATTGACCGGCATGCTGCGCTTTTGTGAAGCGCTGAACCTGGGGGTAGTGGTGGAGGGCGTGGAAACGGCTGAGCAATTGGCGTTTCTTCAGTCGGGCCGGGGACACTCGGGGGCAGAACTGATCATTCAGGGTTGGTATTTCAGTAAAGCGCTGCCCGGTGACGCGGTGCAAGGGTTTGTTCGTGAGCGAGCGGTCAAAGTGAATGATGAGGCGGGTGCTTAGCCACTTCTATAATGACATCGTATTGTTCCTACAGATAAGTCCTTCAAATAATTCCGCTATATATTGAGCCTCTACTTCCCATGTGCTGGCGCTGCTGCTGGAGTGGCTCAGTATTTCTAATTGTTTATATTTTCTGCGGGTATAAAGCTGTTACGTAGGATTTCTCGCAAATAAATAATGTCCTCTGGCGCAATTGGTGTTTTCAGGTAGATTGTTTAATACAGATTGTGAAAAAAAAGACTTTGGTTGCGGGGGTATGCGTATGGTTGTTTTGCCTGCGTTGATCAAAGCGCCATTACGCAGTGAGTTTCTTAGTGCGTGCTTGGAAGTTTACTCAATATGGATGCTGTTCTATGTCCATGCTTAATTATGAATAGCGTCAGCGTATAGATAATCAAGTTTGGCACTATTGCTTGAAGAATCTTCAGTCAATGCCAACCCAGTAGGAAGCCCGGAAATATTAGGCGGGCTGCGTTATCAGTATCACCTGGCTTGATCTAAATGTTGTAGGGAGTTCGGAGTCTATGTGGCTCGCAGACCTTTATTGCCTGAGATTTGTCTGTTCGGACTTTTGTAAGTTCAATAAGTCTATCGGGTAAATAGGCGGGTTAATGCGGTTAATTGAGTTGATATTTGGCTTGAGAGGGAGGTGTCGCAACTTTGTTGTGAACTTCTGTTGAAGGCCATTGCCCTGGCGAAATAGTTCGCCATACATGTGAGGAAAAATAATGAAAAGTTTGAAAGCCCTCGTTTGTGTAAGTTCATTTGCTCTGTTGTTCGGTGCGGCTTCCATGGCCAGCGCCGTGTCGATTACCCCGGAAGGTCCGTTTACCACTGAGGCAGGCACCATTGTTGTAACGTCGCCATCTTCGGCTGGGGTTCCCATTACCTGTGGCATCACTTTCGGCGGCAATGTCTCCGCAGGCGTAGCCACCATCACTTCGGCAACACTTACCGGCGGTGGCCTGTGTAATTTGCCGAAGCTGAAAAACGTTCCGGCTCCGGGGTGGGTGCTGACTGCGACCAGCTTTAACGCGAGCACCGGAATCGGCAACGGTACCGTGTCAAATGTGGGCTGGACGGTGGCTTTCCCACCCTCCAACTGCGGCGCGGGTACCGTCAGTGGCGAGTGGAACCAGGCGACTCGCACCCTGACCGGTAAAAACCAGCCGCTGTCCGGCAACTGTGCCGTCCAATCCCTGACCGTCAAAGTACCGAACCTGAGCGTGGTGCCTTGAGCTGTCCCGCTCCCTAGTGCAAAGGGCTGATCACCCATGAAAGACAGGTGCCTCACTAGAGGTACCTGTTGGGTTGGGTAACAATGAGACGGAGTGGAGCATGCGACACAACAAGCAGCAGGCCCTGGCATTCCTTGCCCTGGCGGTGTTGGGTGGGCTGACGGTCGTGGCCTGCCCAGTCCAGGCCGGCGGGTTCATGACGCCGACCGCCAATACCGCAGGCTGGGGCCGGGCGTTCGGTGGTGGTTCGATGTTCAAGAACGATCCGTCGGCGGCCTTCAACAACCCGGCGGCCATGGCCTTTATCGACAAGAGCGTTTCGCAGTTCACCCTCAACTACGCCAATATCGACATCAAGTACAAAGGTGCTGCGTATGACTACGCAGGCAATCCCGCGTCCAGTACGGTCCTCGATCCAGACACCGGCCTCCCTACCTCGACACCCCGCACGGGTGGCGGTGGTCAGGGCGGGTTTGAGGCATGGGCACCAACGGGCTTCATGGTTACGCCGATCAACGATCGCTTGGCCTTCGGCCTGAGCCAGGTGGTGCCCATGGGCGCCCGCACGACATGGGATGAGGACTGGAAAGGCCGTGACTTTGCGGTAGACACTAAAGTTGAAACCGTGGGCCTGACCGGCTCGCTGTCGTTCAAAGTCAATGATCAGTTTTCCATTGGTGGTGGTGCCATTGTGCAGCACACCAAAGGCTTCGTGAGCCAGAACGTTGACCTGTATGCCGCCGCCGCACAGTCGCCGGACCTGGGCTACATTCCATTTCCCACAGGCCAGGGTTTGGCCTTGATGCGGGTCAAGGTCGACAACACCTCCCTGGGCTGGTTTGCCGGCATGGCCTGGAAACCGACGTTGCAAGACACCTTCGGCCTGAACTACCACGCCAAAATCAACAACAAGCTGGAGGGTAAATACAATATCCACGCCGATACACTTTCCAGAGACCTGATGACCACCCCGGTGTTCGATGGCAAGACCCTGGTCGAACTGGCCTACCCCGACCTGCACCTGTATCCCGGCGGTGCAAATGCCTCGGCGCAGATGGATATCCCGGCCAATGCGTCCCTGGACTGGGTACACCAGTTCTCTGACCGCTTGACCCTGGGCCTGAGTGCTACGTGGACCCAATGGTCATCGTTCAAGGCGCTGACCTTGAAGTCGGATGGCAGCACCCTGGTATCGATTCCCTATAACTACAAGAACACCTGGATGTACTCCCTCGGCGGTGACTACAAACTCACGGATGACTTGACCGTGCGCACGGGGGTGGCCTTTGACCAGACGCCAACCCCCAACTCCACCCGTGACCCGCGGATCCCGGATGGTGATCGGGTATTTGCGTCCCTGGGCTTTGGCTACAACATCCGGGCGATTCCAGGCTTGAGTATCGACGGCGCCTATTCGCGACAGTTTGTGGAAACCGTCAAGCTCAAGACCAAGAACATTGATCGTCTTGGCGCAGCATCGCTGGAGGGTAAAACCGAGATCAAGGGAGAAGTGATCAGTCTGGGTGCGACCTACGCCTTCTGATCGATCCCTGCATTGATGAGATCCCCTGTGGGAGCGGGCTTGCATCAATGCGAAGTCCCCTCCGCAAACTCGATCTTATTCCCCACGTTGTATTTACCCGAAGGCTTGTTCATGGGAATGCGCTTGACCTCCTGCAACGTCTGGCTGTCATAGACGATCAACGCACCTTCGCGATCCCAAATGCTCAACAGCAGATAGCGCCCATCCCGGGTGAACTCCACGTGCGCCGCCGTTTTGCCCGGCATGGGCCGCAGCGTATGGGCGATCTCCAGGGTCTGCTTGTCGATCAAGTGGATCGCGTCATTGTCCGGGCCAAAAAACACATCACTCCACACATAGCGCGAGTTGCTGTGGCTGCGCATAAAGAACCCCGGCCCGAGGGTAGGGATCTGTTTGATCAGCTTCCAGGTCTTGAGGTCTAGTACCGAAATTTGCCCCTTGCTGATATTCGGCGTGGCAAACACCCACTGCCCGTTGCGTTGCCAGTAAGTCCCCGAACCCAGGTGGGGCATGCCCGCCAGCGCGATGTTGGTGACCACCTGCCCGGAATCGAGGTCGATCACTTGCCCGCCGCCGGCCTTGCGCGAGGTGGCGAGCAGTTGGCGGTAGTCGGGGGAAAAGGAAAAGTCATCCAGCACATCCTGGGCCTGGATGCGCCGGGGCTCGAAGTTCGGGAGGGCTGGCGCGTAGGACAACTCCCAGACCTCATTCACATCCTTGAGGGCGACGATAAAACTCTGGCGCGGCGGCGCCGTATACACCGCGCTGACCCGCGAGCCCGTAGGCAGGGTCTTGACCAGCGACAGGTCGCGCGCATCCAGCACCACCAGGTTGCCCGGCAGGTAATTGCCCACCAGCACCCAGCGCCCGTCCTTGCTCACCGCCAGGTTGCGGGTATTGAGGCCGGCGCGGATCTCGGCGATCAGCATGAGGTTGTGCAGGTCGTACAGGCTGATCCAGCCGTCGCGCGAAGCAAAGTACACAAAGCGCCCGTCCGGGGAAAACTTCGGCCCGCCGTGTACGGCAAAGTGCGAGGCAAAGCGATCGAGCACTTCAAAGCGATCACCGTCGAGAATGTCGATGTGATGGTCGCCGGACTCCACCACCACAAACAGGTTCAGCGGGTCGGCACGATGTTGTGGGGTGCTGGGCAGTTGACTGAGGTCGGCTAACTGGCGGTGGCTGCTGCGCATATCCTGCTCGTTCCAGGTCGCGGGCGTGGCGGGCGGCTGTTGCAGGAAACTCACCAGGCCGTCGATCTGTTGCGCTGTCAGCAGCGGAGCGAATGCGGCCATCTGGCTGGCCGGGCGGCCTTGTTCGATCACCTGGCGAATCTCGGCCGGCTTGATCCGCCCCAGGCTCTCGGGCAACAACGCCGGGCCGCTGCTGCCGACCCGGTTGATGCCGTGACAGCTTTGGCAATGCTGCTGGTAATCGGCGGCGGCATCCGGTGCGCCGTGGGCCGCGCTGGCCCACAACAGCGGCAGCAGCCACAGGCGTTTCATACCGCCACCCTGGACACTGACAAGTGACCGGGGGCGAGGCTGGCGGGGTAGTGCAGGGCCGCATCGGCAAACAGATCGACCACATGCCCGATCACCGTCAAGGTCGGCACACCGGGCTCGCACATCAAGGCCAGGGCGGGCAGCAGGCGCAGGGTGCCGCGATGCACCTGCTGGTCGGTGCGGGCGCCATTGCAGATCAACGCCGCCGGGGTGTCTGCGGGTAGGCCGGCATCGATCAGGCGTTCGGCGATCATCGCCAGGTTCGACAGGCCCATGTAGAACACCAGGGTCTGGCTGCTGTCGGCGAGGCTGTCCCACGGCAACTTCAATTCGCCGTCGCGCTGCAAATGCCCGGTGACGAAGCGACACGAGTTGACCAGGTCACGGTGGGTCAGCGGGATACCCGCATAGGCACTGCAGCCGGAGGCCGCCGTGATGCCCGGTACCACCTGGCACGACACACCTTGCGCCAGCAGGTATTCCAGCTCTTCGGCACCGCGGCCAAAGACGAATGGATCGCCGCCTTTGAGCCGCACCACCCGCTGCCCCTGTTGGGCCAGTGCAGCCAGCAACTCGTTGATCTGATCCTGAGGCAGGCTGTGATAACCGCTGGCCTTGCCCACGTAATGCCGGGCACAGGTCAGTGGGATCAGGGTCAGCAATTCAGCGCTGATCAGGCGGTCGAACACCACGGCATCGGCCTGCATCAGCAGGCTCCAGGCGCGCAGGGTCAATAGTCGTGGGTCACCGGGGCCGGCGCCAACCAAGGCGACTTCGCCGGGGTGGAAAGGGCTGTGCAGCACCGAGGGTAACGCGTGGGATGAGTGCATGAGACTTCCTTGGTTCATCATCAGGTTGGCGGCCCCCGGTTGTTTCACCAGGTGACCGGCCGGTGGTTCAGCGTGCCGAGCAAGGAATCAAAGTGGGCGGCGAATGGGCGATTTCTGCGTCGCTGAGGTAACAACCGGGGTCCGGGCCCCAGAGGTCGCCGCCGGCCCAGGCGCGGGTGCGCGTGTTGCCGTTGCAGATGCCCAGCCAGTGGCACTCGGTGCAACGGCCACCGATCTCGCGTGGGTGTTGGCGCAGGCGCAGTAGCAGTGGATCGGGGCGCTCTAGCCAGATTTCGCGAAACGAGGTGCGGCGCACATTGCCCACCGAGTGTTGCCACCAGTACGTGTCCGGGTGTACTTCGCCGGTGTTGTCGATATTGGCGATACCGCTGCCCGAGGCATTGCCGCCCCAGACATGCAGCAGGTGTTCGAGTTGCGGGTAGTGTTCCGGCAAGTGCTGGTGCACCCATTGCAGCAACAACACGGCGTCGGCGTCGTTGTTGCCGCTGACAAAATCGCTGGGTACGCCGTTCTGGATGTCGCTCCAGGCCTGCTGGAAAATCATCAGCATGGCGTCGCGGCTCATCTGTTGATGGGCGTCCAGTTGCCGGCTGCGCTTGCCGCGTCCGCTGTAGTTGAGGTGTGAGAGGTAGAACTTCTGCACATCGTATTCACGCATTAAAGCCAGCAGTTGCGGTAGCTGTGCATGGTTTTCCTGGGTCAGGGTGGTGCGCAGGCCCACGCGGATCCCTGCCTGGCGGCACAGCCTGATGGCATGCATCGAGCGCTCGAAACTGCCCTCGCTCTGGCGGAAGGCATCGTGGGTCGCCTTCAAGCCATCGATACTGATGCCCACATAGTCAAAACGTGCGGCGGCGATCTGCTGGATATTGCCTTCATCAATCAGCGTGCCATTGCTCGACAGCGCCACGAAAAAGCCCTTGGCGCGGGCATAGGCGCTGAGTTGGAACAGGTCTTCGCGCAGCAGTGGCTCGCCGCCCGAGAGGATCAACACCTTGACCCCGGCCTCGTGCAGATCATCAATCACCTTCAGCGCTGCCTCGGTGTCCAGTTCATCGCGGAACACACTGTCGGCGCTGGTGGCATAGCAGTGCTTGCAGGTCAGGTTGCAGCGGCGCAGCAGGTTCCAGATCACCACCGGCGCGCGCGGGCTGCCCGGTTTGGCGCTGCGCGGTGGTGGGCATTGGCCGGCCAGGGTGCGCAGGTAATGACTGATCCTAAGCATAAGATGTTCCTTGTTGTAGGAGCGAGCTTGTCTCTGGGCGGCGTTCCGACGAAAAACGCCCCGGCGACACGTTCATCCAGGATGCCCGCGTTATCGTTAACGATCTTCGCTGGCAAGCCAGCTCCTACAGGAGCGAGGAGGGGCCAAGCGCAGGCCGGTTTTTTTCAGGATGCGACTGCTCACCAGCATCTCGTCCGCCCGGCTGGCATCGCCCAGCAAGAAACGCAGGTGTTCACGGTAACTGTCGATTTCTTCACGACTGCGGCCATGCACCATGGCGAACAGGTTGTAGGGCCAATCCCCGCGCCGGGGCCGGCGATAGCAGTGGCTGACAAATGGCTGGGCGCCGATCAGCTCACCCAGGCGCGGCATCTGTTCATCGCACACATCCCACACGGTCATGCCGTTGTGGCGGTAGCCCAGGCGATAGTGATTGGGCACGGCGGCGATCCGGCGGATCGCGCCTTCGCCCTGTAAGCGCTTGAGCAGGTCGAGGGTGGATTCGACGCTGATGCCCAGTTGTTCGGTGAGCCAGGTCCAGGGATCTTCAACCAGGGGCAGGCCGGCCTCGGTCAAATGAATCAAGCGCTGGGCCAGGGTCTCGTCAAACCGGGAAGTACAGACCGACATGGTAGGTTTGCTCCTTGGGCAGGTTAAGCACCTCAAGCCCGGTAATGGTGTGGATATGCGACAGGGTCTGGTCGAGGTCCTCGCCGGTAGCGCAGGCCAGGACAAACCACATGTTCCAGTGATGCTCGCGTCGGTAGTTGTGGGCCACTTGCGGCAGATCGTTGAGTTGCGCTGCCACTTGTTCAAAGCGTGATTCGGGCACTGCCAGGGCGGCCAGGGTGAACGCGCCGCCCAGGCGCTCGATATCGAACATCGGCCCGAAGCGCGTGAGCACGCCGTCTTCGAGCAGCAGGTGCAGGCGGTCGAGCAGCTCGTCGGGCGTGCTGTGCAGCTCGCCAGCCACCGCCTGCCATGGGTGACGCACCAGAGGCAGGCCGCGTTGCAGGCGGTTGATCAACTGCCGGTCGAGTTCATCCATGGGCCCATACCTGTGACGGCGGCGGCGCAAAACGTCCGCCGCATTGCTTGAACATGCGTGTGCTGAATAGCAGGTGGTGGGGCAGGTCGCTGAGCAGATGCTGCTCCAGCAGCGCCTGGATCTGCGCCTGTACCGCTTCGCGCTCACGGCCGTGAACCATGCAGAACAGGTTGTAGCGCCAGTGCGGCAGGCGCCGTGGCCGCTGATAGCAGAGCGTGACCCCCGGGGCGCGGCCCAGGCGCTGGCCGACTTCATCGATCAGTGCGTCGGGCACATCCAGCACCAGCATCGCATTGGCGACAAAACCCAGGGCGCGGTGGTTGAGCACCAGGCCCACGCGGCGAAACAGGCCTTGCTCCTGCCACTGTTGCATCTGTTGCAACACCTGCAGGTGATGGGCGCCGATCTGCTCTGCGAGGTTTTCATAGGGGCGCGAAACGAGCGGCAGCCCGCGCTCCAGGCACTGGCGCAGGTCGAGCAATTGTTCATGGTTCAGCGGGGCGATCACGGATGGACTCCCAGGGCAAAACCCAGGTCAATGCGGTAAGCGGTGAGCATCGGCAGGTCCAGGGGGATCAGGCCGGTGTCCTTCTCCAGCTCGTCGAGAATCTGTTCCAGATGGCGACGATTGGGCCCGGTCAGCACAAACCACAGGTTGTAGTGATGCTCGCGGGCGTAGTTGTGATTGACCTCGGGGTAGCGGCTGATGCGCGCCGCCACCTGCTCCAGACGTTCGGCGGGCACCGCCAGGGCGGCGAGGGTACTGGCGCCGGCACGGCAGTGATCGAACACCGGCCCGATCCGCGACAGCGCCCCCGCCAGTTCCAGGCGTTGCAGGCAGGCCATCAGCTCGCGCTCGCTGCAACCCAGGTCTTGCGCCATTTCCACATAAGGCTCGGCGCACAGTGGCATGCCGTGTTGATAGCGGTCGATCAGGCGTGCGGTCAGTTCATCAAGTTCCATCTCAGTACCCCATTTTTTGTGCGCGGTTGCTGAAGAAGATGCCGCTGGGGCTGTCGGCCGGCAGGGTCTTGAGCAAGGTCAGGCGATAAGGGTCCCAGACCTGCACCTGCTGGCCGTCGCGAACCGACAACCACAGCTGCTCACCGCGCCCGGTGAATTCCATGTGCAGCACACCGGGGCCGGGGCGCAGGTCGGCGACCACCCGGTGGGTTTCACTGTCGAGTACCTGCACCCGGTCGTTGTCCGGGTAGGCAAAGTTGACCCACAACTGGCGCCCGTCAGGCCGTGCGGTGACAAAAATCGGTTGGCCGGCCACGGTGATGGCAGCGGTCTGTTGCCAGGTGCGCGCGTCCATCACCAGCACCTGGTGGCGGCCCACGGCGGGCACGAAGGCCTGGTTGTCAGCCACGGCCCAGCCTTCCAGGTGCGGCATCTTGTACACCGGCAGTTTTTCCTGGCCGCGCCCGTAGTCGGCGAGCACGCGCTTGACCCCATGCTCGGGGTGCCACAGGTCGAGCTGGGCCATGCCATCCTCGCCAAACAGACCGGCCATGTAGTAGCGGCCATCGGCAGTGATCAAGGCGTCATAGGGTTGGCGACCAATGCCGGTGAAGCGGGTGATGGCCGGGGTATTGCCCTGGCTGAAATCAGCGCTCCAGATCTCGTCGGTATCGAACAGGCTGAACACAAAGCGCTGCCCCGGCGCATCCACCAGTCCCACCACCCGCGAGCGCTTGCCATTGGCCAGGGGCGTGGCCGGGATGTCCGCCACTTGGCGCAGGGTCACGGCGTCGAACACCTTGACCCCGCCGGGCTGGTAGTTGGACACGGCAATCAAGCGCCCATCCTGGCTGATCGCACCGCCGATGCTATTGCCGCCCTGGATCAGGCGTTTGTCGATGCGCTGGGTCAGCAGGTCAACCTTGGTCAGCCCGCCGTCACGGCCAAACAGGTAGGCGTAGCGCTGGTCGCGGGAAAACACCGCCGAGGCATGGGACAAGTCACCCAGTCCCTCGACCCGGCCCAGCCGGGCCTGATGGCTGCTGTCGATAATCAGCAGGCTGCCGGTGGCACGTTCCACCACCAGGCCCAGGTCGCCGGTACCCCGTAACGGTGGTTGGGCACAAGCCGTGAGCAACAGGCTGGCAATACAGGCAAGCAGGGGGCGGATCATGGCGCAGGGGTTCCTTGCAGGAGGCGGTCCACCAGCCAGGCAATCTCGCCGGCATTGAGCAATGGCGCCCAGCCGGGCATCGCCAGGGCAGGGCGGCCATACGTCACGGTGGCAATCAAGGTGTCGCGGGTCTGCCCGGCCAGGGCTTGCGGGGTCAGCGCCGGTCCCAGGCCGCCGGTCAGGTGCAGGCCGTGGCAGGCGCCGCAATCCTGGGTCAGCAGGTGTTCCAACTGGACCTGACGCGCAGGCGCCGGTGCTCCATGCACCGGCGCAGGAATGAGGAAAAGCAGCGCCATGGCCGAACCGATCATCGAGACTTGCATGGCGTGCTCCTTGTGCTTATTTGAGGCTCAACACCCATTGGGCGAGGGTCAGGGCTTGTGCATCGGTGACTTGGTTTGGAGGCATCGGGATCGGTCCCCAGTTACCCTGGGTGCCGTTCTTGATGTGGTCGGCCAGAGTCTTGTCTGCGTCCTTGACCCCGGCGTTCTTCGCTGCGACTTCCTTGAGCGCCGGCCCCACCATCTTGCTGTCGATGGTGTGGCAGGCGGCGCAGGGTTTGCTCTTGAACAGCGCCGCGCCGTCGTCGGCGATTGCGCTGGACAGGCTCAATGCCGAGCCCAGGGCGATCAGTGCGAGCAGGATATTTTTCATTCGGTTGCCTCTTGTTGATGAAGCTCAATAAATGTCGAATTGGGTGTTGTAGACATTGAACTTGCCGGTCGGGGTAATCAGGCGCTTGTCCTTGATCACGTTCTTGAGCTTGAGGGTCTTGTCATCGACCACCACCAGCGCGGATTCCTCTTCCTGGCCGTTCCACACCGAGAACCACACTTCATCGCCGGCCTTGTTGTATTCCGGCTGCACCACGCGCAGGGCGCCTTGCTTGATGCCCGACCACTGGGCAATCGGCAGCACGGTGTAGCCGGCGTCGAGCTTGTCGATGTTGAACACGGCTACCGACTGGCTGAGCTTGGTGTCGGGGTTGAGGGTGGTGTCGACGTACAGGTGCCGCGAGTTGGGGTGGGTCTTGATAAACAGCGAGCCACCGCCCTGGCCGTTGAGCGATTCCACTTGCTTCCAGGCGTACTGCGGATGCTTGACCGGGTCGGTGCCAATCACCGAAATACCGCCGTCACCCAAGTGACTGGTGGCCCACACCGGACCGTATTGCGGGTGTACAAAGTTGGCGCCACGGCCGGGGTGCGGGGTTTTGCCCACATCCACCAAGGCGGTGAGCTTGCGCTCCTTGGAGTCGATTACCGCGACCTTGTTGGAGTTGTTCGCCGCCGTCATGAAATAACGGTGGGTGCTGTCCCAGCCACCGTCATGCAGGAACGGTGCGGCGTCGATGGTGGTGATGGTGAGGTTCTTGATGTCCTGGTAGTTGACCAGCATGACCTTGCCGGTTTCCTTGACGTTGACGATGAACTCTGGCCATTCGTGGGAAGCAATGATCGCCGCCACACGCGGCTCCGGGTGGTACTCCTGCTTGTCCACGGTCATGCCACGGGTGGACACGATCTGCTTGGGCTCCAGGGTTTCGCCGTCCATGATGGTGAACTGCGGCGGCCAGTAGGAACCGGCGATCGCGTACTTGTCTTCATAGCCCTTGAACTTGGAGGTCTCGACCGAGCGGGCTTCGATGCCCACCTTGATCTCGGCGACTTTGGTCGGCTCGGCGGGCCACAGGTCAATCATGTCGATCTTGGCGTCACGGCCGATCACCAGCAGGTAGCGGCCCGAAGCGGAAATCCGCGAGATATGCACGGCGTAGCCGGTGTCGATGAGCTTGACGATTTTCTTGCTGTCGCCGTCGATCAGGGCGATTTTGCCGTCGTCACGCAGGGTGACGGAGAACAGGTTTTCCAGGTTGAGCGTGTTCAGTTGCTTCTTCGGACGGTCTTCGGGCTTGACCAGTACCTTCCAGGTCTTGAGGGTCTCGGCCATGCCCCATTCCGGCGGCGTTGGCGCAGTGTGCTGGATGAAGGTCGCCATGCTGGTGATCTGCGCCTTGGTCAGCGCATTGGAGGTGCCCCAGTTTGGCATGCCGGCGGGGGAGCCATAGGTGATCAAGGCCTCCAGATACGCCTGGCCCCGGGCCTGGGTGATGTCCGGGGTCAGCGGCTTGCCGGTGGCGCCCTTGCGCAACACACCGTGGCAACCGGCACAGCGCTCAAAGTAGATCTGCTTCGAGGCATCGAACTCGGCTTGGCTCAAGTCGGGCGCGCCGGGGCTCTTGACCATGGCTGTAGCCGGTGCGGGTGCAGCCGCGAAGGCCTGGGTTGAGAGGGCCAGGGCCAGCGCGCAGCTGAGCCTGGCCAGCGTCAGTACGAAGGGTGTTTTGTTGCGAGTCAGCATTCCATATCTCCTCAGGCAAGACCTTTGCGATCCGGGTAGAGCGCAGGTTCTTAGTGCCAGCAGAGACTATGTCGGGGTGGGTGAATGACCGCTTGACGGCGATCAAGTTTGCCTTGAGTACGGCTTGCCAGGTTGTCGCAGGCCCCCGTAGCGTGGCGGTCAAACCCGCTGTCCATGCAAGGTGTGCCATGACTGAACCCTTCTACCAAGCCGTCAACAACGAACACGAGTTGTTCGAACACGCCTGGCGCCACCGCATGCCGGTGCTGATCAAGGGCCCCACCGGTTGCGGCAAGACCCGTTTCGTCCAGCAC
Source organism: Pseudomonas sp. FH4 (assembly GCF_000510915.2). Classification (NCBI taxonomy): domain Bacteria; kingdom Pseudomonadati; phylum Pseudomonadota; class Gammaproteobacteria; order Pseudomonadales; family Pseudomonadaceae; genus Pseudomonas; species Pseudomonas sp. FH4. Next base: position 157,710 of record NZ_AOHN01000021.1, on the reverse strand, counting down.
ATGGCCCACCGTCTGCAATTGCCGCTGTACACCGTGGCCTGCCACGACGACCTCAGCGCCGCCGACCTGATTGGCCGCCACCTGATCGGCGCCCAGGGCACCTGGTGGCAGGATGGCCCGTTGACCCGGGCGGTGCGTGAAGGGGGCATTTGCTACCTGGATGAAGTGGTCGAGGCACGGCAGGACACTGCCGTGGTCCTGCACCCGGTGGCCGATGACCGTCGCGAGTTGTTCCTGGAGCGCACCGGCGAAGTCCTCAAGGCGCCGCCGTCGTTCATGTTGGTGGTGTCCTATAACCCCGGTTACCAGAACCTGCTCAAGGGCATGAAACCCAGCACCCGCCAGCGTTTTGTGGCGATGCGCTTTGGTTATCCATCAACAGTGGAAGAAGAGCGCATTGTCGCCCGCGAAGCCCAGGTGGATAGCGCTTTGGCGGCCCAGGTGGTGCGCCTGGGGCAAGCCTTGCGCCGGCTTGACCAGCATGACCTGGAAGAAGTGGCATCCACCCGCTTGCTGATCTTCACCGCCCGCCTGATTGCCGCCGGCATGCCCCCGCGCGAAGCCTGCATGGCTTGCCTGGCAGAAGCGCTGAGCGATGACCCGCAAACCGTCGCGGCCCTGATGGACGTGGTCGATGTTCATTTCAGTTGAGCGGCGCCTACCGGGTGACCTGGCGATGTGGTTCTTTATCCTCGCCGAACTCTCGGTGTTTGCGATTCTGATCCTTGCCTTTGCTGTGACCCAGGCGCTACGACCCGAGGCCTTTGCCGAGGGCCGCGCACAGCTGGACACCTCCACCGGCCTGGCGATGACCTTGAGCCTGCTGACCGCAGGACTGCTGGCGGCGTTGGCGCAGCAACAGGTACTTGCCGGCCGCTCGCGGTGGGCGGCCGGGTTGTTAGTGCTGGGGTTGTTGGTGGCGCTTGTCTATGTGTGGATCAAACTCAGCGAGTACGGACACCTGGCCGCTGCCGGGCTGGGCCTGGAGCACAGCACATTCTTTACCCTGTACTGGATTTTGACCGGATTTCATTTTTTGCATGTGCTGTTGGGCATGCTGATTCTGGCGTGGCTGGCGTTGCGCTGCTGGCAGCGGGCCTATGGTCCGGGGCGTCAGTCGGGGTTTGAGTCCGGGGCGTTGTATTGGCATATGGTGGATCTGGTGTGGGTGGTGCTGTTTCCGTTGGTGTACGTGTTGTGAGGCTGCTGGCGTGCTGGGTCGTGCTGCTACTGCTGAGTGTGGGCACCGTCATGTCCGGCGCTGCGGGATGGTGGTGGGTGGTGGTGTTGGCAGCGGTGGCCAAGGCCTGGGTGATTGCCGATGGGTTTATGGAACTGCGGCACGCGCCCTGGGGATGGCGTGCGGCGATGTTGGCGTGGCCGGTGGTGTTGGTGGGAACGATTGTGGCAATGCGTTGATGGTCCGAATTCCCCCAACCTGGAGAGGCCTGCCAGCGGAGCGCAAAATGCTTGAGCACCGCTGGCCGGGCACCACGTTCTGAGCGGGCTCAGAAGTCCGCAATAAACTGCACGCCGCCCACCACTGCGCCACTGGTTTGAGTTAGGCCACCGGGGTATTTCACGTATTGCAGGTTGGGCCGCACCATCAGCCATTTTGTGGCCTGTACGCCGTAGTTGATCTCGTAGCTGTATTCGCGCCGTTGCTCAGGTACATACAGCGGATCATCCATGCCAGCCACACCATTGCGCGCGTTTAGCGCCCGGGTGTTGTCGGTGTAGCGGTCGCTGACCTGCAACTTCGATGCACCGATGCCAAAGGTGTCATCCGGCCGTACGTCGAAGGGCCCCCGGTAGATCATGCCCACTTGGATCAGGCTCTTGATCACGCTCTTGTCTGGATCGTTCATGGTCAGGTTGGCAAACACGTTAAGCCCACGTTTGTTGTTGCCATCGACCGTGGTCAGTTGCTGTTGGCCCGACAACCACCAGCCGGCATTGCTCGAATACATCCGGTAGGGTTTCTGGCTGTTGGCCGCATAGTTGCCGTCGGCGTCCTTGAGCATGTCCTTGGTGTCGGCATTGGCGTAGTAGTAACCGGCGTGGTACTCCGAACTCAGTCCGCCGATCCGTCCCTTCCAGATGGCTTCGATGGGGAAACTGGTGCCTTGGGAGCCACTGATAAACGGCTTGAAGCCATTGCTCGCCTCGGCGTTTCCAGGGTTTTTGTCATAGGCCCCCACCTGCATTGCGAACTCATCGGTGAACTGATACTTGGCGCGCACCGCCCACTGGCTGATGGGGAAACTGTTCCACACGCCATTCCAGTTGCCCTCCTGGGAGCCGCACAGGGTGACGTTCTGGAACTCGCAAGGGAACTGGTCAAAGTCTTCACCATGGCCGAAGCGCCCCAGTTTCACGGCCAGCTTGCGCTCGAAGAACTTCTGCTCGTACCAGAACTGCGACAGGCGCCAGGCATTGCCGCCGCCGAACACTTCCATGGTAGAAGTCAGGCCGGTGGCGTCGGGGTGATGCACGCGGTCGTTGGTGATGTCTTTGCCATGGCGTTCGCCGATACCGATGCGAAAGCTCGCATCCTGCCAGCCCCAGAGTTTTTGCAGGTCCATGGTTACGCCGAGGATCAACTGATCGCTCCAGCGGGCGGTCATATGGGAGTCGTAGCCGCCGCCGAGGTTGGAGCCCACTTCGCCGACGTATTTGAGGGTGAAGTCATAGCCTTGCTCGGCAAGTTGCGGGCGTAGGCCGTTCCAGTCGCCGAACATGGCGGGGGAGTTGGGGGCGAGCAGGCCGGCGCTCAGGGTGCAGGTGGAAACCGTGCAGCACAGCAGGGCCAGGGGGAGGTTGATGCGCATGGGTGCTCCTTGGGTCTTATTGTTTTTATCAGGGGTAAAACACAAATTTCAGGCACACAGAGACCCCTTGTGGGAGCGAGCAAGCCCGCTCCCACACTGGATCAGTGGCGTGTGGGCGGGCGGAGTTACTGCAAGTTGACGAACAACCCGCCGTCCACCAGCAACGACGCGCCGGTTACATAGCGCGCCATGTCCGAGGCCAGGAACACGATCGGCCCGGCGACGTCGTCCGGTTCGCCCAAACGGCCCAGGGGTGTGCGCGAGGTCATGTAGGCGAGTTTTTCCTCGTCAGCCAGGTCTTCCTTGTTGATGTCGGTGGCGATGGTCCCCGGCAATACCGAGTTGCAGCGAATGCCATACGGCCCGAGGGCGATGGCGCAGGACTGCATCAACGAATGCAGGCCGGCCTTGGTCGGCGTGTAGTGGGTCTGCATGCCGCCGCCCACCAGGGCGCTGATGGAACTGACGGCAATGATTGCACCGCCACGGCCCTGGTTCTTCATCTGGTTGGCGGCTGCCTGCACGGCGAAGTACGCGCCATTGAGGTTGGTATTGACCGTCTTCAGGTACACCTCGCGCGGCATGTCGAGGAACGAGTGGAACGGGCAGATACCGGCGTTATTGACGAACACATCGACACTGCCAAAGGCCTTGACCGCAGCGGCCACCAACGTGTCGCCGGTGTCCGGGTCGGCGGCATCGCCACCCACTTCAATGGCCTGGCCGCCGAAGGCGCGGATCTCTTCGATCAACGACAGAGCGGCTTGGGTGCCTTGCTCGCTGGCGCTATGGCCGATCACCACGCGGGCGCCCTGGCGTGCACATTCGCGGGCGGCGGCGCGGCCGATGCCACGGGAGGCGCCGGTGATGATCACGGTTTTGTCTGCTAGCAACATGGGAAATCTCCTGAAAAAAATGTAACGCTGTTGTAGGAGCGAGCTTGCTCGCGAAAAACGTCAACGATAACGCGGGCTTAGCGGCTAAACGCGGCGCCCTCAGGCTCTTCGCGAGCAAGCTCGCTCCTACCAAAAAGCATTGCGGCCTCAGCCGAGGTAATTACCGTAGCCAACCATCGCGATGGCGCCGAGGATCACCGCGATCCCGGCCATCAGCACGCCTTTGTTGGCCGCGCTGGTGCCGTGCCATTCGCGCAAATACAGGCCCCAGCAATTGGACACAATGATGATGAAGGACATGTGCAGCACCCACGAACTGGCGTCGTTCTGCAGGCGGCTTTCGCCCATGCCGTAGAAGAAAAATTGTAGGAACCACAGGGTCCCGGCGCACGCCACCAGCAGGTAATTGCGCAACAGCGGGGTGCTGCGGTCGGTGTAGTTGTGGAACGTGCGGTTGCGCCAGTTCAGCCATAGGCACCAGATACCGTTGGTGGTCAGGCCGCCCCACATGATCACCATGAACGTCACGTTGTTCTGGAACAGGCTGTTGGCGCCATGTTCCACCGCTGCTGCGGCCAGTGGGCGCCCGGCGGAAATGCCGTAGCTGAAGCACGCGCTCAACACCCCGGAAATCACCGCCACTAGCATGCCCTTGCCCAGGGCAAACTCGCTGACGCTGGCGAACTTCACTGCCTGGGACACTTCCCGTTCCTTGATCAACCCGGCCTTGCCGCACACCGCAATACCGATCAGCGACACCGCCACACCCCACAGCACCCAATGCCCGCCTTGTGAAGCAAGCATCGAAGTCAGGGTGCCCTCTGTCTCGTGGGTGAACAGGTCGCGGTACAAGGCGGGCATCAAGGCGCCAAGGGCCGAGGTCAGGCCCATGATCAGCGACATACCCAGGGACAGCCCCAGGTAGCGCATGGTCAGGCCGAACGTCAGCCCGCCAATACCCCACAGCACACCGAACAGATAGGTCCAGAGCAGGGTGCTGGTGTCGGCGTTGCGCAGGATCTCGATCCAGCCGGGCACGGTCAGTTGCGCGGCAATCAACGGTACGATCAACCATGACACCAGGCCGCCGGTGATCCAGTAGCTTTCCCAGGCCCAGCCACCGACCTTTTTGTAGGGGATGTAGAAACTGCCGGAGGCGAAGCCACCGATGAAATGCAGAATCACACCGAGGAGAATGATTTCCACGTGTTCGAATCCTTTTTATTGTTGTGGTGAAGGGGCCAATGGCTCAGTCGGGCGTGAGGCTGAACATCGGTTCAAGATCCACGCTGACCGGCGAGTTATCCGGGTGGCTGGGCATGATGTCTTGCATGTACTGCCACCAGCGTTGCATCAGCGCGGTGCCGGGCAGGGCATCCAGGCCATGCTTGTCTGTATGGGTCAACACCGCGAACAGCGCATGGGTGGACTCGTCGAGGAAGATCCGATAGTCCAGCACGCCGGCATCGCGCAGGGCCTGGGCCAGTTCCGGCCAGATCTGTGCATGGCGCCGGCGGTACTCGGCGGCCATGCCGGGGTTGAGGTTCATGCGAAAGGCACGGGTCGGCATCAGAGGCCTCCAGGGGGCAGTGTCGGGCTGTAGATGCACACGGCGTTATGCAGGAAGAATTTTTCCTGGACGGCCTGTGGCTGATCAGCCATGCAGCGTTTGACCAGGCCCAGGGTGGCGGCGAAATCGGCGAGGTGATCGCTGTTGGGCCAGTCGCTGCCAAAGAAGCAGCGGTCTTCGCCAAAGGCCTCCCACAGCACGGCCAGGCGGTCGTTGTAGAACGCGGTGTCGACGATCAAACCGGCAGGTCCGTGCTGTGGGATTTCTGCCAGCTTGGCGAACACATTGGGCCGTTCAGCCAGGCGCAACAGGTCGGCGCGGTAGGCCGCTTCCAGGCCCGCAGGGACCTGGGCGTTGGGCAGGTGATCGACAATGATGCGCAACTCGGGCAGGGCATCGCTCAGGTGCAGCAGGCCCTTGACCAACCGTGGGTCGGGGTTGGCGCTGTCCAGGCAGCGGCCGCAATCGGCGAGCTGGCGCAGGCCGTCGATAAACCCGGGGCGCGTTTGGTCCTCCAGCAAATCACGCTGCCACAGGTTGCCGTAGCGCAGCCCAAGGAACAGCGGTTCGTAGGCGAGCGCTGCAAGGTCGACGGCAAACTGCGGGTGCAACGGGTCGAGATTGCCGACAAAACCGAGCATGCGCGCATCGCTGCGCAGGGTTTCCAGCAACCAATGGTTGTCGTCGCGCCAGGGGCTGGCTTCCACGGCAATCGCGCCGATCACCTGGTGTTCGGCTGCCAGTGCCCAGTAATCCTGGGGTAAATGCGCGGCATACAGGTGGTTGCCCGGTTCGGGCCACGGGATGCCCTGGGGGCGGTGTGGGTCGAACAGGTGCAGGTGGCTGTCGATGATCGGTCCGTTGTAGAGGTTGGCAATGCTCATTGCGCAATCCTTGTTGGCAGGGTTGTTGTAAGGGCCGGCACTCGCGTGCCAGCGCCCGTTGCACCACTTCAGCCCTGCAGGTACACCACGTGGGTATGGGTGTACTCGTACAGGCCGTGCTTGCCATCGGCACCGCCGATTCCGGACTTGCGCACGCCGGCATGGAAGCCCTGCATCGCCTCGAAGTTCTCGCGGTTGACGTAGGTTTCGCCAAAGTCCAGCTCGCGCACCGCATGCATGGCCTTGCTCAGGTCGCGGGTATAGATCGAGGAGGTCAGGCCATAGTCGCAGTCGTTGGCCAGGGCGATGGCTTCGTCGAGGTCGTCGATAATCTGGATCGGTAGCACCGGGCCGAAAATTTCTTCGCGCATGATATCCATGTCGGCGCGACCACCGGCCAATACCGTGGGCTGGAAGTGAAAGCCTGCGCCGAGGTCGGCAATCTGCCCGCCCGTGACCAGGGTTGCGCCCTGGGCGAGGGCGGTGCGCACCTTGCGGTTGACGCTGTCCAGGCCCTGGCGGTTGATCAGCGGGCCCATCTCTACATCGGCCTGGGCCAGTGGGTCGCCGTAGCGGGTGGCGGCCATCGCCGCGCTGATGCGCTCGATAAACTGGTCGGCGACGCTGCGTTGCACATACACCCGCTCGGCGCAGTTGCACACCTGGCCGCTGTTGATGATCCGCGAATCACGGATGGCCTTGACCGCAAGTGTAAGGTCGGCATCGGCCAGGACAATCGCCGGCGCCTTGCCGCCCAGTTCCAGGTTGAGCTTGGTGATATTTGGTGCCGCCGCGGTCATGATCCGCGAGCCGGTCGCGACACTGCCGGTGAAGCTGATCATGTCCACGCCCTTGTGGGCGGTGAGGGCCGCGCCGACCTGACCGTCGCCGCAGACCACGTTGAAGACCCCGGCCGGCAGGTCGGTCTCGGCCACCAGGCGGGTGAATTCAAAGCAGTTGTTCGGCGTTTCTTCGCTGGGCTTGATCACGATGGTGTTGCCGGTCAACAGCGCCGGGGCCATCTTGCGTGCGATGAGGAAGAACGGGAAATTCCACGGCAGGATCCCCGCCACTACGCCCAGGGGCTTGCGGAACAGGAAGATGTTTTCGTTGGGCCGGTCGCTGGTGATGATTTCGCCTTCAATGCGGCGCGCCCATTCGGCCATGTAGTCGAGGTAGTCGGCGGTGAAGTTGACTTCAACCTCAGCCAGGCTGCTGATCTTGCCCTGTTCCAGGGTAATGGTGCGAGCCAGGTGGGCGACGTTTTCCCGCAGTTTGGCGGCGATCCGGCGCAAGTGCCCGGCGCGCTCGATGGCCGGCTTGCGTGCCCAGCCCTGTTGCGCGGCACGGGCGGCGGCCAGGGCCTGGTCGACATCCTCGGCGGTGGCGGCCGGCACCTTGGACAGCAGCGCACCGGTGGCCGGGTTGAGCACGTCGATATGGGCGCTGCTTGGGGTGAAGCGGCCGTTGATAAAGTTCTGGTAAACCGGAACGGATGACATGACAGGCTCCTCAGTAAGTGCGCGACGGCGCTTTCGCGTCGGCAGCAGGGCGGTAGCGGGCAAGGGTGCTCAGGGCGCTCTGGCGTAGCAGGCTGATATCGATCGCCACCGCAATGAAGCGGCAGCCCCAGGCCTGGTAGCGGCGTGCATCTTCTTCATTGGGGGCGAGGATGCCGCAAGCCTTGCCCGCCGCGAGGGTGGCGTTGACCGCGTGCTGGATACGCTCCTGCACTTCGGGGTGGCTGGGGTTGCCCGCATGGCCGAGGCCGATGGACAGGTCGGCGGGGCCGATAAAGACCGCGTCCACCCCTTCGACGGCAGCGATGGCCTCGACGTTGTCCACACCCAGGCGCGACTCCACCTGCACGATCAGGCACAGCTCTTGATGGGCCGTATTGAGATAGTTGTCCACGCCATCCCAGCGCGTGGCGCGGGTCAGGCCGCCACCCACGCCACGGATGCCATGGGGTGGATAACGCATGGCGCGCACCAGGGCCTGGGCCTGCTCGGCGGTTTCGACCATGGGGATCATCAGGGTCTGCGCGCCGATATCCAGCAGTTGCTTGATCAGGTTGGCATCGCCGTTGACCGCGCGTACCACGGGCGCGGTGCTATAGGGCGCTACCGCCTGCAATTGGTTGAGCACACTGGGCACGGTATTGGGTGCGTGCTCGCCGTCGATCAACATCCAGTCGTAACCGGTGCTGGCGACGATTTCCGCAGCGTAGCCGGTGGCGAAGCCGGCCCAGATCCCGTATTGGCTGGCGCCCTGGCGCAGGCCGGCCTTGAACGCGTTATGAGGCATTTGCATGGCGAGACTCCTTAGCGGTTATACGGACGATGCAGTTGGCAATCGGGGTTCAGGTCCACGCCGAAGCCTGGCTTGTCCAGCACTGACAGGCGCATGCGACCATTGACCGGTACCGGCTCGCCCAGCAGTTGCGGGTGGAACATCGGCACCACTTCGTCGGCCTTGGGCGCCATCATCAGGAATTCGGCAAACGGGCTGTTCTGCCGGGTGGCGACGAAGTGGTAGCTGTAGACCGAGGAGCCATGTGGCACCACCATGGCGTTGTGCGCATCGGCCAGGGCGGAGATTTTCACCAGTTCGGTCAAGCCGCCGCACCAGCCGACATCCGGCTGGATAATGTCGCAGCAGCCCATTTCCAGGAGCATACGGAAACCCCAGCGAGTGGCTTCGTGTTCGCCGGTGGTGACCAGCATGCCTTTGGGTACGTTGTTGCGCAGGGCTGCGTAACCCCAGTAATCATCGGGGGACAGTGCTTCTTCAATCCATTTCAAGCCGTGTTCATGGGCGCCAATCGCCAGTTTGGTGGCGTAGTTGAGGTCCAGGCTCATCCAGCAGTCGAGCATCAGCCAGAAGTCCGGGCCGACCCGTTCACGCATGGTCGCCAGCTCTTCAAGGTTCTTGCGCAATCCTTCTTCACCTTCGGCGGGGCCGTGGTGCAGGGGCATCTTGCCGCCGATAAAACCCATCTTCTGCGCCAGGTCCGGGCGCGCGCCGGTAGCGTAGAACTGCAATTCATCGCGCACCGCACCGCCGAGCAATTGGTGCACCGGTTCCTGGCGGATCTTGCCGAGCAGGTCCCACAGCGCCAGGTCCACGCCGGAAATGGTGTTGATCACCAAACCCTTGCGCCCGTAATACAGGGTGGACTGGTACATCTGGTCCCAGATCTTCTCGATATCAGTGACTCGTGCACCTTCAAGGAAGCGCGCCAAGTGTTTCTCGACGATATAGGCAGCAGGCTCGCCTCCGGTGGTGACGGCAAAACCGACGGTGCCGTCGCTGGCTTCAATCTCTACCACCAGGGTGCCGAGCACATTGATCCCGAAGCTGCGGCGGCTCTGGCGGTACTCGGGGTATTTGCTCATGGGCGTGGAAATATGGTCGTCGATCCAGTGGCCGTCGGGCTGGTCGTGATAATCCGCGCCGCCGCCACGCAAGACAAAAGCGCGCACGTGTTTGATGGTGATGTTGCCCATGGTGTAACTCCTGGAGTTAAACAGTGGCCGGCGTGTTCGACGCTTTTTGGCCGGGAGAATGGATACCCAGCACCAGCAACGCAGCCAGTACCGTGGTGGCGGACAGCAGGTACAGGCCGGCTGCCGGGGAGTGGAAGGCGTTTTCCGCCCAGTTTTTCAGGACCGGCGCGATGAACCCGCCGAGTGCGCCAAAGGAGTTGATCAAGGCGATGCCGGCCGCCGCCGCGCTGCCCGCCAGGTAGCTGGAGGGAAAGGTCCAGAACACTGGCTGCACGGCGATGAAACCGGAGGCGGCGAAGCACAGGGCGAGCATGCCCAGCCACGGGTTGGCGAAGGTGACCGAGCAGGCGATGCCGGCGGCGGCCATCAACAGGGTCAAGGAAGCAGTGCGCCGGCGCTCGCCGCTGCGGTCGGAATAACCGGGGATCCACCACGCGGCGAACAGCGCGCACACCCAGGGAATCGCCGAGACCAGCCCGACCATCAGCCCGACCTTGGTGCCGAGCAGGCCACCGACCTGGGTTGGCAGGTAAAACACCACGCCGTAGACACTGGCCTGGATCAGCAGGTAGACCAGGCACAGATACAGCACCGACGGCTGGCACAGCACGCTGAGCAGGCTGCGGCCATGGGAGCCTTTGTGCTGGTCTTCGGCATCGAGCAGGTCCTGGATCTGGCGGCGCTCTTCAACGCTCAGCCACTTGGCGTCGGCGGGGCGATTGTCCAGGTACCAATAAGCCCAGATGCCCACCGCCGAAGCCATCAGGCCTTCCACGGCGAACAGCCATTGCCAGCCATGCAGGCCGACGAAGCCGTCCATTTCCAGGAGCAGGCCAGACAGCGGGCTACCGAAAATAAAGGCCAGGGGGGCGCCAAAGTAGAAGAATCCCATGGCCTTGCCACGCGCGGCCTGGGGAAACCAATAGGTGAGGTAAAGAATCACGCCGGGGAAGAACCCGGCTTCGGCCACGCCCAGCAGAAAGCGCAGGATGTAGAAGCTGGTTTCGTTGTGGGCAAACACCATTGCCGCTGAAACCAGGCCCCAACTGACCATGATCCGGCACATCCACAGACGGGCGCCGACGCGATGCAAGATCAGGTTGCTTGGCACTTCCAGCAACGCATAGCCGACGAAAAACACCCCGGCGCCAAAGGCGAAGGCGGCATCGCTCAGGCCAGTGTCGGCCTGGAAGGCTTGTTTGGCGAACCCGACGTTGGCGCGGTCGAGGAAGGCCATGATGTACATCAGCAGCAGGAAGGGCAGCAGTCGCCAGGAAATCTTGGCGAGCAGGGGCGCGGGCAGTGTGGTCATCTCGAAATCCTTTTGTAAGGCTTTGTTCTTATGGGCCGGACTGTACGGCGGCCGAGCAATGCGCTACAAATCGAATCTCGCTTACAACCGATACCCTCAAGGTATCGATAACAAGGAAAAAAATGAGTAGTCCGCTGATCTCCCGCAGCCTGTTCAACCGCCTGCGCTACAAGCATTTGCATATGCTGGTGGCCTTGAGTTCCAGTCAGAATCTGCACCGCGCCTCCCAGGCCTTGAACATGTCGCAACCGGCGGCCACCCGCATGCTGCGCGAAATCGAGGACATGTTTGCCTGCGACCTGTTCGAGCGCCTGCCCCGTGGCATGCGCCCCACGGCGCTGGGCAAGGAGTTGATCCGCTTTGCCGAATCGGCCCTCAGCGGCCTGGACCGCTGCGCCGAAGACCTGATGGCGCGCCAGCAGGGCGGTTATGGCTACCTGGCAATCGGTACCATCATGGGCGCTGCGCCGGACCTGGTGATGGACTCGATTGCGCAGATCAAATCCCTCAACCCGCAACTGCGCATCCGCATCATGGGCGACACCAGTGACCAGGTGATCCAACTGCTGGAGCAAGGACGCATCGACCTGGCCATCGCTCGGCGTAACGCCGCAACCGACAGTGAGCACTACAGCTTCGAGCCGCTGGGCAACGAGCGCTTGCTGGTGGTGGTGCATGCCGGGCACCCGCTGGCGCAGCGCGCAAGCTTGCCGTTGGCCGAACTGGTCAGCGACTGGCCGTGGATCCTGCAACCGCAAAGCAGCCCCGCGCGCATAGGCTTTGACGAAGCGTTGCAACACCAGGCCTTGCCCCTGCCGGCGGACATCATCGAATGCAGTTCGGTGTATTCCATGCAGCAGTTGATTCAACTGACTGACGCGATCATGGTCCTCTCCGAAAGCGCGCTGCGCGATTACTTGAAAATGGGCCTGGTGGTGGCGTTGCCGGTGGAGCTGGAGGTGACGCTTGCGCCATTTGGCATCTTGCTGCGCAAGGGCGAACCGGTGAGCCGGGAGTTGGGGTTGTTTATCGATTTGCTGCGACGCAAGGTCAGGACGCTTGATTAACAGCCTCCGCCCGTCTACCTGACAAAAAGAACATGGTGTGTCTCAGGGATATTAAATAGAATGAATCTCATTTGAGACTCACTCGCGCCGCCCAGGGTTCGCTTGCCATGAATGATGCAGTATTGCCAACGACCACCTCCGAACCCAGCCTGAAAACCTTGTACCGCGACCACCGCAGTTGGCTGGAAAGCTGGTTGCGCCGGCGCCTGGGCAATGCCTGGGATGCCGCCGACCTGAGCCAGGATACGTTCCTGCGGGTGCTGGCCAGTGCCCAGCCAGTGGCGCAACTGCAGGAACCACGGGCCTACCTGGTGACGGTGGGCAAGCGTTTGCTGGTCAACTTTCATCAGCGGCGCAGTCTGGAGCAGGCCTACCTCAATGCCCTGGCACGCTTGCCCGAAGACTGCGTGCCCTCTCCGGAGCAGCGCTGGTTGCTGCTGGAAACCCTGCAGGCCCTGGATGAACTGCTCGACGGCTTACTGCCGGTGGTGCGCCGGGCGTTTCTCTGGAGCCAGCTCGAAGGCCTGGGCTACCGGGAGATTGCCGAGCGGCTCAAGGTCTCGGAGCGCACGGTCAAACGCTATATGGCCCAGGCCTATGAACATTGCCTGCTGGTGGAACTGTGAGCGGCACCGCACCGGATGTGGCGCGGGCGGCGGCGCAATGGCTGGCGCTGCTGGAATCCGGCACGGCCGGCGAGCGCGACCACACCGGCTTGCAGCAATGGCGCGACAGTCACCCCCAGCATGAGCAGGCCTGGCAAAAAGCGCAGTTGCTGCGCCAGCGTTTTGCCGAGTTGCCATCCTCCCTGGCCATGGCCAGCCTTGATCGCCCGCAGCCGGGTCGGCGTGCCGTGCTCAAGCGCGCCCTGGGCGTGGCAGCACTGGTGCCGGCGGCATGGTTGCTCAGTCGCCAGTTACCCATCGACGTGTGGCGCGCCGACCTGCGCACCGCCACGGGCGAGCGCAAACAGCTGCCGCTGGCCGATGGCAGCGCCCTGCAACTGAACACCGCCAGCGCGGTGGATGTGGATCTTGCTCGGCGGCGCCTGACCCTGCTCGATGGGGAAATGGCACTGAGCGTGCCAGGGGCAACTGCGCTGACCGTCCACACACGTTATGGCCAGGTCATTGCCCGCCAGGCCGAGGTCTGTGTGCGTCAGTTGGCGGACGCTTGTCGGGTATCGGTGCTCAAGGGCCAGGTACAGGTGCTCGACATGCACGGTCGAACCACCTTGATGCACGCTGGGCAACAGGCACGGTTAGAAGCCTTGGGGCTTGCTGCACCGAGTCCTTTCGACATCTTGCAGTTGGGCTGGCGTGACGGTGTGTTGACGGCGCAGAACCAGTTGTTGGGTGATTTCCTGCGCGAGCTTGATCGCTATCGCCCGGGTGTCCTGCGCTGGGACCCGAGCCTGGAAGCCTTGCGTGTCACCGGCAGTTTCCGCCTGGACGACACCGATCGCATCCTCAGCCTGCTGGCCACCACCCATGGGCTGCAGGTGCAGTTGCGCACGCGTTATTGGGTCACGCTGGCACCGCGTAAAACCCTCAGTTGATGGCGGTCCATTGGTAGGAGCGAGCTTGCTCGCGAAGGACGTCAACGATGACGCAGTACTTCAGGTTTATCGCGGCGTTCTCAAGTTTTTCGCGAGCAAGCTCGCTCCTACAAACATCAGCATTTTTTCTCTGTCCCTTTTTTCGGCTCGCCTGTCATCCAAGGCAAGTGAACGAAAACAGAGAGCCTTTTAATGCCCGTCGTCCCGCCATCGTTACTGCGCCTGAGTCTGGTGCTGAGCCTGAGTGCCAGCCCGTTGTTTATTCCTGTGAGCTGGGCCGAGGACGCCGCCCGGCGCAGTTATCAGGTGCCTGCCGGCAGCCTGGGCAGTGCCTTGACGCGCTTTGCCGGGCTGGCCGGGGTCAACCTGTCGGTAGACCCGGCCCTGGTTGGCGGCCAACAAAGCGCCGGGATTTCCGGCGAGTTTGCCGTCGAAGAAGGCTTCGCGCGCCTGCTGCAAGGCTCGGGCCTGCAATTGCTGGCGGTGGGGGAAGGCGCCTATACCCTGATCCCCGCGCCACAGGGCGGTGCCTACCAGTTGCCGGCCACCTCGATCCTGGGGGCTGCGGCCCTACCTGTCGCCGACACTTACGCCGGTGAGCAGGTCACGCGCAAAGGCGCCCAGGGCCTGTTGGGCGATAACGACTTTATGGACACGCCCTTCAACCTCACGTCCTACACGGCCAAGGCGGTGAAAAACCTCCAGGCCCGGACCCTTGGCGAAATGGTCGCCAGTGACCCCTCGGTGCGCATCACCAACCCTTCCGGCGGGCGTTTCGAGCAGTTTTCGGTGCGCGGCTTCAGCCTGTTCAATAGCGACGTGTCCTACGGCGGCCTGTATGGCGTGTTGCCGACCTACGCCATCGACATGGAAATGGTCGAGCGCGTCGATATCCTCAAGGGCCCCGGCGCCTTGCTTGGCGGTATTGCACCTAGGGGCAGTGTTGGCGGCGGGATCAATATCGAGCCCAAGCGCGCTGCGCAGATACCGCTCACCGAGTTCACCGGTAGCTACGCCTCGGCCGGGCAGTTTGGTGGTGCGGTGGATATCGGTCGGCGCTTTGGCGACGAGCAGCAGTTTGGCGTGCGCTTCAATGGGGTGAAGCAGTCCGGCGATACCGAGTGGGATCACCAGGAGGTTGACCGGGAAATGACGGTGATCGGGCTCGACTATCGCAAGGAGCGGGTGCGCCTGTCCCTTGACCTTGGTCGCCAGGAACGCACCGCCGATGCTCCCCAGGAGCGCGTGGAAGTCGCCAGGGGCAGCGTGATGCCCAAGGCCCGGGATATCCGCGACAATTTCGCCCAGTCCTGGACTTACTCCCATACCAAGGACACCTTTGGTGCCGTACGCGGTGAGTTTGATATCAGCGATTCGTTGATGGTCTACGCCGCTGCCGGTGCACGCAAAGGCAACTATGACTTCCTGCGTCATGGTGTGCAGGCGACCCAGAGCAATGGCGACTTCACCGTGGTGCCGCGCAGTTTTCGCCGTGACGAAGACGTGAAGACCGTCACCGTCGGCGCTCGCAGCTGGTTCGATACCGGCCCGGTGGGGCACACCCTCAACGTCAGCCTCAATCAGTTCAATATGGATTTCGACAACGCCGGCGAGCGCTACACACCGGGCAAGAGCAACCTCTACAACCCGGTGGTCTTGCCCCGTCCAGGCAAGGCCGTGCGCTGGGATACCAGCACCCACACCGAGAACCGCTTCACCAGCCTGGCGCTGGCTGACACCCTCAGCTTTTTCGATGAACGCGTGCTGTTGACCTTGGGCGCACGTCTGCAAAAGGTCCAGGTGACGTCATGGAGCAATGGTGTAAAAGACCAGCCTGAGTACGACGAGCAAGCCACATCGCCGGCCCTCGGCCTGGTGGTCAAGGTGACTGATCAGTTGTCCCTGTACACCAACTACATGGAAGGTCTGAGCCAGGGCGAAACCGCGCCTTCCAGCGGGGTGCGCAACGAAAACGCGATCTTCCCGCCGACCAAGAGCAAGCAGGTGGAAGTGGGTGCCAAATACGACATGGGCAGCTTTGGCATGACTGCCAGCCTGTTCCGGATCAAGCAGCCGTCCTACGGTATCGACACCCAGGGCTTCTTCAAACCCAATGGTGAGTTGCGTAACCAGGGTGTGGAATTGAACGTGTTTGGCGAGCCTGTATCGGGCGTACGCCTGCTTGGCGGGGTGATGCTGCTCGACAGCGAGCAGACCAAGACTGCCCAGGGGCTCACGGACGGCAAGCGCGGTACTGGCGCGCCGATTGCCAACGTCAATCTGGGCGCCGAATGGGATATACCACGCCTGCAAGGCCTGACCCTGACCGCCCGCGCGATCCATACCGGTGCGCAGTACCTGGATGCCGCCAACCAACAGAAGATCGACAATTGGGAACGCTATGACCTGGGCGCGCGCTACACCTTCAAGGTCAAGGACAATCCCGTAACCCTGCGGGCCACCGTGGAGAACGTGTTGGACACCACGTATTGGGCATCGGCTGCGACCTCCAGCGACAGCGCGCCAGGCTTGACCCTGTCTACGCCGCGTACGTGGCTGGTATCGGCAACAGTTGGATTTTGATATGCAATTAAGGAATAAATAAATAGTTATTTATTCCTTTTGTTGTCTGTGTGAATGGCGCATTTTGAGGGCCTGCGCATTCGTGCGGATTGACCCAACAGTGAAAGGAAAACCGACATGACCATCAAAGCGATCAACGTGCGCAACCAGTTCAAGGGCGTGATCAAGGAGATCCTGCTGGGCGAAGTGGTGTCTGAGATCGACGTACAAACCGCCTCCGGAATTGTCACCTCGGTGATCACCACCCGCTCGGTGCGCGACCTGGAATTGAAGGTGGGCAGCGAAGTGATTGCCTTCGTCAAATCCACCGAAGTGTCCATCGCCAAGCTCTGATACCAATCCTGCACACCTTTGTAGGAGCCGGCTTGCCGGCGAAAAACCTGAGAACGCTGCGGGGTATCAGATAATCCGCGTCATCGTTGACGATTTTCGCTGGCAAGCCAGCTCCTGCAGAGTGTTCAGCGGTTATTCAGGCTGCGCTCCAGGCGTGAAATACCTTCTTCCAGCAATGCCCGCGGGCAGCCGAAGTTCAAGCGTACGAACTGTTGGCTGTCATCGCCAAACTCAATACCGGCACTCAAGCCGACCTTGGCCTGCTCCAGGAAGAACCGCTGCGGATCATCCAGGCCCAGGGCGTTGCAATCGAGCCATGCCAGGTAGGTGCCTTGAGGGGCATGCATGACCATGCCGGGCAGGCGTTTTTGCACCGCGTCCAGCAGGTAGTCGCGGTTGCCTTGCAGGTACGTGACCAACGCTTCCAACCATTCACCACATTGGCTATACGCCGCCCAGGTGGCTTCCAGGCCCAACGGGCTGACGCTGTCGACCATGCCGCAGCGGGCCTTGTTGAAGCGCTCGCGGATGAGCGGGTCCTGGACAATTGCAAAGCAGGTCTTCAGGCCGGCGACGTTGTAGGCCTTGCTGGCGGACATCAGGGTAATGGTGCGCCGGGCGATTTCTGCACTCAGCGAGGCGGTGGGGATATGCCGGCGCCCGTCAAAGCACAGCTCGGCATGGATTTCATCGGAGATGATCAGCGCACCCGTATCCAGGCACGCGTTGGCCACGGCCAACAACTCTTCGCGGGCGAATACCTTGCCCAGCGGGTTGTGGGGGTTGCTCAACAGCAGTGCGCCGGCGCCCTGCAAGGCCTGGCGCAAAGCGGGCAGGGGGGTGAGGTATTCGCCGTGGTCGCTCAGTTCAAACGGCACTTCGATCTTTGGCAGGTTCCAGTTGCCCGCCGCATGGCGCAGCGGTGCGTAGTTGGGGGTCTGTAAGACCACCGGTTGGCCCGGTTGTACAAAGGCGTGCAAGGCCATGTTGAAACCCGGCTCGACGCCCGGCAGGAACAGCAATTCATCGGGCTGCACGCGCCAGGCGTACTTGTCCCACAGGTCGCGGATGATCGCCTCGCGCACTTGCGGGCGGGCGACGCTGTAGCCAAGCATTTGCTGGTCCAGGCGCGCGTGCAGGGCCTTGAGGATCGCCGGCGGGGCGGCGATATCCATGTCGGCAATCCACATCGGCAAGACGTCTTCGGGGTAGCGGCTCCACTTGGTACTGCCGGTGCCGAGTCGAGGGTGGATCGTGTCGAAATCAAAGCTCATGGGGGCGCTCGTGTCAGGAAGGCGGGCGAGGAATGGCGTCGATTCTAAGTCAGCCGGCCTGATAGGTCATCAATTGCTCCTCGCACAGGATCCGGATCGTACGCCGTTGCACCTCGATCAAGCCAGCGTCCACCAACCGGTGCAGGATCCGCGAAAACGTCTCCGGCTGAATCCCCAGTTTTGACGCCACCAGACGCTTGGGTACCTGCAGCACCACGTCGCCGCTGACGGCATCGCGCTCCTGGATCAGAAAGTTGATGACCCGGCGGCTGGCATTGGCCAGGGTCAGGGTGTCGATGTCCTTGAGGCGTTGATGCAAGTGCAGGCTCATGGTGCCGAGGATCGCCAGGCAGATCTGCGGCTGGTCCTCCAGGGCCTTGCGGTAGTGATGCCCCTCGATGCTCACCAGCACGCTGTCCTTGAGCGCCGTGGCACTCACCGGATACGCCTTGGCCTGGCTGAACAGCAGGACTTCGGCAAAGGTCTGGCCGGGGCGGATGACTTCCACCAGGTGCTCCTGGCCTTCGCCGGTGACCCGGTGCAACTTGACCTGGCCACTGACCAGCAGGAAAAACCGATCGGCAGGATCGCCCTGATGCATCAAGGTCGCGTGCCCGGGCAGGCGCTTGAGATTGGCCAGGGTGCAGACATCCTGGAAAATCTTCTCCGGCAACGGGCTGAACAGATGATGTCGGCGCAGGGTTAAAACGATGGATGGATGGGTCAGCATGGCGTACCTCCGCTCCCGTCCATGGTAGAGCGTGAGGCCGGTGGGGCCTATGCCTCGTTGGAGGTAACCCCGTGGAGGCAGTGGCCCTGCAGCAGTGCCGAAAATGCGTCCCGCGCCGGATGGCAGCCTGCGTTGGCATGCCAGTAAAACAGGTTGTCGATGCGCGTCAGTTCCGCGAACTCGTGGCCTTGCCAGTTGGCGCCCTGACGATATTGCTCGTAGATCCCACGCGGGACCAGCGCGGCGCCGTTGCCGGCGCTGACGCAGCCGATAATCGTGCCGTAGCTGGCGATGCTGATGATTGACGCGGCCTGGTCGTGACGTGACAACCATTGCTCCAGGGCCAGGCGATATGGGCAGCCTGTCGGCCACATAAACAGGGTCAGGCCCTGCAGGTCCGTCACGCTGCGCACCGGCCCCAGGGACTTGGGGGCGATCAGCACCAGGTCTTCGCTATACAGCAGCGTGCTTTCCAGCCCGGGGCGCTGCACATCCACGGCGACAATCGCTGCGTCCAGCCGATGGTACTGGATATCATCGAGCAACTGCGACCAGGTGCCGGTGCTCAACTCCAACGCTACCTGGGGATACAGCGCGTGATAGCGCGCCAGCAACTGCGGCAAGCGCCCGGTTGCACTCGACTCGATAGCACCGATACGCAAACGCCCATGGGGCGCGCCACCGGGTGCGACGGCACGCCGGGAGGCTTCGGTCAGGTCGAGAATTTTCGTCGCGTATTCGATAAACACTTCGCCGGCGGGGCTGACCCTCAGGCCCCGGCCTTCTCGAACAAACAATGCGATACCGAGTTCTTGCTCCAGGGACTTGAGCCTTGCTGTGATATTGGACGGTACGCAATGCAACTGTTCGGCAGCACGGGCAATGCTGCCCAACTCGTAGACCGTCTTGAACATGCGCAGTTGGGACAGTTCCATGATTCACCTGGAGTGAAGGGTGGGCTCAGTTTAAGTCACTTTTTTCAGGGCTTGGGTTTTCTCATACTTTTGCCAGGCAGTGCCTGTGTGCTGCCACGTTCTTGAGAACCCTCATGTCCCGCGCAAAAGTTGTCCTGGCAACCGGTTTCGTCATCCTCTGCTGGGCGTATTCGCCTGTCGGCATCCATATCGCCTTGCAGGCTTATGCTCCCGATAACCTGGCATTACTGCGGTTTGTGATTGCTTCGATTTTTATGGCCGGGGTGGCTGGGTTCAAGGGTGTTTCACGGCCTCGGGTCCGGGATTTCCCTATGTTTACCGTGCTGGGGCTGTTTGCGGTGACACTGCACCACATCGCCCTCAACTACGGCCAGCGCGGTGTGAGTGCCGGGGCGGCGAGTGTGCTGGCGCAATCTACGCCTTTGTTCAGCGCGTTGCTTGCCAGCACGGTGTTCAGGGAGCGGATCAGCACCTGGCAATGGGGCTGTGTGCTCGGTGGCCTGCTCGGTGCGGGGGTAGTAGCGGTTGGGGATCGCGGTTTTGGCGAGCTGGATGGGCACGGCTTGTTGATCCTGCTGGCAGCGGCATCCTGGAGCCTGTATTTCGCCCTGCAAAAGCGATATGCCCAGCGTTATGACGGGCTGACGATGGTGTGCTTCACCCTATGGTCAGGTACGGCGTTGCTGCTGGTGTATCTGCCCGGATTACCGGAGGAATTGGCCCAGGCTCCGGTGTCGGTGAACCTGGCAGTACTGGTGCTGGGCATCTTTCCCAGTGCGCTGGCATACCTGGCCTGGGCGTATGTGCTGACACACAGTACAGTCAGTCGGGCAGCGATTTCGCTTTATCTCATACCGCCGGTTGCAATGGTCTTGGCCTGGGTTTTATTGGCGCAGCGGCCTTCGGTGATGGTGATCGTGGGGACGGTTATTGTTTTGGCGAGTGTGGGGGCGTTGACGGTGAAAGTGCGGTAATTGGGATTACGGCCAGCGTGGTTTAACGGGGCGCCCAAGATCAAAAGCAGAGCAACAGCAACGCCAGAGCGCGCAGCTGCATTCCCCTGTAGGAGCTGGCTTGAACTGCGATCACGCCAGTAAGAACACCTCGGGGTGTCAGATACCCAACGTCATCGTTAACGACCATCGCAGGCAAGCCAGCTCCTACAGGGGATCTTTGCCGGGCACAAATTTGCGTCACACCGACAATCAAATGTGGGAGCTGGCTTGCCTGCGATAGCCGGAGACCAGCCACCCAAGACAATGACTGAACCACCGCTTTCGCAGGCAAGCCAGCTCTCACAGGGGTACGCGCACGCTTCGACGATCAGGTCGGCTATCAGGCCGCCTCGCTTTGCTTGTGATTTTGATCTTAGGCGCCCCGTTAAACCACGCTGGCCGTCATCCGATATTGATTTGGGGGGTAAACCGGCAGGACGCCGGTTTAGCCGCGCTGGGCCATGGATGGCCCATCGCGGCGGCCCCCCAAATCAATGTCGGATGACGGGCACACCGAGCCTAGGCGAGGTGCCGAGTGGTGGGGCAAGAGCGTTTTGCTTACTTTTGCGCTCTTCAAAAGTGAGCCGCCGTAAGGGCGGAACCCATAGCCGCCATGACCGCAGCAACGGATATGTACACATACCAAGAAGTTTGTGTAGATACCCATGGCCATCGCAGGCAAGCCAAACTCCCACAGGCAATACACACAATCAAACCCTACCCAGCCTGGCGCAAATGCTCCATCGCCCAGACCGCCGCTTCCACCCGCGAGCGCAAGCCCAGCTTGTGCAGCAGGTTCTTCACATGCACCTTCACCGTGCCCTCGGTAATCCCCAGCTTGTGCCCGATCACTTTGTTGCTGTAGCCACCCGCAATGGTCTTCAACACCTGTCGCTCGCGCTCGGTCAATTCCACCGCCGCATGGGGCTGGGGCGAGCGCAGTGCCTGGGCCAGTACGCGCGTCAGGCCGGGGCTGATCACCAGCGCACCGTGCAGTGCATCGCGGATGTACTGGATCAACAACTCAGGCTCCATGTCCTTGAGCAGATAACCATTGGCATCCAGGCGCAGGGCATCGCGGATGTCGTCTTCGGCATCGGACACGGTAAACAGTAATACCTTGCCGGCGTATTGCATCGCTCGCAGGCGGCGCAGGGTTTCCAGGCCGTTCATCTGCGGCATGTTGTTGTCCAGCAGCACCAGGTCCGGTTGCAGCGATTCGATCAAGCCTAGCGCTTCCTCACCATTGCCCGCTTCGCCCACGACGTGCAGGTCGTCTTCCAGTTCAAGCATCTGGCGCATGCCGTGGCGCATCATCGGGTGATCGTCGACGAGCAGGATGCCGTGGCGCAGTGAGGTGTTCATGACAAGCTACCTTCTGGTAAAGAGTGCCCGAGGAATTCCGGGCGAAACAGCAAGTGCACCCGCGTGCCCTGGGGCTCGCGGGAAGAGATTTCGAGCTGGCCGTGCAGGCTGCGGGCGCGTTCGTCCATGATCGTCAGGCCGTGGTGTTCGCGTTGGTCCACCGGCTCGCTGAAGCCGCGGCCGTCATCTTCAATGCTCAGGCTCACGGTTTCGCCGTGTTGGCGCAGTTGCAGCCAGGCATTCTGCGCATGGGCGTGGCGCAGGCAGTTGGACAGCGCTTCACGGGTGACTTGCAGCAGGTGGATCTGCTCACTGGCCGACAGCTGGAAGGCCAGCGCATCCACATGTAAATGCACCTGGAACTCGCCACGCCGGGAGAACTCCTCGGCCGTGTCCTTGAGTTCCTGTACCAGCCCTGCGTCGTGGATTTGCAGGCGGAACGTGGTGAGCAACTCGCGCAATTGCCGGTAGGCGTTGTTCAAGCCTTCGCGCAGTTCGCCGGTGACGGTTTCCAGGGTGGCCTTGGGCTCGTCGCGGCGCAGCAGGGTCTGCATGCGGCTGACTTGCAGCTTCATATAGGACAAGGCCTGGGCCAGGGAGTCATGCAGCTCGCGGGCGATGATGGTGCGTTCGTCCAGCAGCAGCAGGCGGTGGTCCTGCTCACGCTGGCGCTTGAGTGAAAGCGAGGTGCCGATCAGGTTGGCCAGGGCCTGGATCAACTGCTGTTCCCAGTCCTGGGGCGCATGGCCGTCGACAAAATGCGCCTTGAGTTCGCCCAGTTCCGCGCCCTGGTTACTGATGCTGAACACCTGTGGCGGGGCGACGTGATGGCGCTCGCAGGTCGCACAATCACCGATGGCGCAGACGTTACGGCTGTTTTCTCCATGCAGCGCGAGCATCTGTTGCGCCGGGGCGAGGAAGTGCCCTTGCAGGCACAGTGACAGGCGCAGGCCCGGCAGGCGGTTCTGGAAGCGGCGGATCAGCTCGTCAAGGCCTTCGGCATTGGCCAGGCGCGAGGCCAGGCTGCGGCTGCTCTCATAGAGCAATTCCAGGGCGGCGTTGGCCTGTTGCAGGTTGAGAGTCTTGTGCTGCACCTGGCTTTCCAGGGTGTGGTGGGACTGTTCGATGGTTTCGGCCAGGGTGTTGAAGCTCAGGGCCAGTTGCCCCAACTCGTCCTGGGAGCGGTGGTTGACCCGCGCCGTGTAGTCGCCATCGCGAAAGCGCCGGGTGGCGTCCACCAGTTCCTTCAGCGGCGTGACCACGCCGTACTGCAACTCATAGAGCCCAATCAACAGGATGATCAGCGTACTGAACAGCGCCAGGCCCTGGATCAACTGTTGCCAGCCTTGTTTGTGCTCGCTCTGTTGCTGCAACAGGCTGACGAACTGGTTGAGTTGCTCGACAAAGGCTGGCGCGCGTTCACGGAAGAAGGTGCCGTCGCCACGCTCGATGGCGGGGAGCAGGTCCTGGTTCCAGTGTTGCTGGATCTGCCGATAGCTCTGTTGCAGGGCGCTGTGCGGGCCGTCTTCGAGCACGGCTTTCAACGACTGGCTATCCAGGCGCCGTTGCAGGCTTTGGGTGATGGCCTGGATTTCATCAATCGGGGCATGGTCGGCGAGCTTCCAACTGAGGTGGTAGGTCTCCATGCGCACCGAGCCTGCGGTGTTGATGGCCGCGCCGTCGCCCTGGCTGAACCAGGCAATCAAACCGGCGCTCAGGGAGCTGGCCAGGGCCAGGATCGCAATCAGGATCACCGCGACACCGGCCCGCGCGGGCAGGGAGCTGCGCAGCCAGTTAAACATCACGGCGTAATCGAAGGGGTAAGGACAGCAGCATGGCGGCACCTGGCATAGGAAACAGTATTGAATTCTGCATTCCCTGGCGCACTACCTCTAAAGAGTTGCCGGCGCACCCTCCCACGGGAAAAAGCCGGCACAAGAGATCAATCCATTGATAAATAAAGACTTTCTCTTGTTATTTGACCTACCTCCTTAGAGGTAGACGGGCCAAGCATAGGCCAATACCCCCCAGGTGGACGTTGATCTGGGTCAAGTTCTGCGAGGACGTCGCCCCTAACCTGCGCTCATGGATTCATTTCTGGGAGCGCAAAACGTGACTCAACCCCGTGTAAGACAAGGCCTGGTGCTGGGCATGAGTACGCTGGCCTTCACCGTGTGCTTTATGGTCTGGATGATGTTCGCCGTGCTCGGCGTGCCGATCAAAGAGCTGCTGCAACTCAACGAAACCCAATTCGGCCTGCTGGCTGCCACCCCGGTGCTGACTGGCTCTCTGGTACGCCTGCCCCTGGGCCTGCTGACCGACCGCTTCGGCGGGCGCATCGTGTTCTTTGTGCTGATGCTCACCTGCGTGCTGCCGCTGTACCTGATCACCTACGCCACCGCCTTCTGGCAGTTCCTGGTGCTGGGGCTGTTTGTCGGCCTGGCCGGCGGCTCGTTTTCGGTGGGCATCGCCTATGTCGCCAAATGGTTCGACAAGGACAACCAGGGCTTTGCCATGGGCGTGTTCGGCGCCGGTAACGCGGGGGCGGCAGTCACCAAGTTCCTCGCGCCGGCCTTGATTGCCCTGGGCACCTGGCACTTGGTGCCCAAGGTGTTCAGCGCGATCCTGTTCATCACCGCGCTGCTGTTCTGGTTCCTGACCAGCGAAAACAAGGCCCACCGCAGCGCCGGCGGCGCCACCTTGCGCGAGCAGTTGCTGTGCCTCAAGGACCCGGCCGTGTGGCGCTACTGCCAGTACTACTCGATTGTCTTCGGTGGCTACGTGGCCCTGGCGTTGTGGGCGACCAAGTACTACGTGCAGGAATACGGCTTCAGCTTGCAAAGCGCCGCGCTGCTGGCCGCCTGCTTTTCCCTGCCGGGTGGGGTGCTGCGCGCCGTAGGCGGCTGGATGTCTGACCGCTGGGGCGCACAAAGCGTGACCTGGTGGGTGCTGTGGGTGAGCTGGATCTGCCTGTTCCTGCTCAGCTATCCGCAGACACAATTGCAGGTGCAGACCGTCAACGGCCCGTTGGATTTGCATATCGGCCTCAACGCCACCGTCTTCACCATCCTGCTGTTTGTGATGGGCATCGCCTTCGCCTTCGGCAAGGCCTCGGTGTTCAAGTACATCGCCAATGACTACCCACAAAACATGGGCGCGGTGTCCGGCATCGTCGGCCTGGCGGGCGGCCTGGGTGGCTTCGTGCTGCCGATCATGTTCGGCGCCCTGGTGGACCTCACCGGCGTGCGCTCCTCCTGCTTCATGTTGATGTACGGCGTGGTCTGGGTATCCCTGACCTGGATGTACTTCAGCGAAATCCGCAAGCAACCGCTGCTCGGTAAAGCGGCGGCCCAGCCTCTCCAAGGAGAATCCGCATGACTATCGCGCAAAAGCCCAACTCGGGCCCGGTGATCCACGACTGGCGCCCTGAAGACCCGGCGTTCTGGGGCGCCAGCGGCAAGCAGACCGCGACCCGTAACCTGTGGATCTCGATTCCGGCACTGCTGTTGGCCTTCGCTGTATGGATGGTGTGGAGCACGGTGATCGTGCGCCTGAATGCCATCGGCTTCAGCTTCACCACTGACCAACTGTTCTGGCTGGCGGCCTTGCCCGGTTTGTCCGGCGCCACCTTGCGCGTGTTCTATTCGTTCATGGTGCCAATCTTCGGTGGTCGTCGCTGGACCGCTCTGAGCACCGCGTCGCTGCTGATTCCATCACTGTGGATGGGGTTTGCGGTGCAAGACCCGAGTACCTCCTACAGCGTGTTTGTATTGATCGCGCTGCTCTGCGGTTTTGGTGGCGGCAACTTCGCCTCCAGCATGTCCAACATCAGCTTCTTCTACCCCAAGTCCCAACAAGGCACGGCCCTGGGCCTGAACGCCGGCCTGGGTAACCTGGGGGTGTCGGTGATGCAGTTCTGCGTGCCGCTGGTGATTACTTTCGGCGTGTTCGGCCTGCTCGGTGGCCAGCCGCAGACCCTGGAAGACGGTAGCCAGTTGTGGCTGCAGAACGCCGGCTTTATCTGGGTACCATTCATCATCACCGTGACCCTGTTCGCCTGGTTCGGCATGAACGACCTGTCCAGCGCCCGCGCTTCGTTCAGCGAGCAGGCGGTGATCTTCAAGCGCAAGCACAACTGGCTGATGTGCTGGCTATACCTGGCGACCTTCGGTTCCTTCATTGGCTTCTCGGCCGCCTTCCCGATGCTGATCAAGACCTCGTTCCCCGACGTCAACGCCCTGAAATTCGCCTTCCTCGGCCCATTGGTAGGCGCCCTGGTACGCCCATTGGGCGGCTGGCTGGCCGACAAACTGGGCGGTGCGCGGGTGACCCTGTGGAACTTCGTGCTGATGATCGTGATGGTGTTTGGCGTCTTGCACTTTCTGCCACTGAACGGCGAGGGCGGCAGCTTCTACGGCTTCCTCGGCATGTTCATGCTGCTGTTCATCACCACCGGTATTGGCAACGGCTCCACCTTCCGCATGATCCCGGTGATCTTCCGCACCCAGCATGAAAAAGCCAGCGCCGGCAAACCCGTCGCCGTGCGTGAGCAAGCCCTCAAGGATGCCAGCAAGGAATCAGCGGCAGTCCTGGGCTTCAGCTCGGCCATGGGCGCCTTCGGGGCGTTCTTCATTCCCAAGACCTTTGGCTCGTCCATGGCCTACACCGGCAGCCCGGCATTGGCCTTCTACATGTTTGTCGGCTTCTACCTGAGCTGCATCGTCGTGACGTGGTGGTGGTATGCGCGCAAAGGCGCCGAGACCCCCTGCTGAGTCGACCCCAATTCACACCTTGCGTGGGCGGGGCACAGAACCCCGCAGCAAGCCTCTGAGGAAAGCACCATGAGTCATTTACTGGATCAACTGCGGTTCTTCAATCGCAAGCAAGACGAGTTTTCTGACGGTCACGGCGAGACCCGCAAAGAGTCCCGCGACTGGGAAAACGTCTACCGTTCGCGCTGGCAGTACGACAAGATCGTGCGCTCCACCCACGGGGTGAACTGCACCGGCTCGTGCTCGTGGAAGATCTACGTGAAGAACGGCCTGATCACCTGGGAAACCCAGCAGACCGATTACCCGCGTACCCGCAACGACTTGCCTAACCACGAACCACGCGGCTGCCCCCGTGGCGCGAGTTACAGCTGGTACATCTACAGCGCCAACCGCTTGAAGTACCCGAAGATCCGCAAGCCACTGCTCAAGCTATGGCGCGAGGCGCGCCTGACCCTGTCGCCGGTCGAGGCCTGGGCGAGCATTGTCGAGGACAAGGTCAAGGCCGACTCCTATAAAAGCAAACGCGGCATGGGCGGCTTCATCCGTTCCAACTGGGATGAAGTCAACGAGATCATCGCCGCGTCCAACGTCTACACCATCAAGCAATATGGCCCGGACCGCATCGTCGGCTTCTCGCCGATCCCGGCCATGTCCATGGTCAGCTACGCCGCAGGTTCGCGTTACCTGTCGCTGATCGGCGGCGTGTGCCTGAGCTTCTACGACTGGTACTGCGACCTGCCGCCAGCCTCGCCGATGGTCTGGGGTGAGCAGACCGACGTGCCGGAATCGGCCGACTGGTACAACTCCAACTACATCATTGCCTGGGGCTCCAACGTCCCGCAGACCCGTACCCCGGACGCACACTTCTTCACCGAGGTGCGCTACAAGGGCACCAAGACCGTGGCCATCACTCCTGACTATTCGGAAGTGGCCAAGCTCACCGACCTGTGGCTCAACCCCAAGCAGGGCACCGACGCCGCGCTGGCCCAGGCGTTCAACCATGTGATCTTCAAGGAATTTCACCTGGATAAGCCGAGCGCGTATTTCACTGAATATGCCAAGCGCTACACCGACTTGCCGGTGCTGGTGATGCTCAAACCCATGACCGGCTTTGCTCCGGGCGCAGGCTTCCAGCCCGATCGCTTTTTGCGCGCGTCGGACCTGGTGGACAACCTCGGCCAGGACAACAACCCGGAATGGAAAACCATCGCCCTCGACGAGAGCGGCGAACTGGTCTCGCCACAAGGCGCCATCGGCTATCGCTGGGGTGAGAAGGGCAAGTGGAACATCCTCGCCAAAGAGGGCGGTGAAGGTCGCGAGATCGACCTGAAACTGAGCCTGATCGGCGATGACGTCGCCGAAGTGGCGTTCCCGTACTTTGCCGGTGAAGCCCACGACTATTTCCAGCACGTGGCTGGCGATGCCGTGCAGTTCCGTCGGGTGCCGGTCCACAGCGTGACCCTGGCCGACGGTACCGTAGCCAAAGTGGCAACGGTGTTCGACCTGTCTGCCGCCAACCTCGCCATCGACCGTGGCCTGGGCGGCAGCAACGTGGCCAAGGACTACAACGACGCCAGCGTGCCGGGTACGCCGGCCTGGCAGGAAGCAATCACCGGCGTCAGCCGTGAGAAGGCGATCCAGATCGCCCGTGAGTTTGCCGACAACGCCGACAAGACCCGTGGTCGCTCGATGATCATCGTCGGTGCGGCGATGAACCACTGGTACCACATGGACATGAACTACCGCGGGCTGATCAATATGCTCATGCTCTGCGGTTGCGTCGGCCAGACCGGTGGCGGTTGGGCGCACTACGTGGGCCAGGAAAAACTGCGTCCGCAGTGCGGTTGGTTGCCCCTGGCATTCGGCCTGGACTGGAACCGTCCGCCACGCCAGATGAACGGTACCAGCTTCTTCTACGGCCACAGCTCGCAATGGCGCCACGAGAAGATGAGCATGCACGACATCCTCTCGCCGCTGGCCGACAAGTCGCAATTCCCCGAGCACGCCTTGGACTACAACATCCGCGCCGAACGTGCCGGCTGGTTGCCCAGCGCGCCACAACTCAACACCAACCCGCTGCATATCTGCCGTGACGCCGCAGCCGCTGGCATGGACCCGAAAGACTACGTGGTCAAGTCCTGGCAGGACGGTACCTTGCGCTTTGCCTGCGAGCAGCCGGACAGCCCGGTGAACTTCCCGCGCAACATGTTCATCTGGCGCTCCAACTTGCTGGGTTCGTCGGGCAAGGGTCACGAGTACATGCTCAAGTACCTGCTGGGTACCAAGAACGGGGTGATGAACGAAGACATCGGCCACAGCAGCGAATGCAAGCCGACCGAGGCCGAATGGGTCGAAGACGGCGCCATCGGCAAGCTGGATCTGGTGACCACCCTGGACTTCCGGATGTCCTCCACCTGCGTCTATTCCGACATCGTGTTGCCGACCGCAACCTGGTACGAAAAAGACGACATGAACACCTCGGACATGCACCCGTTCATTCACCCGCTGTCGGCGGCGATCGATCCGGCGTGGGAATCGCGTTCGGACTGGGAAATCTACAAAGGCATTGCCAAGGCGTTCTCGGCCATGTCGGTCGGCCACTTGGGTGTGGAACAAGACCTGGTCACCGTACCGCTGATGCATGACAGCGTCGGCGAACTGGCCCAGCCGTTTGGCGGCACCGACTGGAAAAGCGCCGGTGTGGCGCCGGTACCGGGCAAGAACGCGCCGAACATGGCGGTGGTGGAACGGGACTACCCGAACATCTACAAGAAGTTCTCGTCCCTCGGCCCGTTGCTGGAAAAACTCGGCAACGGCGGCAAGGGCATCAACTGGAACACCGATGAAGAGGTCGAGTTCCTCGGTGAACTCAACCACCATGAAGGCGACGCGGGCATCAGCCATGGCCGGCCGAAAATCGACACGGCAATCGACGCTGCCGAGGTGATCCTGTCCCTGGCCCCGGAAACCAACGGCAAGGTCGCCCTGAAAGCCTGGGCCGCGTTGTCGGAGTTCACCGGTATCGACCACAGCCACCTGGCGATTTCCAAGGCCCACGAAGCAATCCGCTTCCGCGATATCCAGGCACAACCGCGCAAGATCATCTCCAGCCCTACCTGGTCGGGCCTCGAAGACGAGCATGTGAGCTACAACGCCGGCTACACCAACGTCCATGAAAACATCCCATGGCGCACCATCACCGGCCGCCAGCAGTTCTACCAGGATCACCCGTGGATGCAGGCCTTCGGCGAGCAATTGATGAGCTATCGGCCACCGGTCAACACCCGCACCATCGAAGGCGTGAAGGACAAACGCAGCAATGGCGAGACCGAAATCGTCCTGAACTGGATCACCCCGCACCAGAAGTGGGGGATCCACAGCACCTACAGCGACAACCTGCTGATGCTCACCCTGAGCCGTGGCGGCCCGATTGTGTGGCTCTCGGAAATCGACGCCAAGCGTGCCGGGATCGAGGACAACGACTGGATCGAGTGCTTCAACGTCAACGGCGCCCTGACCGCCCGTGCGGTGGTCAGCCAGCGGGTCAAGGAAGGCATGGTGATGATGTACCACGCCCAGGAACGCATCGTGAACGTGCCCGGCTCGGAGACCACCAAGACCCGTGGCGGCCACCACAACTCGGTGACCCGCGTGGTGCTCAAGCCGACACACATGATCGGCGGCTATGCCCAGCAGGCCTACGGTTTCAACTATTACGGCACGGTCGGCTGCAACCGCGATGAATTCGTGGTGGTGCGCAAGATGGTCAAGGTCGATTGGCTCGATGGTTCCAGCGGTGATGATCTGCCGCGTCCATTGCCGACCGATATCGAGGAGAACTGAGATGAAGATTCGCTCACAAATCGGCATGGTCCTGAACCTGGACAAATGCATCGGCTGCCACACCTGCTCCATCACCTGCAAAAACGTCTGGACCAGCCGTGAAGGCATGGAATACGCCTGGTTCAACAACGTTGAATCCAAGCCGGGCATTGGCTACCCCAAGGAGTGGGAGAACCAGGACAAGTGGAAGGGCGGCTGGGTCCGTAACGCCAACGGCTCGATCAACCCACGTATCGGCGGCAAGTTCCGCGTGTTGGCGAATATCTTCGCCAACCCCGACCTGCCGAGCCTGGACGACTACTACGAGCCGTTCGACTTCGATTACCAGCACCTGCACACCGCGCCTCTGGGCGAGCACCAACCCACTGCGCGCCCGCGCTCGGTGGTGTCGGGCAAACGCATGGAAAAGATCGAGTGGGGCCCCAACTGGGAAGAAATCCTTGGCACCGA
The DNA here is from genome assembly GCF_000510915.2 of Pseudomonas sp. FH4. Lineage (NCBI taxonomy): Bacteria > Pseudomonadati > Pseudomonadota > Gammaproteobacteria > Pseudomonadales > Pseudomonadaceae > Pseudomonas > Pseudomonas sp. FH4. The sequence continues at coordinate 126,803 of NZ_AOHN01000021.1, read as the reverse complement.
ATTTGCCAAGCGCCGCAAGGACAAGAACTTCGACCAGATCCAGGCCGACATTTATGGCGAGTACGAAAACACCTTCATGATGTACCTGCCGCGCCTGTGCGAGCACTGCCTGAACCCGGCGTGCGCGGCGTCGTGCCCCAGCGGCGCGATCTACAAGCGTGAAGAGGATGGCATCGTCCTGATCGACCAGGAAAAGTGCCGCGGCTGGCGCATGTGCATCAGCGGCTGCCCGTACAAGAAAATCTACTTCAACTGGAAAAGCGGCAAATCCGAGAAGTGCATCTTCTGCTACCCACGGATCGAAGCGGGCATGCCCACCGTCTGTGCGGAAACCTGCGTCGGGCGAATCCGCTACCTCGGCGTGCTGCTGTATGACGCCGACCGCATCAGCGAAGTGGCCAGCACTGCCAACGAGCATGACCTGTACGAGAAGCAGCTGGAAATTTTCCTCGACCCGAATGACCCGGCGGTGATTCGCCAGGCCCTGGCCGATGGTGTACCGCAGTCGGTGATCGACTCGGCCCAGCGTTCGCCGGTGTACAAAATGGCCGTGGACTGGAAGCTGGCATTGCCGCTGCACCCGGAATACCGCACCTTGCCGATGGTCTGGTACGTGCCGCCACTCTCGCCGATCCAGAACGCGGCGGCTGCGGGCACCGTGGGTATGAACGGGGTGATCCCGGATGTCGACAGCCTGCGGATTCCGTTGCGCTACCTGGCGAACATGCTGACTGCCGGTGACGAAAAACCGGTCAAGCGTGCGCTTAAACGTCTGTTGGCCATGCGCGCCTTCAAGCGCTCCCAGCAAGTGGATGGCGTCGAGGACCTGCAAGTGTTGGCCGACGTGGACCTGAGCGTGACCCAGGTCGAAGAGATGTACCGCTACCTGGCGATTGCCAACTACGAAGACCGTTTTGTGGTGCCCAGCGCCCACCGTGAAGACGCGATGAGCGATGCGTTTGCCGAGCGCTCAGGCTGTGGTTTCAGCTTCGGCAGCGGCTGCAGTGGCAGCTCCGACACCAATATGTTCGGGGCGAAGAAGGCCAACCGCCGTGACGTACTGAAAACCGTACAGATCTGGGAGGACTGAGCCATGCGTATTCTTAAAGTGATTTCGCTGTTACTGGACTATCCCACCGAGACCCTGGTGAGCGGCCGCGATGAATTGGAGCAGGCGATTATCGAATCGCGGGAAATCAGCCCCAAGCAACGCGGTGCATTGTTCGAGTTGCTGGAGCTGATCTGCAGCAATGACCTGATGGATGGCCAGGAGCACTACGGTGCGTTGTTTGGCCGGGGCCGTTCGCTGTCGTTGCTGTTGTTCGAACATGTACATGGCGAGTCGCGGGACCGTGGCCAGGCCATGGTCGACATGATGGCCCAATACCAGGAGGCGGGCTTCGCTATCGGCGTCAAGGAGCTGCCGGACTACATCCCGCTGTACCTGGAGTTCTTGTCCACCCGCGAAGACATCGAGGCCCGCGAGGGCCTGGCGGATGTGGCGCACCTGCTGGCCTTGCTGGCGGCGCGCCTGGACGAGCGCGAAAGCGCCTACGCCAGTTGCTTCCGTGCGCTGTTGCAGATCAGCGGCGCCGAGCCCCATCAGGCGATTGCCCAGTTGCGTGAGCAAGTGGCCGCCGAAGTGCGCGACGACTCCCTCGAAGCCCTGGACAAGGTCTGGGAAGAGGAGGCCGTGGACTTTATGCAGGCCGAGCAGCAGGACCGTTGCAGCGCCATGCCCAGTGCACCGGGCAAGGCCCGCGAAGAAAGTGCGGTGCCGTTGCACTGGGTGGATTTTCAGCACGAAGGGCTGGCCGCCGCGCCAGCCAAGGAGGTGGGTAATGTCTAAGTGGAATTTGCTGGTATTTGGCGTGTATCCGTATGTCGCCCTGGCGATCTGCCTGTTGGGCAGTTGGGCACGCTTTGACCTGTCGCAGTACACCTGGAAGGCCGGCTCCAGCCAGATGCTCAATAACCGTGGCATGCGCGTGGCGAGCAATTTCTTCCATATCGGTGTGCTGTTTGTGCTGGCCGGGCATTTTGTCGGGCTGCTCACGCCGGCATCGGTCTACCACCATGTGATCAGTACCGAAAACAAGCAATTGCTGGCGATGGTTTCCGGTGGTTTCTTCGGCCTGCTGTGTCTGGTGGGCCTGGTGATGCTGGTCAAGCGCCGCCTCACCGATCCACGGGTACGGGCCACATCAAGCCCGTCGGACATCCTGATCTTGCTGGTGTTGCTGGCGCAGTTGGTCCTGGGTTTGCTGACTATCGTTGCGTCGACCGGGCATATGGACGGTTCGGTGATGGTGATGCTCGCGGACTGGGCGCAGAACGTGGTGTTGCTGCGGCCGGTGGAAGCGGCGGCGGCGATTGCCCCGGTGAGCCTGATCTACAAGGCACACGTGGCGCTGGGCCTGACCCTGTTTGTACTGTTCCCGTTTACCCGTCTGGTGCATATGGTCAGCGCGCCGATCTGGTACCTGGGCCGTCGTTATCAAATCGTGCGGCAAAAGTGAGGAGAACGTCATGACTACAGGATGCGGATGTGGTGGCGGTGCTGGCGGTGGCGGTTGCAGTTCTTCGGCCAAGGCTGTGGACATGGTGGTGCCCGAGGTCGAGGTGGCGGTTGAGCCGCAACTGATCGCCAGCAGCGAGCAGGAATGGCCGGTTGTCAGCGTCAACGGGGTGGTGATCACCCCGGAAAATATGGCCCAGGAGTTGCAATATCACCCGGCAGAAAGCCGCGAGGAGGCGGTGTTCCTCGCCGCCCGTGCCTTGGTGATCCGCGAGCTGTTACAGCAGCGGATTCGCGAATTGGGTGTGCAGTTGGAAATCGGCGCCGGCGAGAACGAAGAAGAGGCGGCGACTCGCCTGTTGCTGGAGCGTGAAGTCAAGGTGCCGGAGTGTGACGAAGCCACCTGTGTACGCTACTTCGAAAGCAATCGAGGGCGCTTTCACAGCGCGCCGTTGCTGGCGGTACGGCACATTTTGCTGGAGTGTGCGCCGGACGATGCCGAGGCACGCCATCAGGCACTGTCCCAGGCCGAAGTGCTGTTACTGAGCCTGGAGGAGGCGCCCGGCGCCTTCGCTGAACTGGCGCTGAAGTACTCGGCGTGCCCGTCCAAGGCCCAGGGCGGCTCGCTCGGGCAAGTCAGCAAGGGCCAGACCGTGCCGGAGCTGGAGCGCCAGTTGTTTACCCTGGCGCCAGGCCTGGCCAGTAAACCTCTGGAAAGCCGCTACGGCTGGCATGTGATCTGCGTCGATCAACGTATCGAAGGCCAGCCGTTGCCGTACGAGGTGGTAGCCACGGCGATTCGCACTCAGTTGCAGCAAGGGGTGTGGCAGAAGGCACTGGTGCAATACCTGCAAACCCTGGTCGGCGCGGCCGATGTGCGCGGTATCGTGTTGCAGGGCGCCGACTCGCCGTTGGTGCAGTGATATGAGCCTGGTGGATGGAGTGGGCCGTTCCATTGACTACCTGCGGCTGTCGGTGACTGATCGTTGTGATTTTCGCTGTGTGTATTGCATGGCAAAAAACATGACCTTCCTGCCGCGCCAGCAAGTATTGACCTTGGAGGAGCTGCAACGGCTGGCGACGGTGTTCGTCAGCCAGGGCGTACGCAAGATTCGCCTGACGGGCGGTGAGCCGCTGATCCGCCCGGGCATTGTCGAGCTGTGCCGCCATATCGCCGCATTGCCCGGTCTGCGCGAGCTGGTGATGACCAGCAATGGTTCGCAACTGGGCCGGTTGGCGCGGCCTCTGGTAGAGGCCGGGGTCAAGCGCATGAACATCAGCCTGGACAGCCTCGACCCTGAACGTTTTCGCGCGATTACCCGCAACGGCGACCTGCGCCAGGTGCTGGACGGCATCGAGGCCGCACGGGATGCCAGGTTCGAGCGGGTCAAGCTCAACTGCGTGGTGATGAAGGGGCGCAACTTCGATGAAGTCCCGGCGCTGGTGCAGTACGCCATCGACCAGGGCATCGATATCAGCTTTATCGAAGAGATGCCCCTGGGGGATGTGGGGCGCTCGCGTGGTGAAACCTTCTGTTCCAGCGAGCAGGTGCGTGCATTGATTGCCGAGCACCACGCTTTACTCGACAGCACCGAAAACAGCGGCGGCCCGGCACGTTACGTACGCCTGGCCCGGCATCCGCAGACGCGCATCGGCTTTATCTCGCCCAATTCCCATAACTTCTGTGCCAGTTGCAACCGGGTACGGATGACGGTGGAGGGGCAGTTGCTGCTGTGCCTGGGGCAGGACAACGCGGTGGATTTCCGTGCGTTGGTGCGCCGCTATCCGTTGGATGACCGGCCGTTGGTGGAGGCGCTGCACAAGGCGTTGCGGGGTAAACCGTTACGCCATGACTTTACCGGGGAGGGCGAGGTGCAGGTGGTGCGGTTTATGAACATGAGTGGGGGGTGAGGAAGTGCCGGAGCCCTGTCGAACAGTAGTTCCCGTTGTTTTGTATCAAGGGCATTCCGCTGGCCCGCGTGGCTTTTTTCCGTCGTTACCATTGCTCGTTTCTACAACGCGCAATATCGACAAGGAACCCGGAATGAATCGATCCGCTGACGGCTTCACTACACCCCCTGAGGGATATGGCGACTGGTTGAAGGAGCTGAAAAACCGCATCCACTCTGCCCAGCAACGTGCATCTCTGGCGGTAAACCGTGAGCTTGTGCTGCTGTACTGGCAGATTGGCCAGGACATCTTGACCCGACAGGCGCAACAGGGGTGGGGAGCAAAAGTCATTGAGCGTCTGGCGCGGGATTTGCGTTCAGCTTTTCCTGATATGAAAGGTTTTTCGCCGCGTAACCTCAAGTACATGCGCGCATTTGCTGAGGCTTGGCCGGAACCTGAGTTTGTGCAAGCGGTGCTTGCACAATTGCCTTGGTATCACCAAATAGCACTGCTCGATAAACTGCCTGGCCCCGAAACCCGCCGCTGGTACGCCGCCCAAGCCATTGAACACAACTGGTCACGCAACATTCTGGTCATGCAAATCGAGACCCGTTTGCTGGAGCGCAGTGGCAATGCTGTCAGCAACTTCGAAACCCTGCTGCCCAAACCCCAGTCGGACTTGGCCCGCGAGTCGCTGAAAGATCCCTATCGTTTCGATTTTCTGGGGCTGACCCTGGACGCGCAGGAGCGTGAGATCGAAGGCGCATTGATCAGGCATGTCACCGACTTTCTGCTGGAGTTGGGGGCAGGCTTTGCTTTTGTCGGCAAGCAGGTCCTGCTCGATGTGGGGGGCGAGGAGTTCTTCATTGACCTGCTGTTTTATCACCTGAATCTGCGTTGTTACGTCGCTATTGAACTCAAGGCCGGCAAGTTCAAGCCAGAGCATCTGGGGCAGTTGGGTTTTTACCTCGCAGCAGTGGACGCCCAACTCAAGCACCCACAAGACAGCCCCACCATTGGTTTGCTGCTGTGCAAAAGCAAAAACAAGATAGTGGCTGAATATGCCTTGCGTGACAGCGCTCGACCCATCGGGGTTGCGGAGTACCAGTTGGTCGCCTCCCTCCCGACAGAACTTCAAACCAGCTTACCCAGCATCGAACAGATTGAACGTGAACTGGCCTGTGACGATACCTCTGCGCAAACTTGACCCTGGTCAATTGCAACCTACCTTTCACTGCGTACCATCACTGCATCTTGTGTCTATACGAACTATTAAATCTATATGTAGTGTTTTGGAGCCCCCATGCAGATCACCTCAAGCCCGCTGGTCAGTACCCGTCTACACAAGCGCGATGGCACTCTCGTAGCCTTTGACGCCGAGAAAATCCGCCAGGCGATGATCGCCGCGGGTAACGCCACCGGCGAGTATCAGGACGCCGAGGTCGATCTGTTGTTAGGGGCGGTGCTCGCCAGGTTGCGCGGGATCACCCGGTTGGATGTGGAGCAGATCCAGGACAGTGTCGAGCGGGTGCTGATGGACGCCGGGTACTTTTTGGCGATGCGTGCCTATATCGTCTACCGCGAGCAACACGGGCGCCTGCGCCGTGATCGCAAGACCCTGGTGGAAGTCGCCACCTCGATGAACGAGTACCTCGACCGTGAAGACTGGCGCGTGCAGGCCAATGCCAACCAGGGTTATTCCCTGGGCGGGCTGGTACTCAACGTGTCGGGCAAGGTCACCGCCAATTACTGGCTGGACGAGGTCTACAGCCAGGAGATCGGCCAGGCCCACCGCGAGGCGGATTTGCATATCCATGACCTGGACATGCTCGCGGGCTATTGCGCCGGCTGGTCCCTGCGCACGTTGCTGCACGAAGGGCTCAATGGCGTGCCCGGCCGCGTCGAAGCCGGGCCGCCCAAGCACCTGGGCAGTGCCCTGGGGCAGATGGTCAATTTCCTCGGCACCCTGCAGAACGAGTGGGCCGGTGCCCAGGCTTTCAGTTCGTTCGACACCTACCTGGCGCCCTTTGTGCGCAAGGACCAACTGTCGTTTCCCGAGATTCGCCAGGCGGTGCAGGAGTTCATCTACAACCTCAACGTGCCATCGCGCTGGGGCACCCAGACGCCGTTTACCAACCTGACGTTCGACTGGGTTTGCCCCGAAGACCTGCGCGAGCAGATCCCGATTATCGGCGGCGAAGAGATGCCGTTTGCCTACGGCGACCTGCAGGCGGAAATGGAGCTGATCAACCGTGCCTATATCGAAGTGATGCAGGCGGGTGACGCCAAGGGGCGGGTGTTTACCTTCCCGATCCCCACTTACAACATCACCCATGATTTCCCATGGGACAGCGAAAACGCCGACCGCCTGTTCGAAATGACCGCGCGCTACGGCCTGCCGTATTTCCAGAACTTCCTCAACTCCGATATGCAGCCCAATCAGGTGCGCTCGATGTGCTGCCGCTTGCAGCTGGACGTGCGCGAGTTGCTCAAGCGTGGCGGCGGGTTGTTCGGTTCGGCAGAGCAGACCGGCTCATTGGGCGTGGTGACCATCAACTGTGCGCGCCTGGGGTATCTGTTCAAGGGCGATACCAGTGGCCTGCTGCAACGCCTGGACCACCTGATGGAGCTGGCGATGGAAAGCCTGGAGGTCAAGCGCAAAGTCATCCAGCACCATATGGATGCCGGTTTGTACCCCTACACCAAGCGCTACCTGGGCACCTTGCGCAATCATTTCTCCACCATCGGCCTGAACGGCATGCACGAGATGCTGCGCAATTTCACCGCCGACGAGGAGGGTACCCATACCGCCCGTGGGCGCGAGTTTGCGTTGCAGGTGCTGGATCATGTGCGCGCTACGTTGCTGCGGTTCCAGGAAGAAACCGGGCATTTGTACAACCTGGAAGCCACGCCGGCTGAAGGCACCACTTACCGGTTCGCCAAGGAAGACCTCAAGCGTTTCCCCACGATCCTCCAGGCCGGCAGCCTTGACGCGCCGTATTACACCAACTCCTCGCAACTGCCGGTGGGCTTCACCGAAGACCCATTCGAAGCCCTGGAGCTGCAAGACGAACTGCAATGCAAATACACCGGCGGCACGGTGCTGCATTTGTATATGGCCGAGCAGATTTCCTCGGCCCAGGCCTGCAAGCAATTGGTGCGCAAGGCCCTGGGACGCTTCCGCCTGCCGTACCTGACGGTGACACCGACGTTCTCCATCTGCCCGGTGCACGGCTACCTGGCGGGCGAACATGAATTCTGTCCCAAGTGCGACGAGATCCTGGCCCTTAACGCCACCCTGTAGGAGCGAGCTTGCTCGCGAAAAACATCAACGATAACGCGGGCATCCAGATTTAGCGCGGCACCCTCTGGTTCTTCGCGAACAAGTTCGCTCCTACCCAGGAGCCAACCGTTTTCAAACCCCAAGGAGATTCACCATGCAAACCTCCCAGCCACAACGCCAACGCTGTGAAGTCTGGACCCGTGTCATGGGTTACCACCGACCGGTTTCGGCCTTTAACCCCGGCAAACAATCGGAGCACCGTGAGCGCGTGCACTTTACCGAAAGTGCCGCTGCGGCCGGGCGCCAATGAGTCGAGCGCTACGGGTCGGGGGCCTGGTGCCCCTGACCACCCTCGACTACCCCGGCATGCTCGCCTGCGTGCTGTTTTGCCAGGGCTGTGCCTGGCGTTGTCGGTACTGCCATAACCCGGACCTGATTCCCCCACGCGGCAGCGATGAGGTGGATTGGCGCCGGGTTTTGCTGTTTCTGCAACGGCGCCAGGACCTGCTGGACGCCGTGGTGTTCAGCGGTGGCGAACCCACTTTGCAGGAAGGCTTGTCTGGCGCTATGGATGAAGTGCGCCAGATGGGTTTTCGCATCGGCCTGCACAGCGCCGGTATCAAGCCTGCAGCGTTCGCCCATGCCCTGGAGCATGCCGACTGGGTTGGTTTCGACGTCAAGGCCCTGGCCGAAGATTGCCAATTGATCACCCAGGTCAAGGGCAGCGGCACCGCCAATTGGCGCAGCCTCGACCTGCTGCTGCACAGCGGCGTGGACTACGAGTGCCGCACCACCGTGCATTGGCACCTGATCGACCCGCAACGCCTGTTGCTGCTGGCCCAGCGTTTGCACGAGCGAGGTGTCAAGCGCTTCGCCGTGCAGTTGGTACGCACGGCACGCATGCTCGATGAGCAACTGCCGAGTGTTTCGGCACAGGCCTTGCGGCCTGAACTATGGGAGAAAATGCGGGCACTGTTCCCGGCATTTGTTTTACGGGGTTGATCCCTTCGCGGAGCCCTTTCAAGCGTGGCGATTGAACTCCCACCGGATTATCAAAGATGCTGCCCCTTGTGGGCAGGTATTCATCAGGGAGCTTATGACATGACTCGATTAACCACTGCCCGCCGTATCGCGATCGGCTTTGCTATCGCACCTTTGGCCCTGGCCGGCATGGCGTTCTACGCCTTGCACGACCTGGGCACCCTCAAGGAACAGTCGGAGCTGATCGTGCAGCAAGACTGGCCGAAAATTGCCCCGATCATGGTGATTGCCACAGGTGTGCGCGACAACGGCCGCAACACCCGTGACTTGCTGATCGACCAGGACAACCAGGCGACCCAGCAGGCCATCAGCACCACCCGCCAACGCATCACCGACGCCTTTACTCAGTTGGAGCCATTGTTCGATACGGCCACCGGCCAGGCGGCCTTTGCCGACCTGAAGAAGCACCGCGAAGCCTATGTCAGCGCCTTCACCCAGGTGCAGGCGCTGATCCGCCAGGGCGCCCATGCGCAAGGCGTGGCACAGCTCAAGCAGAACGTGCAACCGGCCGAGCAGGCGGTGTTCAAGAGCCTGGAGGCGATGATGGCCTTGCAGGGGCAGATTTTTGCCGAGCGCGAGCACGCGGCGCAAACCCTGTATCGCGAAGCGCGGCGCAATATGCTCGGGTTGTTCCTGCTGTGCGTGGCCCTGGTGGTAACTGCTGCGGTCATTGTCACCCGCAGCGTCACCCGGCCCCTGGGCGGTGAGCCCGATGAGGCCGCGCGGGTGTTGAGCCAGATTGCCCAGGGCGACCTGACCACCGTGGTGCCAACTGCGGGCAGTGCCGACGGCAGCGTGATGCAGAACATGCAGCAAATGCAGCACAACCTTAACGAAATGGTGCGCCAGATCGCCATGTCGGTGGACCGGGTGGCCAGTTCTTCCGAGGAGTTGAGTGCCGTCAGTAGCCAGACCAGCAGCAGCCTGCAGTTGCAAGGCATGGAAATCGAACAGGCCGCCACGGCCGTCAACGAGATGACGGCGGCCGTGGATGAGGTGGCGCGTAATGCGGTGAGCACCAGTGAAGCTTCACGTTTGTCTGCACAGACGGCCCAATTGGGGCGTGATCAGGTGCAGGAAACAGTCGCCTCGATCAACACCCTGGCAGACGGCGTCAGTGGCACTTCGGTACGGATCCAACAACTGGCCGGGCGCGTGCAGGACATCAGCGGCGTGCTGGAAGTGATCCGCAGCATCGCCGACCAGACCAACCTGCTGGCGCTCAACGCTGCCATCGAAGCGGCCCGGGCCGGGGATGCCGGCCGTGGGTTTGCGGTGGTGGCTGATGAAGTGCGGGCCCTGGCCCATCGTACTCAGGCCTCGACCCAGGAGATCGAGCAGATGATTGGCAATATCCGCCTGGACACCGAGCAGGCTGTGACTGCGATGCAGGACAGCAGCGACCTGGTGCGCACCACCTTGAGCGTGGCGCAGCGTTCGGGCGAGGCACTGGAAGCGATTACCCAGTCGATCTCGCAGATCAACGAGCGCAACCTGATGATTGCCAGCGCCACCGAAGAGCAGGCATTGGTGGCGCGAGAGGTGGATCGCAACCTGGTGGGGATTCGCAATCTGTCGGAGCAGGTGTTGCTGGGGGCCCGGCATACCGATACGGCGGGGCATGAACTGGCGCAGATGGCTGGGGAGTTGCACCTGACGGTTGCCAGGTTCCGCGTCTAACCTCAATACCTGTAGGCGCCGGCTTGCCGGCTCCTACAGGTTCCAGCCCCAGAATTGTAGCCACCAGCCATATCCCACCCATCCATTACCCAGCAGCAGGCAAGTCCAGGCAGCGCAACGTTGGGCCAGTGGTGTGTCGGCCAGCTGTTTCCACGCCAGCCACAAACACCAGCCAACAGCCCCGACCAGCAATATGCCGCGCGCCGGTTGTACCCATTCCAGCAACAATCCCTCATAGCGCAACAACTTCACCGTGGTTGCCGACAACCCCAGGAACAGTCCTGCACCGCCAAGGGGCGTAAAGGTCAAGGCCAGGGCCCAATAGCGTGCACGCTCACCGCTCAACCTGGCTGCCAGGCGCACCAGCCCCATCAAGGTTCCGCCGAGCAGCAGGCTGCTGGCGCCCAGATACGCAACGATGCAAAAACCATCCAGCCAACTGAAGCTGTCGTTGGCCTGGGGATAGTGGGTCAACAGCCACCAGGGCGCGCTGTCCTGCAACGGCCACAGCCAATCGTATTCCACCAGCCACTGCGCGAGATACTGTTTGAACGTGATAAACCACGGGCTGACGGTCCACTGGAAGGCGCCCATCGCCAGGCCGATCACACCAAACAGCAACAAGCGTGCATCCCACACCAAGGCGGGCTTGCGCGGGGCCTGGAGGATTTCGCTATTGCATGAACGGGCAATCAATTGCACCGCGCCGCGTTGCCCACTGCAGCGTCCGCAGGCGTGGCAATCGCTGGCGCCTTGCAGGCGGCGAATGTCCAGCAGTGGCGCGCAGTTGGGCAACGGCAGGCGCGGGCCATCGTTGGCTTTCCAGCGTTGTTCGTTGACTTGGAAATGCACCGGCGCCAGGCGTGCGAGCAGGGCGAAGACGCCGCTGACCGGGCACAGGTAACGGCACCAGACCCGTTTGCCGCGCACAAACAGCAGCCCTACCAGCACTGCGGCGACGGTCGAGCCGCCGAGGATCAGCAGGGCGGCCTGGGCGTAGTCGTACACACTGATCAACTGGCCGTAGAGGGTGGTCAGGCAGAAGCCCACGGTGGGCCAGCCGCTCCAGCGGATCCAGTTCGGAATACCCAGCCCGCGACCATGCCGGCTGGCCCATTCGCTCAAGGAGCCTTCGGGGCAGAGCACGCCGCACCACACGCGGCCGAATAACACGATCGACAGCACCACGAACGGCCACCACAGGCCCCAGAACAGGAACTGTGCCAGCAGCGTCAGGTTGTCCAGCAGGCGCGCCTGGCTGTCGGGCAGCGGCAGCCAGGCGGGCACTACCAGTAATCCTGCGTAGAACAACACCACGGCCCATTGCACGCCACGAATCAGCCGTGCATGGCGGCGCATGCCATCCCCCAGGCGTTGCAGCCAGGGGCTGTTCACAACGACGCTCGCTGGACGCGATACAGCCCTCGGCCCACCAGCAGCCAATAGCCGGCCAGTACCAGCAGGGTCACCGTGCTGGGCGTCGCGCGGTACCCGGCGAAGCCCGCGAGCACTGCGCCCAGGCCGTGGCTGTCACTGAGCAAGGCGCTGCTGTCCCACCAGGCTTCGCCCACCAGGGTGTAGACCCAGTCGGGCATGTCCATGGCCAACAGTTGCCCGCCGATGCGTTCCATGGCGGCGACCAGCAAGGCGGCGGCCAACAGCAGTAGCAGCACCTCGCTGAGGGCGAAAAAACGTGACCAGGAAATCAGCCGTCGCGTGCTGCGCAGCAGCATCACGGTCAGCCCGGCCAACACCAGGCCCAGCGCGCCGCCAATGGCGAACAGGCCCTGCGCCGGGCCGTGCAGATGGGCACCGGCGCCGTACAGAAAGACCACGGTCTCGCTGCCTTCGCGGCTGACCGCCAACAGCGCCAGCAACAGCAGCCCCAATCCGCCCTGACGTGCAGCACGCTGGTCGGCGTCGCGCAGCAGGGTTTGGCGCAGGCCCGGCCCGTGGCGGTGCATCCAGAACACCATCTGCACCATCAGCAGGCTTGCCACCAGGGTCATGCCGGCCTGGAACCATTCCCCGGCGGGGCCGCTCATGGCCTCGCCGGCCCACAGCATCAAACCGGCCAACGCGGCAGAGCACAGCAGGCCCAGAACCACGCCGGCCCATAGAAAACGACCCAGGCGCGAGCCCTCGGATTGTTGGCTGATCCAGGCCTGGAGGATGCCGATCACCAGCAACGCCTCGACGCTTTCGCGCCAGACGATAAACATCGATTGATTCATCAAATGCTCCCGGGCCGTTATTCGGCGAGGATGCTGCCCTCGGGCAACTGTGAGTTGAATTCGTCGAAAAACGGATAGGCACCCGGCTTGAGCGGGTGGATCACGACAAAGGTGGTCACCCCAGGCGACAGCACTTTTTCCACGCGCAGCGGCGTGCTCTCGAACTCGGCCGGGCCCTGGCCGATATTTTTCAGCACGATCTTGAAGCGCTGGCCGGCCGGCACCTTGAGTTGCGCCGGGTTGAAGTGGCCGTCCTGCAGGGTCAGTTCATAGGTGGGCAAGGGCGCTGCCAGGGCCGCGCCACACACCAGCAGGGCACAGAGGGCTAGGGGGCGGTGCATTCAGTAGCCGCCTTTCTTGCCTATCCCTGCATAGACGAATTCGTAGTGCACTTCACAGCGCTCGAACCAGGGTGCGACCCCGGTTTCCTTGTCGGTATGCCGGCCCAGTGAGCCGTGGCCGCTGGGTGGCATCACGGTAAAAGTCAGTTGGTATTTGCCGGGGCCCAGCAGCTTGACGTTGTCGCCGTAGTGCGGGCCGTCGTTGGCCACCATGGCATGGAACTCACCGATGATCGGGCTGGCACCGCCTTGCTTTTGCAGGCGGAACGATACGTTGAGGTAGGGCACGAAACTGCCTTCCTGAAAGCCCTGCTGGTTGTCGGCTGTAGCACGGATATCCGCCTCCAGATGCACATCCGAATCGGCAGTGGCGCGCATCATGCCGGGCGGCGCCATCTCGATCGGTTGCAGATAGACCGCACCCACTTCCAGGCCGGGACACATTTGTGGCTCGCCGATGGGATATTCCTTGGCGACGGCGGCTCCAGTCGATAACAGCAGGGCCAGTGACAGCATGAAGGGGATACGCATGGGTGCTTCCTGACAGGGGAAATGAGAACCCGAGTCTAGAAAGCTTCGCTGTAAATAATAATGATTCCTGTCAAGTTTCCAGGGATATAGACATAACCAATCTTGACGTTGGTCAAGGCTGTGGGCGGACAGCGGCCGTAGGATCAAATCACTGCCCACCGCTGTGGAGCCTGCTCATGGCCAAGCCGTTCCCGCTCAACCCCAAACACCCCGAGCGTATCTGCTGGGGCTGTGACCGTTACTGCGCGAGCACGGCACTGGCCTGCGGCAACGGTGCCGACCGCACCATGCACCCGGCCGAAATGATCGGTGAGGATTGGTACCTGCATGGCGATTGGGGCATTGAATTGCCGATTGCCACGGATAAGGTGCCCGAGGCGATTGCCGAGGAATAAGGTCGGCGCCAACCGATGAACCTTCAATGTAAAAAAATCGTTTAAATGCAAAAAGAGTTGTCCACGAAAACCGTGGGTATCTCTGTGGATAACCTTGCGTGAGCCCGGCAGGTATGGCGATTCAACCCGCGATCAATATTTGATCAAGATCGTCTGCAAGCCTTTTGGCGTGCGGCGTGCGCTTGACACGCGGCGTTGAAGTCGGTGCCGGATCCGGCGTTCTACAGCAATCCCTCCAGTGCCTGGCGATAGTTGCGGCCACCCAGGCTCAGGCTGTTGTTGTGGCTGGCCCCAGGTACCAATAGCAAGTGCTTGGGCTCTTGGGCGGCGTCAAACAATTGCTGGCTGAAACGCGGTGGCACATAACGGTCGTCGAGGCCGTGCACCACCAGCAACGGCATGTGGATGTCGGCGATCTTGTCGATGGAGTCAAACTTCTGCGACAACACCCAACGCACCGGCAATGAGGTGTTGGCCATTGCCGTGGCAACATCGGCCAGTGAGGTGAAGGTGGACTCGATTACCAGCCCACGCACGGGGGGTGGCAACTGGTTGGCCGCCGCCCGCTGGCCCAATTCTGCTGCCAGGTCGATGGCCACTGCGCCACCCAGGGAGTGCCCGTAGATCAGGCGTTTGGCCGGGACCGGTTGCAGGATCTGGAAGCGCTCCCAGGCAACGCGCGCGTCTTCATAGACACTGGTTTCGGACGGCAAGTCGCCCCGGCTCTGGCCGAAGCCGCGATAGTCGATAGCCAGTACCGAATAGCCCTGGGCATGCAGTTGTTCGATGCGAAACAGCTGGCCGGTGAGGTTCCAGCGTACGCCGTGCAGGTAAAGAATCGCCGGTGCATCTTTTTTCGCGGCGGGCCACCACCAGCCATGGAGGCTCTGCCCGGACTTGAAACTGGCGGGCTTGAGTTCGAACTCCTGCACATCCTTGGGCAGGCCGCGATACCAACTGGCGGTACCGGGCTCGATGCGAAACACCAGTTCGCGCTCCTTGTGTTGCAGGACACCGCAGCCCACGGGCAGACCCAGGACCAGTACGGCCATGCACAGTAACGCAAACCAATGCAGGCGCAGGCGTGTGAAAAAACGTTTGGACATGGAGGTTCCAGGGCAGGAGCGAAGCAGGTTTTTTAGCAGATGCCTTGCCCATGAAGGGAATATTAAGACCGCCGT
This sequence comes from Pseudomonas sp. FH4, assembly GCF_000510915.2. Lineage (NCBI taxonomy): Bacteria > Pseudomonadati > Pseudomonadota > Gammaproteobacteria > Pseudomonadales > Pseudomonadaceae > Pseudomonas > Pseudomonas sp. FH4. The sequence goes on along the minus strand of NZ_AOHN01000021.1, from coordinate 111,709 downwards.
GATCGGTGATTGCTTGCAAAGTGTTACAGCGCTGCGCAAATCGCCGTCTGCACGCGGTTGCGTCCCTGGTCCTTGGCGCGATACAGCGCCTGGTCAGCCTGGGACAGCAGGCGCGACAGGTCGTGGCAGGCCGGTGTGGTCGTGACGATGCCAATGCTCACGCTCAAGAACCCCGGCGCCAGCAAATCGAGGCTGGCAAACCCTTGGCGAATGCGCTCGGCGACCTGGATGGCGCCTTGCTCATCGGTGCCCTGCAGCAGGCAGGCAAACTCTTCGCCGCCGATGCGTGCAAACAGATCGTGCTTGCGCAACAGCGTCGCCGTCAGTTGGCTGAAGGCAATCAGGGCCTGGTCGCCCATGGGATGGCCGAAGCTGTCGTTGAGGCGCTTGAAGTAATCAAGGTCACACAACAGCAGCGCGGTGGTTTGCCCGCGCTGCCTGCTGTCGGCCAACAATTGTTCGCCATGGAGCATGAACGCCCGGCGATTGCCGATGCCCGTCAATACATCGCTGAAGGCCGCGGCCTTGAACTTGAGTTCGGCCCGCTCCTTGACCATCGCCAGGGTGACGTAGGCGATACCAATGGCATACAGCATGGACTCGAACAGCATGAACGAGAAAAACGGCACGCTTTCGCCCATCAGTGCGTTTTCATTCTTGATCGGCATGCCGGGATCGATCACTGCGCGCACACAGTAAAATGTCGTATGAAATACCATCAGGCCCATGGCCGGCAGATAGGCCACTTCCAGGTGCTGGCGATGGCGCCACAGCTCCAGCGCCGACAACACCCCATAACCCGCTGCCAGGAGCGAGTACAGGGACACGCGGCTGGACATCGAGCCATAAAACTGCGGGATCAGGCACATCAACAGCCACAGGGCCGGGCCTGCGAGAATGCCCGGCAAGTACGGCTTGCCCTGGACAAATACGCGCATGGCGGTCCAGTTCATCGCGGCGCTCAACAGCAGCACCACGTTGCCGAGGATCAGTGCGACAAAATCCATGCCTATACCGCGTACCACAATCAACGCGGTGCCCAGGGAGGCGAGCAACAGCATCACCCCCAGATAGCCCAGGGTTGGCTCACGCACACGGCGCCAGGCGTGGACGGTGAGCAGTCCCATCAGGCAAAAAACGAATACCGCGACCATCAATAGCGTCGGTATGTGCAGCATCATGTCCTTGACCCCGCAAGATGCACTGTCGAGTAACCCCGTCAGACACACGCTTGTGCGGTCATCAGGTGCAGAAAGGGCGCAATTGTAGCTGGATAACGTGCAGCAATGCTGGCCCATGGACAGCTTGACGCTGGCAGGACGTCACCGACATGCTGCGCCCCTTGCGATCAAAAGGATCTTCCATGGACAACAGCCCTGTACGCATCACCTCTGAAGAGCTGCTCTCGGACAACTGGTACCTGCTGAAAAAATACAGCTTCGACCTGCGCCGCCGGGACGGTAGCTGGCAAGCCCAGACCCGTGAGGTGTATGACCGCGGCAACGGTGCGACCATCCTGTTGTACAACACCTTGCAGCGCACGGTCTTGCTGATTCGCCAGTTCCGCATGCCGACCTTCGTCAATGGCCATGACGGCTACCTGATCGAAACCGCTGCCGGGCTGCTGGACAACGCCAGCCCCGAGGAGCGTATCCGCCTGGAAGCCGAGGAAGAGACCGGCTACCGCATCGGCCCTGTCGAAAAAGTCTACTCGGCATTCATGAGCCCGGGCTCGGTGACCGAGCGCATTCATTTCTTTATCGGTGAGTATCAGCCCGGCGACCGCGTGGGCGAGGGCGGTGGCCTGGAGGATGAAGGTGAAGATATCCAGGTACTGGAACTGGGCTTCGACGAGGCCATCTCCATGGTCACGCGCGGTGAGATTGTCGATGGCAAGACCATCATGCTCCTGCAATACCTGGAACTGCGGTTGCTCAAGGCAGCCATGACGGTTTTGTAGGTGCCGGCGCGGCAAGGGGCATTTTCTTCAATACGCACTGCCTGCAGGAACGTAGCGTACAGGCCTCGTCCACCTGTCATTACAAAAAGGGAAGTGCAATGAGTTTGATCATGTCCATGGCCGCCTTCGCCCTGGCGACCTCCATCACACCCGGCCCGGTCAATGTGGTTGCCCTTGGTTCCGGGGCGCGTTTCGGCTTTGCCGCTAGCCAGAAACACGTGGCTGGCGCGGCGCTGGGGTTTACCTTGCTGCTGGTGCTGATCGGCCTGGGGCTGCATGAGGTGCTGGTGCGCTGGCCGATATTGACCCAGGGCATCCAGTGGGGCGGGGTCGTATTCCTGTTGTACATGGCCTACAAACTGACGATGGATGACGGCCGGTTGGATGCGCAAGACGCGGCTGTTGCGCCATCCATGCTCTATGGCGCGATCATGCAATGGCTCAACCCCAAGGCCTGGCTGGCGTGTGTGGCCGGTATGGGGCTGTTTGCGGCTGACGGCGACGCCGTACGCGTCTGGCAACTGGCAGCGGTGTACCTGGTGATTTGCTACCTGTCGGTGGCGTGCTGGTCGTATGTGGGTACGTTCTTTCGTCGTTACCTGAGCAATGCCCGGGGCATGCGCCTGTTCAACCGGGCGATGGCGCTGCTGCTGGTGATCAGCGTGGCGTACCTGTTGCTGGCCTGATTCAGCCGCGATATTGTCCCGGCGTGGCTGCCAGGTGTTGCTTGAAGGTGCGCTGGAAATGCGCCTGGTCGGCAAAACCTGCGGCCAGTGCCACATCGGCAATCAACTGGCCGCTGCGCAGTTGGTTGCGGGCGAACTGGATCCGCTGGTTGACCAGGAATGCATGGGGCGTCATCCGGTAATACTGCTTGAACGCACGGATCAGGTACGACGGCGACAATTGCGCGGCCTGGCAGATATCTTCCAGTTTCAGTGCCGCGGTGCAATGCGCGCGGATGTACTCGGCGGCGCGCTCCAGCTTGTGATTGACCTCCCGTTCGACTGTGGCCGCAGGGTTCAGGCGCAATTGCACCTCACTGAAAAAACTCACCACGGCGCTGTGTTTGTGCAGGTGCTCGGCGTGTTCGTCGGTCAGCACGCAATACAGTTCGAGCAGCCCGGCAAACAGCAACGGGTCATCGGTATGGGTGGTGGTGAAGCGGCGAAAGTCCAGCTCGTGGGCAAACCCCAGTTGGTGTTGCAGGTCGGTCAGCCATGCCGTTTCGATGTAGAGCATGTGATACGACCAGGGCTGGTCGTTGATGGGGTTGCAGGCGTGCACATCGCCGGGGTTCATCAGCACCACGGTGCCGGTGTGGATGTGGAACGTGTCTGCACCATGGATATACAGGCTTTGCCCGGCAGTGATCGCGCCAATCGAGAAATGATCGTGAGCATGCCGGGTGTAGCAGACCTTGCGCCCATCATCGATGGTGCGCGCCTCGATAAACGGCAAGCTGGCATCACGCCAGAAGCGGGGGGCGGCCAGGTCGGGCAGCGACATGATGCAATCTCCGGGGACCTTGTAGGGCCCCGATGATTGCACATAAATACGCCGTCGACCTTATGTGGTGTATCCAAGTACGCCCCTGGAGTTAGAAGTCCCAGCGCGTGGCCAGTTGCAGGCTGCGCGGCTCGCCGTAGAAGCCGGTGCCGAAGTTGCCCAGGCCCGTGTAGTACTTTTTGTCGAAGGCGTTCTTCACGTTCAACGTGGTGCTCAAGTGTTCGTTGAAGCGATAGCGCGCCATCAGGTCCACCAGGTAGTAGCTGTCCTGGGTGATGCGTGAGTATTGGCCGAAGTTGACCGTGTCATTCGGGTTGGGCTGGAACACATTGCCGAAGAACTCGCTCTGCCAGTTGACCCCGGCACCGATCGTCACCTTGTCCAGCGCACCGGGCAGGCGGTAGGAGTTGAACAGGCGCACCACCTGCTGTGGCGTGGTGGTTTGCAGGACTGAACTGTAGACATAGTCGTCATTGGCATCGCGGGTGTGCTGGTAGGTATAGCCGGCCGAGACATTCCAGCCGTCGAGTACTTCGCCGGCCAGTTCCACTTCAAAGCCCTTGGTCGTGGCGCCGGCAATCGGGCGGTAGATCGAGTCGCTTTCAAAGCCCGAGACGTATTGCGCGACATTGTCCTGTTCAATACGGAAGGCGGCAAAGCTGGCATTCAGGCGGCCGTCGAAAAAGGCGGCCTTGAGCCCGGCTTCGTAAGTGTCGCCTTCAATCGCGTCAAGCAACTTGCGGTCGGCGTCCTTGGTGTTCTGCGGCCGGTAGATCTTGGTGTAGCTGCTGTACACCGACCAGATATCGTTGAGGTCGTAGACCACTCCGGCATAGGGCGTCACCACGCCGGTCTGTTTGTAACTGGTGCGCGCGTCGGTGGCGGTCGGATCGTAGAAATCAGTGGTGTCGTTATTGCTGAAATTGCTCACGCGGGTGCCGAGGATCACCGACAGGTCATCGGTAGGTTTCAGGCGGGTCGCCAGGTAGGCGCCGGTCTGGCGTTGCACAATATCGTTCTGGCCGCTGCGTGGGATATCCGGCTTGGGGTACTCGCCACGCCAGTCATAGATGCTGCCACCCACTGGTGGGTAGATCGAACCGTAGACCGGCACGTCCTGTTTCGAGCGGGTCGCCATAAAGCCCATGATCAACTCATGCTCGCGGCCAAACAGGCTGAACGGGCCGTTGAGGTTGACGTCGAGGGTGTTCTGTACCTGGTCGCCCTTGTACTTGCCCATGAACATGTACATGCCTTCGCCGGTTGCCTGGTCCGGGTTGCCGCCGCTGGCGGAGGCGAGCAGGGTGTCGTGCTGGCTGCGCTTGCGGTCCAGGCTGACTTTCAGCGACCAGTCGTTGGCCAGCTTTTGCTGGACCGAGGCGAAGATCGTCTGGTTCTGGAAGTCGCGGCGGCTCCAGTCGGCGGCCGGGTTGAACGAGCGCGAGAAGTTCGTGCGATTGCCGTTGCTGAAGTACATCGGGAACCCGGTCCAGCTGGCGCCACGGGAGCGGGTATCCTGCTGGTCGATACCGAAGGTCAGCAGGGTGTCGGGGGTGAGGTCGGCTTCGAGGATGCCGTAGGCAATGTCCTTGGTGTGCTGGTAGTGATCGAGGTAGGATGAGCGGTCCTGGTACACGCCGACAAAGCGCCCGCGCACATTGCCTGATTCGGTCAGTGGCCCGGAGATATCACCTTCGGTGCGGTAGTTGTCCCAGGAGCCCACGGTGCCGGTAACCGAGGCTTTGAATTCCTTGGTGGGCTTTTTGCGGATCAGGTTGACCGTGGCCGAGGGGTCGCCGGAACCGCTCATCAGGCCCGACGAGCCCTTGATGATTTCCAGGTGGTCGTACACCGCCATGTCGGTGCTGGTGGTGCCGTAGTCATACACGCCGTCATAGGTGGAGTTGACGCCGTCGTACTGGAAATTGGTGATCGGCAGGCCACGGCTGGAGAACTCCCAGCGCTCGCTGTCGTAGTTCTGCACACTGACGCCGGGGGCACGACGCAGGGTGTCGGCGATGCTGTTGGAGCCCTGGTCATCCATTTGCTGGCGGGTGATCACGGTAACCGACTGTGGCGTCTCGCGGATCGACAGTGGTAGCCCCGTGGCCGAGGCCATCGAGCCGGTGGTGTAGGAGTGGCTGTCTTCGGTAGTGGCGCCCAGGGCCACGCCGGAAATGGTGGTGGCACCCAGTTCCAGTTCGCCGGTATTGAGCGGGGCCAGCTCCAGCACATAGCCATTGTTGCCCTGGGGCTGGGCCTGCAAGCCGCTGCCTTGCAACAGGCGCTGCAAGCCGGCGGCCGGGGTGTAGCTGCCGCTCAGGCCCGGGCTGGTCTTGCCTGCTGCCAGGCTGTTGTGGCCGGCGATGAAAATGCCCGACTGCTCGGCAAAACGGTTCAGCACACTGACCAGCGATCCTGCGCCAATGCTGTAGCTGCGGGTGGTTTCCTGGACCGCGGGCGTTTCGACCGCCTGCACAGTGAGCGGGCTCATGCAGAGCAGGGTAGCGGTGATGGCCAGCGCCAGGGGGCGCACAGTGAAAGCAGCAGGTTGCGGCATGGAAGGTTCCCTACGGATTCGGCAAAGATGAAAGCGTCTGCTGGGTTAACCGAACGAACGTTGAAAAGGGGAACTGGCGGGATGAAAAAAATTTACAGGGCAGTATTTTTCGGGCCAACGCTGATCCACCACGGCATGACTCGGTCTACCTTGATGGGTAGCGCCGCTTCCAGCAGCCGCAACGCATGCTCGCTGTCCTTGAGCGGGAATGAGCCCATTACGGGTAAGTGGTCCACCGCCGGGTCACAACCCAAATGGCCTGGGCGGTAGCGGTTCAGTTCGCCAATCAATTGGCCCAGGGGCAGGTTGTCGGCCAGCAGCACCCCGCGGCTCCAGGCTTCACGGCTGGCGGAGGCTTGCGCGGTGTTGTGGATGGCATCGCGATTGAACACGGCTTGTTGTCCCGCCTCCACAATGCGTACTTGCTGGCTTTGGGCGGTGCGCACTTCGACCCGTCCATCAAATACGTTGAGTGTGGTGCTGCCATCACCCTGCAGCACACTGAAGCGGGTGCCGAGGGCACGCATCCGTCCGTGTTCGGTATCGACCAGGAACGGTCGGCTGAGGTCCTTGGCGGTATCGATCAGCACTTCGCCAAAGCGCAGGTGCAGCAGGCGCTGGTGCGCGTCGAAGCGCACGTCCATGGCGCTCAGGGCGTTTAGCCAGATATGCGTGCCGTCGTCGAGCAATGCATCGCGGATTTCACCGCTGGCCGTGGCGTAGTCGGCACTCCAGCCGCCCACCACACGGGGCAGGACGGTGCTGCGCCAGGTGCCCCAGGCCAGGGCTGAACCGGCACCCAATACCATCAGCGTCTTGAGGGTTTGCCTGCGCGTGCTGCGCAGGGCCCGTCCGGCGCTGACGGGTTCATCGCTCAGGGGAGCAAAGCGTTGGCTGACGCGTTCGACGTACCGCCAGGCGGCCTGATGCTCGGGGCTCTGCCCGAGCCATGTTTGCCAATGTTGCTGCGCCTGGTTGCCGCCTTGCGGGTCCTGTAGGCGCACATACCATTGGGCTGCCTGTTGCAGGCTGGCATGGCTGAGTTTTGCGCTGGGGTTCATTCCACCAGCAATCCGTCGAGTTCGGCTTCGAGCACCGCGCAGTGCAACAGCGCCTGGGCCATGTATTTTTTCACCATGCGCTCACAGACCCCCAGTTGCATGGCGATCTGCTTGTAGGTCATGCCATGCAGTTGCGCCAGCAGAAACGTCTCGCGAACTTTGTGCGGCAGCCGCGCGAGCATGGCGTCGACCTCGTACAGGGTTTCGACGATGATCGCCCGCTGCTCCAGCGATGGCTGCACCGCTTGTGGGCGATCGGCGAGGCTTTGCAGCCAGGCCTGCTCCAGTTGGCGACGGCGCCAGTGGTCAATGCACAGGCCGCGGGCGATGGTCGCCAGGTATGAACGCTCGCGCACCGGGTCGGCCTGGTCGGGCGGGCGCTTCAGCACGCGGATAAAGGTGTCCTGCGCCAGGTCGGCGGCATCCCAGCGGTTGCTCAGACGCCGGCGCAACAGGCCGAGCAGCCAGGAATGGTGGCTACCGTAGAGCTGACTGAACGAAGTGGGGGAGGTCGACACAATATCCATCCGGCGCTGATGCCATGACGTGAATAGGAATTGGTCGCGATTAAAGCAAAGGCCTGTGGGCAGCGCAAATGATATTGGTTTGCTTTTGCGAAAGGTGGCGATCACCCGGCTGGTGAAGATCGAATGTAGGAGCTGGCTTGCCAGCGATAGCGGTGGGTCAGCAAACAGAGATGTTGCCTGTGCTTCCGCCATCGCTGGCAAGCCAGCTCCTACAGGGATTGGTGGTGGATGTTTGTGGGCACCAGGAACGCGGCCTCCAGCAACTGCCGGGTATAGGCATGCTGCGGATCGGCGAAGATGGCTTTGGCATCGCCCTGTTCCACTACCTGGCCCTGCTTGACCACCATCAATTGGTGGCTCAGCGCCTTGACCACCGCCAGGTCGTGGCTGATGAACAAGTAGGTCAGGTTGTACTTGGCCTGCAGGTTGCGCAGCAGCTCCACGACCTGGCGCTGTACCGTACGGTCCAGGGCCGAGGTTGGTTCATCCAGCAGGATCAAGCGTGGCTTGAGCACCAGCGCGCGGGCGATAGCAATGCGCTGGCGCTGGCCGCCGGAGAACTCATGGGGGTAGCGGTGGCGGGTCTGCGGATCCAGCCCGACTTCCTTGAGCGCTGCGATAATCGCCTCTTCCTGCTCGGCTGCCGTGCCGATCTTGTGAATGCGCAAGCCTTCGCCAACGATCTCGCTGACGCACATGCGTGGGTTCAGGCTGCCAAATGGGTCCTGGAACACCACCTGCATTTCCCGGCGCAATGGCCGCACCTGTTGTTGGGTCAGTTGGTCCAGTTGCTGGCCTTCAAAACGGATCCCGCCCTTGCTGCCGATCAAGCGCAGGATCGCCAGGCCGAGGGTGGATTTGCCGGAGCCACTTTCGCCGACGATGCCCAGGGTCTGCCCCTGGGGCAGGCTGAAGTGGATACCGTCCACCGCCTTGACGTAATCGACGGTGCTGCGCAAAAAGCCTTTCTTGATCGGGAACCAGACCTTCAGGTCGTCGACTTCCAGCAGCGGTGGGCCGATGGCGTTGGTGGCCGGTCCACCGCTGGGCTCGGCGGCCAGCAGTTCCTGGGTATAGGGGTGCTGGGGGGCGCGGAACAGTTCCTCGCAGGAGGCCTGTTCGACAATGCAACCGCGCTGCATCACACACACACGGTGGGCAATGCGCCGTACCAGGTTCAAGTCATGACTGATCAGCAGCAACGCCATGCCCAGGCGCGCCTGCAGTTCCTTGAGCAGTTCGAGGATCTTCAACTGCACGGTGACGTCCAGGGCCGTGGTCGGCTCATCGGCGATCAGCAGCTCCGGCTCGTTGGCCAGGGCCATGGCGATCATCACCCGCTGGCGCTGGCCGCCGGACAGTTCATGGGGCAGGGCCTTGAGACGTTTGTGCGGCTCGGGAATGCCCACCAGCTCCAGCAGTTCCAGGGTGCGCAGGGTCGCGGCCTTGCCGGTCAGGCCCTTGTGCAGGCCCAGCACTTCGTTGATCTGCTTTTCGATGGAGTGCAGCGGGTTCAGCGAGGTCATCGGTTCCTGGAAGATCATCGCAATGCGGTTGCCACGGATCTGGCGCAAGGGTTTTTCTTTCATGGTCAGCAGATCTTGCCCGGCATACCCGATCGTGCCGGACGGATGCCGCGCCAGGGGGTAGGGCAGCAGGCGCAGGATCGAGTGGGCAGTCACCGATTTGCCGGAGCCGCTTTCGCCGACCAGGGCCAGGGTTTCCCCACGGCGAATATCGAAGCTGATGTTTTCCACCACGCGCTGATGCTGCTCGCCGGTGACGAACTCGACACTGAGGTCGCGGACTTCGATCAGATTGTCCTGATTCATCTCATTTCCTCGGGTCGAAGGCATCGCGAGCGGACTCGCCGATAAACACCAGCAAACTCAACATGATCGCCAGTACAGCGAACGCGCTGATGCCCAGCCACGGCGCCTGTAGGTTGGATTTGCCCTGGGCCACCAGTTCGCCCAGGGACGGCGAGCCGGCGGGCAGGCCGAAGCCGAGGAAGTCCAGGGCGGTCAGGGTGCCGATGGCGCCGGTCAAGATGAAGGGCATGAAGGTCATGGTCGAGACCATGGCGTTGGGCAGGATATGGCGGAACATGATCGCACCGTTCTGCATGCCCAGCGCCCGTGCCGCACGCACATATTCCAGGTTGCGCCCGCGTAGGAATTCGGCGCGCACCACGTCCACCAGGCTCATCCACGAAAACAGCAGCATGATCCCCAGCAGCCACCAGAAGTTGGGCTGCACGAAGCTGGCGAGGATGATCAGCAGGTACAGCACCGGCAAGCCCGACCAGATTTCCAGGAAGCGCTGGCCGGCCAGGTCGACCCAGCCGCCATAGAAGCCCTGCAAGGCGCCGGCCGCCACGCCGATGATCGAGCTCAATACGGTGAGGGTCAGGGCAAACAGTACCGAGACCCGAAAGCCATAGATCACCCGCGCCAGCACATCGCGGCCCTGGTCATCGGTGCCCAGCAGGTTATCGGCCGAAGGCGGTGCCGGAGCCGGGACTTTCAGGTCGTAGTTGATGCTCTGGTAGCTGTAGGGGATCGGCGCCCAGAGCGTCCAGGCATCCTTGGCCTTGAGCAGTTCGCGGATGTACGGGCTTTTGTAGTTGGCTTCCAGGGGGAACTCACCGCCGAAGGCGGTTTCCGGGTAACGCTTGAGTGCCGGGAAGTACCAGTCGCCGTCGTAATGCACCGCCAGCGGCTTGTCATTGGCGATCAACTCGGCGCCCAGGCTCAGGCCAAACAGGATCAGGAACAGCCACAGCGACCACCAGCCGCGCTTGTTGGCCTTGAAACGTTCGAAACGGCGGCGATTGAGGGGGGATAGATTCATCTCAATGCTCCCGGCTTTCGAAGTCGATGCGTGGGTCGACCAGGGTGTAGGTCAAATCACCAATCAGTTTCACCACCAACCCCAGCAGGGTGAAGATAAACAGGGTGCCGAACACCACCGGGTAATCGCGGTTGATCGCGGCTTCAAAGCTCATCAGGCCCAGGCCGTCGAGGGAGAAAATCACTTCCACCAGCAGCGAGCCGGTAAAGAAGATCCCGATAAACGCCGAAGGGAAGCCTGCGATCACCAACAACATGGCGTTGCGGAATACGTGGCCGTAGAGCACGCGGTGATTGGTCAGGCCCTTGGCCTTGGCGGTGATCACGTACTGTTTGTTGATTTCATCGAGAAAGCTGTTCTTGGTCAGTAACGTCATGGTGGCGAAGTTACCGATCACCAGGGCCGTGACCGGCAGTGCCAGGTGCCAGAAGTAGTCGAGGATCTTGCCGCCCCAGCTCAGTTCGTCAAAGTTGTTGGATGTCAGCCCGCGCAGGGGAAACCAGTCGAAATAACTGCCGCCGGCAAACACCACGATCAACAGGATGGCAAACAGGAACGCCGGGATCGCATAGCCGACGATGATCGCCGAACTGGTCCACACATCAAAGTGGCTGCCATGTCGGGTGGCCTTGGCGATCCCCAGGGGGATCGAGACCAGGTACATGATCAGGGTGCTCCATAACCCGAGGGAAATGGACACCGGCATCTTCTCCTTGATCAGGTCGATGACCTTGGCATCGCGAAAGAAGCTGTCGCCAAAGTCCAGCCGGGCGTAGTTCTTGACCATGATCCACAAGCGTTCCGGCGCCGACTTGTCGAAGCCGTACATCTTCTCGATTTCCTTGATCAGCGTCGGGTCCAGGCCCTGGGCGCCACGGTAGCTGGAGCCGGCCACCGAGACTTCGGCGCCGCCACCGGCGATGCGGCTGGTGGCGCCTTCAAAGCCTTCGAGCTTGGCGATCATTTGCTCCACCGGGCCGCCGGGCGCGGCCTGGATGATGACAAAGTTGATCAGCAAGATGCCGAACAGCGTCGGAATGATCAGCAGCAACCTGCGAAAAATATAAGCCAGCATGGTCAGTCGCCTCCGCTCGCCGGGTCGGCGCTGGTGTCTGTGGGCGGCGTCATTGCCGGCGGCGTGTGGGGTTTGATCCACCAGGTATTGATGCCCACGTCATAGCGCGGTGGGACTTTGGGGTGGCCAAGGTGATTCCAGTAGGCCACGCGGTAGGTCTTGATATGCCAGTTGGGGATCACGTAGTAGCCAAACTGCAGTACCCGGTCCAGGGCCTTGGCGTGGGCCACCAGGCTGTTGCGTGAGTCGGCGTTGATCAACTGTTCCACCAATTCGTCGATGGCCGGATCCCTGAGGCCGATGTAGTTGCGGCTGCCGGGGTTGTCGGCACTGCTCGTTTGCCAGAATTCACGCTGTTCGTTACCCGGTGAGGAGGACTGCGGGAAACTGCCGACCATCATGTCGAAATCCCGCGAGCGTACGCGATTGACGTACTGCGAGACGTCGACCCGGCGGATCACCAACTCGATACCCAGGTCTGCCAGGTTGCGCTTGAAGGGCAGCAGGATGCGCTCGAAGTCGGTCTGGAACAGCATGAATTCGATGCTCACCGGCTTGCCGTTGGTATCGACCATCTTGTCGTCGACGATGCGCCAGCCGGCTTCCTGCAACAGTTGGTAGGCTTCGCGCTGCTGGGTGCGGATCATGCCGCTGGCATCGGTTTTGGGCGGTGCGAAGGCTTCGGTGAACGCTTGCGGCGGGATTCGGCCGCGCAGCGGTTCGAGAATCGCCAGTTCGGCGGGGCCGGGCAGGCCGGTGGCAGCCATGTCCGAGTTTTCGAAGTAGCTACGGGTGCGGGTGTAGGCGCCGTTGAACAGTTGCTTGTTGCTCCATTCAAAGTCCAGCAGCAGGCTGATGGCCTTGCGCACCCGCACGTCCTGGAACATCGGCTTGCGGATATTGAACACAAAACCCTGCATCCCGGTGGGATTGCCGTTGGGCAGTTCTTCCTTGATCAACCGCCCCTCGGCGACGGCCGGGACGTTGTAGGCATTGGCCCAGTTCTTGGCCGTGGTTTCCTGCCAGTAGTCGAACTGCCCGGCCTTGAGGGCTTCCAGGGCCACGGTGTTGTCGCGATAGTAATCGCTGATGCGGTAATCGAAGTTGTACAGGCCCTTGTTGATCGGCAGGTCCTTGGCCCAGTAATCCTTGACCCGCTCGTAGCGGATCGAACGCCCCGGCTTGACCTCGGCCACCTTGTACGGACCGCTGCCCAGGGGAATCTCCAGGCTGCTTTTGGCAAAGTCGCGCCCTGCCCACCAATGCTTGGGCAGTACGGGCAACTGGCCGAGGATCAGCGGCAGCTCACGGTTGCTGGTGTGTTTGAACTTGAACAGCACCCGCAGCGGGTCTTCGGCCACCACTTCGGCGACGTCAGCGTAGTAGGTGCGGTAGATGGGGCTGCCTTGCTTGATCAGGGTTTCAAAGGTGAACACCACGTCTTCGGCGTGTACCGGATGGCCATCGTGGAAGCGTGCTTCGGGGCGCAGGTAAAAGCGTACCCAGCTGTTATCGGGGGCTTTTTCGATCTTGCCGGCGATCAGGCCGTACTCGGTGATGGGCTCGTCCAGGCCTTGCTGGGCCAGGGTGTCGAAGACCAGGCCAATATTGTCGGCGGGCACGCCTTTGCTGATAAACGGGTTGAGGCTGTCGAAGCTGCCCATGGCCGACTCGCGAAAAGTGCCGCCCTTGGGCGCGTCGGGATTGACGTAGTCGACATGCTTGAAATTGGCCGGGTACTTGGGCGGCTCGTCATACAGGGTCAAGGCATGTTGAGGGGCGGCAACAGCCTGGGTGCACAACAACAGGCCACTGATAATCGCAGTACGCAAAGCCATCATTGGGGTTTCTCCGAAGCTTTCAGCCACCATGCGCTCAGGCCCAGGCTATAGGGCGGCGTGGTGACGAAGGCGAACCGGTTACGGTACGCCAGGCGATGATAGTTGAGATACCAATTGGGAATACTGTAGTGCTGCCACAGCAGGACCCGGTCCAGGGCCCGGCCGGCGGCGACTTGCTGGTCGCGGGTCTGCGCGGCGAGCAATTGTTCCAGCAGGTGGTCGACCACCGGGTTGGCGATGCCTGCGTAATTCTTGCTGCCCTTGATCCCGGCCTGGGTGGAGTGGAAGTACTGCCACTGTTCAAGGCCGGGGCTGAGAGTCTGGTTGAGGGTCATCAGGATCATGTCGAAGTCGAACTGGTCGAGGCGCTGCTTGTACTGCGCACGATCCACAGTGCGTAAGCGCGCATCGATGCCGATGCTGCGCAGGTTTTCGACATAAGGTTGCAGAATCCGCTCCAGGTTCGGATTGACCAGCAGGATCTCGAAACGCAGCGGCTGCCCGTCGCTATTGAGCAGGCGCTGACCGGAAAGTTTCCAGCCGCCTTCTGCCAACAAGCCGAGGGCGCGGCGCAAGGTCTCCCTGGGGATGCCTCGGCCGTCGGTCTGCGGCAGGCTGAAGGCCTGGGTAAACAGATTGGCCGGCAGTTGATCGCGATAGGGCGAGAGCATCAGCCATTCATGGCCCACCGGCAGGCCGCTGGCCGAGAACTCGCTGTTGGGGTAGTAGCTCAAGGTGCGTTTATAGGCGCTGCTGAACAGGGTGCGGTTGGTCCACTCGAAATCGAACATCAGCCCCAGTGCTTCACGCACCTTGGCCTGGCTGAACGTGGCGCGGCGGCTGTTCATGAACAGGCCCTGGCTCTGGGTCGGGATCTGGTGGGCGATCTGCGCCTTGATCACCTCGCCACGGTTGACTGCCGGGAAGTTGTAGCCATTGGCCCAGTTCTTGGCTTGGTGCTCGATATAGATATCGAATTCGCCAGCCTTGAACGCTTCGAAGGCCACGTCGCTGTCGCGGTAGAACTCCACCTCGACTTTGTCGTAGTTGTAGAACCCGCGATTGACCGGCAGGTCCTTGCCCCAATAATCCTTGACTCGTTCGAACACCAGTTGCCGGCCTGGCTGGACCTGGCTGATCCGATACGGCCCGCTGCCCAGTGGCGGTTCGAAGGTGGTGGCCTTGAAGTCGCGGTTCTTCCAGTAATGCTGGGGCAGCACCGGCAACTCGCCCAGGCGCAGGATCAACAGTGGGTTGCCGGCGCGCTTGAACACGAAGCGGATGCGGTGGGGGTTGAGTACGTCTACCCGGGCCACTTCCTGCAAATTGGTGCGGTATTGCGGATGGCCTTCGGTCAGCAATGTGCGATAGGAAAACGCTACATCGTCGGCGGTGATGGGCTTGCCGTCATGGAAGCGCGCTTGCGGGCGCAGGTTGAACACCACCCAACTGCGATCCTCGCTGTATTCCACCGATTGGGCTATCAGGCCATAACTGGACGTGGGCTCGTCGCCGGAAGGGGCGTACTGCCCGGTGCCGACCATCAACGGCTCGTTGAGCTCATTGACTCCGTATTGCAGGAAGTTGGCGGTGGAGACCGGGCTTGAGCCCTTGAATGTGTAGGGATTGAGGGTGTCAAACGTGCCAAAGGCCATGACCCGCAAGGTGCCGCCCTTGGGCGCTGCGGGGTTTACCCAATCGAAGTGGGTGAATTTGGCCGGGTACTTGAGCGTACCGAACTGCGCATAACCGTGGTTCTCGGTAATGGTCGCGTTCGCACTAAAGCTCAAGGCCAGACTTATTAGTAGAAGGAGGGGACGCTTCAAGTCAGAGATCCGATCCAGGCGGCTTGGGCTTTATGATCGGTACAGTAACAGCTTGTTCCACTTGGAAAAAGGCTGTTGAAAATGACAAAAATCAATGTGGGAGCGAGCAAGCCCGCTCCCACAAGGGATCAGCGCGGCCCGGACACCACCAGCATCTGCCCCGGCTTCAGCGCCTGGCCAGTGCGTGGGTTCCAACGCTTGAGATGTTGCATCTCGACGTTGAAGCGCTTGGCAACCATGTACAGCGAGTCACCTTTCTTGACCTTGTACTGCACCGGCTTCTTGCCGCCAGCCTTGGCCACGACTTTGCGGGTGTCCTGCATCACCAGGGTCTGGCCGACTTTCAAGGCCTGGCCATTGAGCTTGTTCCAGCGCTGCAGGTCATGCACGTCGACCTTGTTGGCCTTGGCAATCAGCGTCAGGTTGTCACCGCTCTTGACCTTGTAGCTGCGCGAGCGGCCGGCCACGGCCTTGTGCTCAACCTCGTCGAACACCGGCTTTTTCGGGCGCAGGCTCAACAACTCCTCGGGATTCATCGAGGACAGGCTACTGGCCAGCAATTGCGCCTTGGAGGTGGGCACCAGCAAATGCTGGGGGCCGTCCAGGGTAGTGCGTTGCTTGAAGGCCGGGTTGAGCTGGAACAGTTCGTCTTCGTCGATCTCAGCCAGCGCAGCGACCCGGGACAGGTCCATGCTTTGCTTGACTTCAACCATCTCGAAGTACGGCGCGTTGGCAATCGGGTTCAGGTTGACGCCGTAGGCCTCGGGAGCCAGCACCACTTGGGACAGCGCCAGGAACTTGGGCACGTAGTCCTTGGTTTCCTGGGGCAGTGGCAGGTTCCAGTAGTCGGTGGGCAGACCGAGCTTTTCGTTACGTTCGATGGCCCGGCTGACCGTGCCTTCACCCGCGTTATAGGCCGCCAGGGCCAGCAACCAGTCGCCGTTGAACATATCATGCAGACGTGTCAGATAGTCCAGGGCAGCAGTGGTGGAGGCGGTGATATCGCGACGGCCATCGTAGGCGCGGGTCTGGCGCAGGTTGAAGTAGCGCCCGGTGGAGGGAATGAACTGCCACAGGCCAACCGCATCGCTGCGTGAATAGGCCATTGGGTTGTAGGCACTTTCAATGACTGGCAGCAGCGCCAGCTCCAGGGGCATGTTGCGCTCTTCAAGGCGCTCGACGATGTAATGAATATAGAGACTGCCGCGTTCGCCGGCGTTCTCCAGGAAAGAGGGGTTGCTGGCGAACCACAGGCGTTGTTGCTCGATACGCGGGTTGACGCCGACGCCGTCCTGCAATTGGAACCCCTGGCGCATGCGCTCCCAGACATCCTGGGGCACCTGTGGGCTTGGCTTCTCTGAGAGCCAAAGGGGTTTTTGCTTGATCTTGGCAGTTAAGACAGGTTTGGGTTGCACGGTGGATTGTGCAGCGTAATTGGTGGTTTGGCAGCCCGCCAGAGTTGCGGATACAGCCACCGCAATGGCTTGAGCCAGGCGGGTCAATGCGTCTGAATGGTTGGATTTACGAATAGATGACGACATTGGCTGGAAGTTAGTTCCGGGCAAAAATGTCGGGCGATTCTAGAAAGCGCTTCGGTTCCGGTCAACCACTCAGAAATTTTGTATCAGAACCTGTCTGCTTAGAACGTATCTTTCCAAGCGCGCAAGCTAGCAAACACCTCGCTCCCAGAGCGGTTATCGCGGCCATTCCGCTCGTCCGCTTTTTGTTTAACGGATGTTTCAGCGGTGCGCAAAAAAGGGTTGGTCAGTTTTTCCAGGGCCAGGGTCGAGGGCAGAGTCATCTTGCCGCCTGCCCGGAGTTGGCTGACTTTTGCCACCCGTTCGGCGATATCGGTGTTATCCGGTTCCACGGCCTGGGCAAAACGCAGGTTACTTTGTGTGTATTCGTGGGTGCAGTAGACCAGCGTGTCGGCCGGCAGGGCGGCCAGGCGCTCAAGGGAGTTGTACATCTGCTCCGGTGTGCCTTCGAACAAGCGTCCGCAACCGGCGGCGAACAGCGTATCGCCGCAGAACAGCAAGCCATGATGATAAAAGGCTATATGGCCGAGGGTATGGCCCGGTACGGCGAGCACGTCGAAGTCCCAGCCCAGCACCTCGATCTGGTCGTTATCGTTGAGCGCAACGTCACGGGCCGGGATCTTTTCGTTGGCCGGGCCATAGACCTTGGCGCCTGAGACTTGCTTGAGCTGTTCGACCCCGCCCACGTGGTCAGGATGATGGTGAGTCACCAGGATGTCGCTGAGGGACCAGTCCGGGTGCTGTGCAAGCCACGCCAGCACGGGCGCGGCATCGCCGGGATCGACCACCGCGCAACGATGGCTGCGATGGTCTTGTAACAACCAGATGTAGTTATCGGTGAAGGCGGGCAGGGCACTGATCTGTATCATTCTTCTATTCGCCAAGCTGAACACATTGGTGCATCTTAGAACGTCTTGGCGAGTTGGAGAATGCAATGACTGATAAAGCGTTCGCCCAGGCCGATCCCGAATGGCTGGCCTTGATCAGCGCAGCCCGTGAATGGCTGTCCGGGCCGATCGGGCAATTTCTGCTGGAACAAGAGCGGTTGATGCTTGAAGAAGAGCTGGAGCGCTTCTTCGGTGGCTACCTGGTGCATTACGGCCCATCGGCCCAGACACCGCCGCCCGCGCGCCAGGTGCAGCGCAATGTACGCCTGGGCGCGCCGTTGCCCGGGGTCGAGATTGTGTGCGAGGAACAGGCCTGGCCCTTGAGCGAGCACGCGGCCGATGTGGTGGTGATGCAGCATGGCCTGGATTTCTGCCTGTCACCCCATGGGTTGCTGCGTGAAGCGGCCAGCGCCGTGCGTCCTGGCGGCCATTTATTGATCGTCGGCATCAACCCCTGGAGTTCATGGGGCCTGCGGCACGTCTTTGCCCATGACGCATTGAGCCAGGCCCGCTGCATCTCACCCTCGCGGGTCAGCGACTGGTTGAACCTGCTGGGTTTCGCGCTGGAGAAACGCCGCTTCGGGTGCTATCGTCCGCCGCTTGCCTCGCCCAAGTGGCAGGGCCGTTTGGCTGGCTGGGAGCGCCGGGCCGGCGCATGGCAGTTGTCCGGTGGCGGTTTCTACCTGCTGGTGGCCCGCAAGATCGTGGTCGGGCTGCGGCCGGTGAGCCAGGTCCGGCGTGAGCCCATGGGTAAACTGGTGCCGATGCCCCTGGCCAAGGTCAACCGTCGCACCAGCGAGCCATAAATCATTTTTCTGGAATTTTGGTCGTAGTGTTCGACCTCGGGAGCTGCCGGTCGATTGCCGGCAACCCGCTTTGATGGATAGCGTAATGACCGATAGCGTAGAACTCTTTACCGACGGCGCCTGCAAGGGCAATCCTGGTCCGGGCGGCTGGGGCGCCTTGCTGGTGTGCAAGGGCGTGGAGAAGGAGTTGTGGGGCGGCGAAGCCAATACCACCAACAACCGCATGGAGCTGATGGGCGCCATTCGTGGCCTCGAAGAACTCAAGCGCCGCTGCGATGTGCTGCTGGTGACGGACTCGCAATACGTCATGAAGGGCATCAACGAGTGGATGGTCAACTGGAAAAAGCGCGGCTGGAAAACCGCCGCCAAGGAGCCGGTGAAGAACGCTGACCTGTGGCAGTTGCTGGATGAGCAGTGCAACCGCCACAACATCACCTGGAAATGGGTGCGCGGGCACATCGGCCATCCAGGCAACGAGCGGGCCGACCAGTTGGCCAATCGTGGCGTGGATGACGTGCGCGGCTACAAGCAGAGCTGACCGTCAGTCACACCGCAGCGGCCATTCGAGCCGCTGCTTCACGCCTTGCATCGTGCGAGGCGAATCCACCAGTACCGCGTCGACGTTCAGGCACGCCGCAGCCCGATAGTCTTCCTCACTGTTAACGCCAATCGTCAGGATATTCACCTTGCCCTTGGACTGGAAACAGTCGATGGCCTGGGGTGTCCACAACTTGGCATTGACCGCTGAACGTGCTTCCCCAAGGGTAAAGGTTTCCACCAGTTCGACCTTGCGCTGGTATTCAAACGCTACCCAGCTCCCCATTTGCGGTGCCGGTTGGCAATTGTGGGCCAGAGCGACACTGGCCAAGCGGTCGCGGGTCTGATCCCTGGATTCAAACAGACGGGCCTTTGGGTACTGCGCGAAAGCCTGCTGGTAGCTGGCATCCGTGGAGTAAATCAGCACCCGGTTCCATGCCTGGTTGCGTTCCAGTACTTGCGCCACCGCCTTGGCCTGGGTGTCGGCAGGCAGGGCCTTCATGTCGAGGATGATCGTAATATTGGCTGGAACGGCCGCCAACGCTTGCTGCAATGACGGCAACGTCACCGGGTGCTCGCGATAAGGAAATAGTACCTGGCCATTGGCCGCACCCTGTTTGAACTGCCAGCCGGCATTGAGCTGTTGCAACTGGGCCAGGGTTTTCTCGGCCACCGCGCCCGAACCGTTGGTGTTGGCGCTCAGGTCCGCCGGCCGGTACAGCACGGGGATCTGGTCACGGCTCAGTTGCACTGTGAGCCAAAGCATATCGACGTTATTGCGCAGGGCATTGTCGATCGCCAGCAAGGTGTTCTCGGGAAAGTCTGCAGTGCCTCCTCGGTGGGCGACAATCAGTGGCGGTTGCCCGGCCGAAGTGTCGGTGGAGGGCTGGGACACGCACCCCCCAAGAAGCAGGCTGCTAATCAGTAGGGCGATGGCATGGCGAGTTTCAATCATCAGAATGTTGGCTCTCTCTGGTGTGGGGTAAACGGGCAGTCATCGACTTATTGGATAAACGAAGGGAATTGATCGCTAATTAATACCTTACCGGTTTTTCCCAAAACCCATCGGCTGTCGTCGGCCGTTGCCGCCACGGGGTTATAGAGCGTGCTAATATCCCGCCCCTTGAAATACACACACCGTTGAGAGCTGAACCCTGATGGCCATCCGATCTGTTGTACTCGATACCGAAACCACCGGCATGCCGGTGACCGATGGTCACCGGATCATTGAAATCGGTTGTGTCGAGTTGATGGGCCGCCGTCTCACCGGTCGGCATTTCCACGTGTATCTGCAGCCCGACCGGGAAAGTGACGAAGGCGCGATTGGCGTCCACGGTATCACCAACGAATTCCTGGTGGGCAAGCCGCGCTTTGCGGAAGTTGCCGATGAGTTTTTCGAGTTCATCAACGGCGCGCAACTGATCATCCATAACGCGGCGTTCGACGTTGGCTTCATCAACAACGAATTCGCCCTGATGGGCCAGGCGGATCGCGCGGACATCACCCGTCACTGCTCGATCCTCGACACCCTGATGATGGCCCGTGAGCGCCACCCGGGCCAGCGCAACAGTCTCGATGCCTTGTGCAAGCGTTATGGGGTCGACAACTCCGGCCGTGAATTGCACGGCGCCTTGCTCGACTCGGAGATCCTGGCGGACGTCTACCTGACCATGACCGGTGGGCAGACCAGCCTGTCCCTGGCGGGTAACGCCTCCGATGGCAACGGTTCGGCAGAAGGCTCGGGCAACCGGCCTTCGGAAATCCGCCGCCTGCCGGCTGATCGCAAAGCCACCACCATCATCCGCGCCAGCGAGCAGGACATGGCCGAGCACGCGGCACGCCTGGAAGCCATCGCCAAATCGGCGGGTGCGCCGGCGTTGTGGACTCAACTGACCCAGCACTAAATTGCGGTCAAAAATGTAGGAGCGGGCTTGCCCGCGATTGCGGTGTGACAGTCAGCGCATTCGTTACTGGCCCACCGCTATCGCGGGCAAGCCCGCTCCCACACAAGCCCATTCCTACATTAGTTATTATCTTCATTCGCCACATTCGCTCCCAGCTTCTACCCTGAGTACATCGCCCTCAGGACGCCAAGCCCTCATGTACAAAGACCTGAAGTTCCCCATCCTGATCGTGCACCGCGACATCAAGGCTGACACCGTTGCAGGTGATCGGGTCCGAGGAATCGCCCGGGAATTGGAGCAAGAGGGTTTCAGCATTTTTTCCGCGATGGATTACGCCGAAGGCCGGTTGGTGGCCTCGACCCATCATGGCCTGGCATGCATGTTGATCGCCGCTGAAGGCGCCGGGGAAAATACCCATCTGCTGCAAAATATGGTGGAGCTGATCCGCCTGGCGCGCCTGCGTGCGCCCAACCTGCCGATCTTTGCCCTGGGTGAGCAAGTCACTCTGGAAAATGCCCCGGCCGATGCCATGAGCGAGCTCAACCAACTGCGTGGCATTCTCTACCTGTTCGAAGATACGGTGCCGTTCCTGGCCCGGCAGGTGGCCCGCGCGGCGCGTACTTACCTCGATGGCCTGTTGCCGCCATTCTTCAAGGCCCTGGTGCAGCACACGGCCGACTCCAATTATTCCTGGCACACCCCAGGGCACGGTGGTGGCGTTGCCTATCGCAAAAGCCCGGTGGGGCAGGCGTTTCATCAGTTCTTCGGGGAGAACACCCTGCGCTCTGACTTGTCAGTGTCGGTGCCGGAGCTGGGCTCGCTGCTGGATCACACCGGCCCCTTGGCCGAAGCCGAAGCCCGCGCGGCCCGAAACTTTGGTGCTGACCACACGTTCTTCGTGATCAATGGCACGTCTACCGCGAACAAAATTGTCTGGCATTCCATGGTCGGGCGCGATGATCTGGTGCTGGTGGATCGCAATTGCCATAAGTCGGTGTTGCACTCGATCATCATGACCGGGGCGATCCCGCTGTACTTGTGCCCGGAGCGCAATGAGCTGGGAATCATCGGCCCGATTCCACTCACGGAATTCAGCCGCGAGTCGATTCGCGCGAAGATCCAGGCCAGCCCCTTGACCCGTGGCCGCGAGCCCAAGGTCAAGCTGGCGGTGGTGACCAACTCGACCTATGACGGCCTGTGTTACAACGCCGAGTTGATCAAGCAGCAATTGGGCAACAGTGTCGAAGTGCTGCACTTTGACGAGGCCTGGTACGCCTATGCCGCCTTCCACGAGTTTTTCGCCGGGCGCTATGGCATGGGCACTTCGCGTACGCCCGACAGTCCGCTGGTGTTCACAACGCACTCGACGCACAAATTGTTGGCGGCATTCAGCCAGGCCTCGATGATCCATGTACAGGACGGTGGGGCGCGGCAATTGGATCGTGATCGCTTCAATGAGGCGTTCATGATGCATATCTCCACCTCGCCGCAGTACAGCATCATCGCCTCGCTTGATGTGGCATCGGCCATGATGGAAGGCCCGGCAGGGCGTTCGTTGCTCCAGGAAATGTTCGATGAGGCCCTGAGCTTTCGCCGGGCCCTGGCCAATCTGCGCCAGCATATCGCCGCCGATGATTGGTGGTTTTCCATCTGGCAACCGCCTTCGGTGGCCGGTATCGACCGGGTCGCGACGGCTGACTGGTTGTTGCAGCCGGAAGCCGACTGGCACGGCTTTGGGGATATCGCCGAAGACTATGTGTTGCTCGACCCGATCAAGGTCACCCTGGTCATGCCTGGCCTGACAGCGGGTGGCGCCTTGAGTGACTGCGGGATTCCGGCGGCGGTGGTCAGCAAATTCCTTTGGGAACGTGGCCTGGTCGTAGAAAAGACCGGGCTGTATTCGTTCCTGGTGCTGTTCTCCATGGGTATTACCAAAGGTAAGTGGAGTACCCTGCTGACGGAATTGCTGGAGTTCAAGCGCAGTTACGACGCCAATACCAGCCTGGCCAGTTGCCTACCGTCGGTATTCCAGCAAGGGCCGGCACGCTATCAGGGCCTGGGTTTGCAGGATTTGTGCGACCAGTTGCACGGCTGCTATCGCAGCAATGCCACAGCCAAGCACCTCAAGCGCATGTACACCGTTTTACCTGAAATCGCGATGAAACCGGCCGATGCCTATGACCAACTGGTCCGTGGCGAGGTCGAGGCGGTTTCCATCGACGCCTTGCCAGGGCGTATCGCTGCCGTGATGCTGGTGCCTTATCCGCCGGGCATTCCGCTGATCATGCCGGGGGAGCGCTTTACTGAATCGACGCGTTCGATCATCGACTACCTGGCCTTTGCCCGGGAGTTCGATAGCAGTTTCCCCGGGTTTGTCGCCGATGTGCATGGGTTACAACACGAAGACGACGGCAGCGGTCGTTGTTACACCGTCGATTGCATCAAGTGTTAAGGAAGGTTATGCAAGCTGTAGTGAATCCGAAGTACCCGGGGCTCAGTGTGCGAGTCGCCGACGAGGGATTTGACGCCTACGTATGGGGTAATGATTTCAGCTTTGAGGTGTGCGTGTATGGCACGCCAGAGCTGGGCAAGCCTGTCGATCAATGGGCGGTGGAGCAGATCCTGCCGTATCGCAAATGCTACGGTATCGATCCCGAGGAATTCGCCAGCTACCGCGATGCCGCCGACAGTGCGGTGTTCATGGCTTACCTGGATGATCGTCCGGTTGGCCATATCGTCGTCAGTACCAACTGGAACGGGTATGCCCATGTTGATGAGCTGGCGGTGGTACTGCCGGCCCGCCGACATGGTGTGGCCAAGGCCTTGCTTGATGTGGCGCAATTCTGGAGCCGCAAGAAAAACCTGCCGGGGATGATGCTGGAGACCCAGAACAACAACCTGGGTGCGTGCCGGCTATACGAGCGCAGCGGCTATGTGATGGGTGGCATCGACCACCTGCGTTATCGCGGGATTGACCCGCAGACGCGGGAAGTGGCGATTTTCTGGTATCGCTTGTTCAACTGAGTTGCAGCTGTGGCAAGGGCCCTGTAGGAGCGAGCTTGCTCGCGAAAAACGTCAACGATAACGCATCGTTTGCAGGGTAACCGCGCAGCTCTCAAGTTTTTCGCGAGCAAGCTCGCTCCTACACGGTAGCAAGGCCACTGTGAGTGCGTGCTTAGCCGATCGGGGACAACAGGGCTTGTGCCTTCTGCGTGACAATCTCCAGCAACGCATTGAGCGCAGGGCTCGGGCTGCTGTCCTTGACCGTCAGTCCATACAGGCTCACCAGGATCGGCGGCGACAGCGGGCAAGTATCCAGGCCTGCCTCCCGCGCGCCGCTGGCGGTGAATGGATCGACCACCGCCAACCCTTCGCCGGCCTCGACCATGCTGCGCATCATCTGGTAGGTCTGCACCCGTGTCTGGATCACCGGCAACGGTCGCAGGGCCTGCAGCTTGCTGTCCAGCCACTGGCTCAACGGGTCTTGCCCCTCCAGGCCGATCATCGACTGGCCGGCCAGTTCTTGCAGGGCGATGTATTTCTGCCGGGGCTTGAGCCAGCCATGGGGTGCCAACAACTGCAACTTGCCCTGGGCCAGCACGGTACTGGTGATTTGCGGGTGCTCAGGGTCATGCAGGCTCAGGCCGAGGTCGGCCTCATGCAGCAGCAGGCTCCTGACGATGTCGCGTGTCGGTTGGCTGGACAGGTTGCAGGGGGTGTCCTGGAAGCGTCGGCGCAACAACGCGATGCTTTGCGGCAGCAGTTGGTTGGCCAACGGCGGTGTACAGAGCGTGCGCAGCGGTGGGGCATGATGGTGCTTGAGGCTGCTGGCCAGGCGCTGTATAGGCTCCAGGGCTTCGTAGAGATGGGCGATCTGCGCCTGCATGGCCAGGGTTTCACGGGTGGCCTGCAACCGCCCGCGGACGCTGGCGAACAGCATGAATCCCAACTGCTGTTCAGCGTCCTTGAGGGTGGCGTCCACATCGGACACAGCCAGTTGCAACCATTCGGCGGCAGTGCCGAGGTGTCCGGTCTGCAAAATGGCTTGAATCACTTCGATATGACGTAAACGCATGCATGAAGTCCATGTTCAGCAGGTAAGGGATTCACCGGGTGAATCCTAACCCAAGTCCGCTCATATGACTTCTGCCTGGAGGCACAGCCTTATCAAACAGGCGTGTTTTCGGGTTCGCGGGTCAGGGAGACCTGCGATTGAACCAATACAAAGGTGTTGTCATCGACCTTGTTGACCCGGTCACCAATCGCCAGCTTGTAGGAAATTACCGGTTCTGAACCGCCGTCTGACGAGGTGGACTCCTGAAATTCATGCACTGAATAAACGCGGCCTTCCGCGTCGCGGGCATGGAATTGTCCGACAAGTACTGCTGCCATCTGTTTAGAACCTCTGGAGAAAAACACCGATTTGCGGTTCTGTAGACCGTCATTAAGGCGGGTAGTTTACCTACATAGGAAAAATACTATTCGCTGATGTTCTGCTTATTTTTCCTATAGGCAGATCTCGGCGCAAAACAACCGCCAGTTGGGCAAAACCCGCTGGTGATAGGCCGGCGAAGGCTCTATAACTACAGGCTCCTTTAGTCAGATGTCGGAAAAGCCCCATGAGCAAGGTCTATACGATTGCCGTACTGGTCGGCAGCTTGAGAAAAGAGTCGATCAACCGCAAGGTCGCCCTGGCATTGGCGCAATTGGCGCCGGCCAACCTCAAGCTCAGCATCGTCGAAATCGGCGAATTACCGCTCTATAACGAAGACCTTGATGGCGCAACACCGCCTGCGGCCTACACCTCGTTCCGCCAGCAGTTGGCGGCGTCCGATGCGGTGCTGTTCGTTACCCCTGAATACAATCGCTCGGTACCTGCGGCCTTGAAGAATGCCATTGACGTAGGCTCACGCCCCTACGGCCAGAGCGCCTGGAGTGGCAAGCCGGGGGCGATCATCAGTGTGTCGCCGGGGGCCATTGGCGGGTTTGGCGCCAACCACCATTTGCGTCAGTCCCTGGTGTTTCTGGATGTGCCCTGCATGCAGCAACCGGAAGCCTACCTGGGTGGCGCAGGCAGTGCGTTCGATGAGTCAGGCAAGCTGTCGGAAAAAACCAAGCCGTTCCTGCAAGCGTTCATCGATGCCTATGGCAAATGGGTGGCGAAGCAGAAGGGCTGACGGATCAACCAGACCCAGTCCTGGTGGCTGGGTCTGTTGCATAGGGTCAGGCTGCTTGATTGGCCATCGCCAGTCGATATTGCCGTGTGCGCCGGGCGGCGAACCATTGGTCTTGAATCAGCGCCAGCAGCGGTGCGACGCGCGGGTTGGGCTGGCGGCCCTGGCTCAACCGGCGTAGTTGATAGCGCACCACCGCCATGGTCGCCAGGGATGCCAGCGCCTTGCGTTTCCAGCCAATCGGGCGCAATTGCGGGTGACTGTCGCGGCCCTCTCGCCACTGCTTGATCAGTTGCGGCTCCAGGCTCAAGGCCGTGGCAATGCCGGCCATGGCGATGCCACTGTTCAGGACCTGTCGCACCACCGGCAAACGGCGAATCCCTCCCGTGACCATCACCGGCATGTTGGCCTGTTTTGCTAGCTCAGTGGCCATCTCCAGGAAATACGCCTCTCGGGCGAGGGTTCGGCCATCGCGTGCCTCACCTTGCATTGCAGGTGCCTCGTAACTGCCACCGGATAGCTCAAGTAAATCGATAGGTAGGGTGTTGAGCATGGTCACAACGCCGTGCGCATCGTCGGCATCAAACCCGCCGCGCTGGAAGTCCGCCGAGTTGAGTTTTACCGCCACGCAAAAACCAGGGCTGACCACTGCCCGGACGGCCTTGATCACTTCGACCAGCAGGCGGGCACGGTTTTCCAGCGAGCCGCCCCAGCGATCATTGCGCCGGTTGCTCAAGGGGGAGAGGAACTGGCTGAGCAGGTAACCGTGGGCCCCATGGATCTGTACGCCGCTGAACCCGGCTTTTTCGGCCAGGCGTGCGCTAGTGGCAAAGCGCGTGATGACGTCCTGGATATCGTCTTCGGTCATCGCCCTGGGTGTGGCGAACATCTTCGAGAAACCGCCCAGGTCCAGGGGCACCGCCGACGGCGCCAAGGTTTGCTGGCCCAGATTGGCCATGGTCTGGCGCCCTGGGTGGTTGAGTTGCACCCAGAAGTGCATGCCCTTGGCCCGGCCAATCGCTGCCCACTCGCGGAAGCTGTCCAGGTGTTGTTCGTCTTCCAGGGCTACGCCGCCGGGGCCGGTCATGGCGTGACGGTCGATCATCACATTGCCGGTCAGCAGCAACCCCGGCTCACCGTCCGCCCAGGCCTTGTACAACTGCTTCAGCGCGGGGGAGGGCGCCTGATTGGCATCGGCCATGTTCTCCTCCATCGCGGCCTTGGCGATACGGTTGGCGATGACTTGGCCGTTGGGCAGTTGCAAGGGTTCGAAGGGTGACATGAGTTGACTCCTGAGCGAGGGAGGCCTCAGGCTAAGCTTAAAGTTAACTTTAATGTCAAGCGGGATCGAGTGATGAATATTGGCGAGTTGGCAAAACAAAGTGGCCTGGCGGCATCGCATATCCGTTTTTATGAGGCGCAAGGGCTGATCAACCAGGTGGGGCGCCAGGCCAACGGCTATCGGCGCTATGCCCCCGAGGCACTGCAGATGCTGCAATTGATCCAGAGCGCGCAGCAGGCTGGATTTACCCTGCAGGAACTCAAGGCGATGATGCCTGTTGCGGGGGAGCACAAGCGGGAGGAACTGATCGAAGGGTTGGAGCGCAAGGTGCAGCAGATCGAGGCGATGCAAGTGCAGTTGGCGCACAGCAAGGCACAGTTGCTAGGCGTGATCGAGACGGTTCGGGCGCAACCCGAAGGCGTGCCTTGTTCCATGGGGCAGGAGCGGGTGCTGGCGTCATTGGAGAGCCCTGTAGGAGCGAGCTTGCTCGCGAAGAACTCAAGAGCAACGCGTTAATCCAGAAAGCATGCGTTATCGTTGACGATCTTCGCGAGCAAGCTCGCTCCTACATCCTACAGAAGGTATCTAGCGCCGCCGAAACAGCGGCAATGGCTCATCTGTAGCGGCCTGGTATGTCACCGAGAAATCCTTGAGGCTTTCCAGCGCTTCGTACGGGTCTTTGTCGGCGCGCAAGGCGTAGGCATCGAAACCGCAGCGGTGCAGGTAGAACAACTGGTCGCGCAGTACATCGCCAATCGCCCGCAACTCGCCCTTGTAACCATAACGGTCACGCAGCAGGCGCGCGTTGGAGTAGTTGCGCCCGTCGGTGAAGGCCGGGAAGTTCAGGGCGATGACCTGGAAGTGTTGCACGTCATCACCGATTTCTTCGGCTTCTTCATCGGCGTCCAGCCACACACCCAGGCCGCCATCGCGGGCCTTGAGGGCGTGGCCATGCTCACGCCACAGGGCCAATGGCACGATCAGGTCGTCGCAGTTGGAGACACCATCGAACGCCGCATCCTTGGGCAGCAGGTGCCAGGTTTCGTCGACGACTTCGTTGTTCTTAATGATTCGCTGCATAGACGCGCTCCTTGAACAGGTCAATGCCGATGCGCTGGTAGGTGTCGATGAAACGCTCATCTTCGGTGCGCTGTTCGACGTAGACGTCAATCAGCTTGCCGATCACGTCAGGCATGGCTTCCTGGGCGAAGGATGGGCCGAGGATCTTGCCCAGGCTCGCATCGCGGCTGGCGCTGCCACCCAGGGACACTTGGTAGAATTCTTCGCCTTTCTTGTCCACCCCGAGGATGCCGATATGGCCGACGTGGTGGTGACCACAGGCGTTCATGCAGCCAGAGATGTTCAAGTCCAGCTCGCCGATGTCGAACAGGTAGTCCAGGTCGTCGAAGCGGCGCTGGATCGATTCGGCAATCGGAATCGACTTGGCGTTGGCCAGGGAGCAGAAGTCGCCGCCCGGGCAGCAGATGATATCGGTCAACAGACCGATGTTCGGCGTAGCGAAACCGCCTTCGCGCAGTTCGCCCCACAGGGTGAACAGTTGGCTCTGCTCAACGTCCGCGAGGATGATGTTCTGCTCGTGGGAGGTGCGCAGTTGGCCAAAGCTGTAGCGGTCGGCCAGGTCGGCGACGGCGTCCAGTTGCTTGTCGGTGATATCGCCCGGTGCAACACCGGTAGGCTTGAGCGACAGGGTCACCGCCACATAGCCCGGCTGCTTGTGCGCCAGGGTGTTGCGGGTGCGCCAGCGGGCAAAGCCTGGGTGCTGCTGGTCGAGTGCGGTCAGTTCGGCGTCCTGGTTGCCCAGGGCCTTGTAGTCCGGGTCGACAAAGTGCTTGGCCACGCGATGCACTTCGGCCTCGGTCAGGGTGGTCTGGCCGCCGCGCAGGTGTTCCATCTCGGCGTCGACCTTTTGGGCAAACACCTCGGGGGTGAGGGCCTTGACCAGGATCTTGATGCGCGCCTTGTACTTGTTGTCACGACGGCCATAGCGGTTGTACACACGCAGGATGGCGTCGAGATAGCTCAACAGGTCTTGCCACGGCAGGAATTCATTGATGAAGGCGCCGACCACCGGCGTACGGCCTAGGCCGCCACCGACCAGCACGCGAAAGCCCAGTTCGCCAGCGGCGTTGTACACCGGCTCCAGGCCGATGTCGTGGACTTCGATCGCGGCGCGGTCGGAAGTCGAGCCATTGATGGCGATCTTGAACTTACGCGGCAGGTAGGCAAATTCTGGGTGGAACGTCGTCCACTGACGAACGATCTCGCACCACGGGCGCGGGTCGATCACTTCATCGGCGGCTACGCCGGCGAACTGGTCGGTGGTCACGTTGCGCAGGCAGTTACCGCTGGTCTGAATGGCGTGCATCTGCACGGTGGCCAATTCAGCCAGGATGTCCGGCACGTCTTCCAGGGCCGGCCAGTTGAACTGCACGTTCTGGCGGGTGCTGATGTGGGCATAGCCCTTGTCGAAGTCTCGGGCGATCTTGGCCATCATGCGTGTCTGGCGCGCAGTCAGTTGGCCGTAAGGCACGGCGACCCGCAGCATCGGCGCAAAGCGCTGAACATAAAGGCCATTTTGCAGGCGCAGAGGGCGGAACTCTTCTTCGCTCAGTTCACCTGCCAGATAGCGTCGGGTCTGATCACGGAACTGCTTGACGCGGTCCTCGATGATGCGCTGATCGTATTCGTCGTATACGTACATATAGGTCCTGTTCTCGGCAAATCTGCGCGCACGGCCGCGCACTCCCAACGGAGCCGGCGCACGATACCAGCTTGCGTTTATGCGCAAAAGTGATGTTTTAGTATATGCAAAGAACCAAATCGACTAATGAGAACAGTTATCGCGATACCCACACTTGTCATGCGGGAAAGCATGATCTTTACTGTGGTCGAGTCTTAGTGCAATCACCTATAAAACCGACAAGAGGCGATGCGATGAGCAATCCAACCAAAGCCCGTAAACCTGATAGTACCGTGGACGCCTGGGCGATTCTGTTTCTGATTATCCTGGTGGTTTCAGCCGCTGTGTTCTGGGTCAGCCACCAATAGAGGGAACTGATCGCACAAAACTGTCCGGCCTGCTGACAAATAGCCAAGATCAAAAGGCTTATTGCCACTATTATGATCTGTCAATTCTCAGGGTTCGGGCAGAAATGTCGAAGGTTATCTGCGGGTGCTTGTGGTGGGTGGGGATGATGTTCGGGGCGATGGCCCATGCCACGTCAGTGGTGTTTCTCAACCCAGGTATGTCCACTGAAACCTTCTGGGTCAGTTATGCGCAATTCATGCAGGCCGCGGCCAAGGACCTCGGCCTGGATTTGCGTGTGCGCTATTCCGAGCGTGACCCGCAAAATACCCTGCAGCAGGCTCGTGAAGCGCTGCAAGGCCCACAGTCCCCGGATTACCTGGTGCTGGTCAACGAGCAGTACATCGCCCCGCAGATCCTGCGGATGGCCCAGGGCAGCCAGGTCAAGTTGCTGATTGTCAATAACGCCCTGACACCCGATCAGGTGCAACTGCTGGACGCTGGCAAGTACCCCAATTGGATGGGCAGCATCACCGCCAATGATGAGGAGGGCGGTTACCTGATGCTCAAGGAGTTGTTGCGCCAGCACGGGCCTGTCCCGGCCGGCACGACCCTGGACTTGCTGGCGTTTTCCGGTGCCAAGAACACGCCGACCGCACAGGCGCGCGAGCAGGGACTGCAGCGCGCCTTGCGCGAACACCCTGAAGTTCATTTGCGCCAGTTGGTCTATGGCGAATGGAACCGCCAGCGCGCCTTTGATCAAGCAACCTTGATGTTCAAGCGTTACCCGCAGGCCACGCTGGTCTGGTCGGCCAATGATGAAATGGCCCTGGGGGCCATGCAGGCCTTGAATGGCAGCGGGCGCACGCCCGGCAAGGAGGTTTTGTTCAGCGCGATCAACAGTTCTCCTGACGTCCTGCAAGCGCGCCTGCAGGGACGAATCAGTGCGCTGGTGGCCGGGCATTTCACCGTCGGTGGCTGGGCCATGGTGCTGCTGCACGACGACGCCAGGGGCGTGGGCATCCAAGACCCTGGCGAGCGCGAGCGGCAGGTGAAGTTGTTCCAGCTGATTGACGAGCCCCAGGCCCAGCGCTTGCTGGACAAGCGTGGTCATGAGGGCGATGGCGTGAATTTTCGTGAACTCTCGGCCCAGGGCAAGCCTGCGGCCTACCAATATCCCTTCAGCCTGCAGATGCTGTTGAAATAATCGGGCCTATACCCCGGCCATAAGCAGTACGAGCTTGACGATGGCAAAGAGTGTCAGGGCAAATACGGCGGTAAACACAATCCCCAGCACCACAAAATGGCTGGGCTTGCCATGGGTAAAGTCCCGCGTGCGGTTCTTGCCGCTCTGCACACCAAAAGCGGCAGCCATCACGCTATGAAGCATCTGCCAGAAGGTCGGTGGTTTATTGTCCGGTGTGTCCATGAGTCCTCCTGCGAGGGCTGGTAGAAGTTACTGCTCCCCACAGGATAGACGTAGTTACCACGGTTAGCCTTGGCCCTTGTGATGTGCTGGTGCTCCTTTTCCTGGAGCCGCATCATGACCGACTCGCCCGCGTTGCCGGCAACGCCCAGTGTCCATCGACCGTTATTGACCAGCGCCATGCCGAAATGGTTGGTCGATAGCACGGCCGCACGCCGAATGGCGCTCAAACACGCCGATACCCCTTTACCGCCGGCCTATTGGCACGCAACACCTGAGCAACGCCAGCAGTTGCATGCCTGTTTTATCGCAAGTTTCACCGCGCAGACCGCCCTTGACCAGACCCTGTCTGGCTTGCAAAGCATCGACGCGTTTGCCCGGCCGCTACTGGTCAAGGCGCTCAAGGACCAGTATGAGGTAACCCTGGCCCCCCAGGTTGCCACATGGTTAAGCCTGAGAAAGTCCCTGCAGGTGAGTGATCTCAATATCGAGGCGCAAACCTACGATTTTTTGAAGCTGGAGCTATTGCAGGCGGCGCTGCACAACTTCGAGGAGGGCGAATGCGAGGAAGGGGCCTTTCACTCATCGTCGGGCTTGCGCTGGCAAACGTCATCGCCTGGCAGCGCGGCCGACTCCTTACTACCGGTGCGCTTGGGTAGCCTTAAGGTCCATCAGTTTTTAAGGCTGTGCCGCAGCCTGGATCTGGGCGGTCAGTTCCAAACCTACCTCAAGGGTTTTTTTACCACCCACGAAACTACCCTGCGCGAGCAATTCATCGCCAGCCAAAAGGCCGCGATGCGCGCGGCGGCTGAGTTGGCCCTATTGTGCGAGGACATTACCCAGGCTGACTACAACATGGTGCTGTCGGTGATCGCTGGCGAACGCTCGCCGCAGATGGGCGGGCAACCGGTGTGGATCTGCGACCTCGGCCTGATGAAGCTGCGCATGACCGGCTGCGTGCTGTTTCTGGCCTTCGATGATGAGCATATCGATTCGCCGATCCTGTACATCCCCCAGGACCCTTACCAGCCTCTAAAACGCTACACCCATCGCGCCCCACTGCTGACGGCCTTGAAGCAACGCTTGAGCACACCGGGCTTGGCCTCGACCCGGGTGGATCGCCCCACGGACTACCAGGTTTTTTTCAGTCAGTTTGTCGACTATGCCGATCGCTCGCACTACTTCAGCCAATTCACCCTGGATGCGCCGGACGCCACCTTGCGCGAGAAAATCGGCTCGAACTTCCCCGGTATAGGCCAGTTTTATGAGCTGATCAGCAAAGTGACCGTTTTCAAGCTTAAGAACTTCCCGCCCTTGCCCCTGGCCCCTCAAGTGCCGAACCCGGCCCCCTATTTGGCGCCTGTGGCGATGGCGTTCAAAAACCAGGCATATGCTAGCGACAAGGTCGATCTGTGGACCTACCTATATGAGCAGCACCGGGACAAGAGCCTCGCTGATGCTGCTGCCCACGCCGTGCCCACTGCGGATGTCGATGCCAGGGTGCGCACACGAAAGCTGGCCCTACTGCTTAATGTCGGGATGTTCGGCCTGGGTGCTATCGCGGGGTTTGTGCCGGTACTGGGCGAACTCATGATGGCGGTGATGGCCGAGCAACTGTTGACGGAGGTGATCGAGGCCGCGCAGGAGTGGAACGAGGGCGACCGCAGGGCTGCCAGGGCGCACTTGATCGACCTGGCGCAGAACCTTGCGTTGCTTGGCGTGACGGCTGGTGGCGGTAAGGCCCTGAGCAAGTTAAGGCCTGAACCGGTTATCGAAGGCCTAGTCCCGGTGAAGCTGCCGGGTGGGCAGGTTCGCTTATGGAAACCGGACCTGGGCGGGTACCAAAGTGACGTTGCCCTGATGCCCGGCAGCAAGCCCAATGCCTTGGGGCAGTATGAGGTCGATGGCAAGCTCCATGTGCACATCGATAACGTGCTCTATGAAAAGACCTTCGACCCGCAGCTAAACAAATGGCGGATCAAACACCCACGCAACCCCCGGGCGTACCAGCCAATTCTCGAACACAACCGGGCAGGAGCCTGGCGGCATAGCCATGAGTACCCCTTGGCCTGGAATCGCCTGACCCTGCTGCGCCGATTGGGACACATTACCGCAGGTTTTTCGGATGAGGCCTTGAGTGTGATCGGCGACGTAAGTGGTGTGCAGGACGACCTGTTGCGCAAAGTGCATCTGGACGGTTTGCCGGTGCCCGCCGTGCTGGCCGATACCCTGGAGCGGTTCAGGGCCGACCGCGACGTTGATGAACTGATCGGGCGGCTGCGCCGTGGTGCAGGCCTGGACAGCCGCCACGAGTATGCCTTGCCCCTCGCCGTGGAAATGCCCGGCTGGCCCCCAGGGCGGGTGCTGGAGGTGTTTGAGCAGCGAGCCGTGGTTGGGCGCAGCGAGCCAGGGCAGGAAGGGCTGGGTGAGGAGCAGGCCCGGCGCTTGCTGGGCACGCCGCGGCGTGGCGACCAGCCTGGCGTGCCCGTGACCGATGAGTGGGTGGGCGGGAGCCTGGAGCCGGAGGGGGGCTCGATTCGCTATGGCAGCCCGTTGTCGGCGGACGATGGCCGCCCAACCCTGAAAATCAGCCGCGCCGATTTGCAGCAAGGCAAGCTCGCCCACGTGGTACTAAATGGCCTGGATGAACAGCAAGTCACCGGCTTGCTGGGCAGCGCCTCCAGCTGGGGGGAGCAGCCCAGGGAGCAGGTGTTCAATGAGCGCCTGGCAGACTACGCGCTACAACGACAGGCGGCGCTGTTCGACGCCCAGCTACACGGTAATGGCGCGCCCGTGACCGACAGCGGGCCACTGCAACGGCGGTTTCCCGGCCTGACCCAGCACGCTCGTGAGGAACTGCTTGACCGCGCCAGCCCGCAGGAGCTCAGGCGTCTGCAAGACAGCGGGCGTGTCAGCGCGCGCCTGGACCACCAGGCCCGCCTCAGTATGCAACAGGGGCGATTGAGCCGGGCGATCAGCGGCTTGCACCGTGACCGGCTGGCTAACACTGACAGTGACCGGCTTGCCTTGCAGGCCCTGGCGCGCCTGTCCGGATGGCCCCAAGGTGTGCGCCTTGAAATGCGCCAAGGGGGCATTCGCGGCCCCTTGCTGGACAGCATTGGCGATGAGCACGCCGTAGTGCGCCGATACCTGGTCAAGAGCGGCGAGTGCTTCCAGGCCCACGATGCCAGTGGCCGCGCACTCAATAGCGTGCCCGCCGATGGACGCAATCTGTTCCAGTCGATCCTGGACGCCTTGCCTGATGAGATGCGTCGAGCGCTAGTGCCGACCGGCCAGGGCGGGGACTTGCAGCAGGCGTTGGCGACCTACGCCAGGGAGCACCGCGAGATCATCGCCCACGACATCCTCAAGTTGCGCACACCACGCACGCGGCCGGCGTTACGCTTGCCGAGCGGGCGCCTGGGGTATGAGTTGTCGGGGCGGGGAGCGCTTTTCGCTACGGATGACAGCTTGATCGCCCATGCGCGCAGCGTGTATCCAAACATGAGCGAAACCGAGGCACAGGCGCTGGTAATGGCCCGCCGGCTGGACGGTGAAAGTGACTCGCAAATCTGGCGGCTATTTGCCAACCGCCAGCACGAATTGACGGCATTGCGCACGACCCTTGAACAATGGGCGGGGGAGGATGAGAGGCGCCTGCGTTCGGTTGAAGATATTATCGACTGTTGGCGCCAAGGCTTTGATCGGGACAGGGCGGCCCATGGCAGCCTGAGTTTGCGGGTAGAGGAGGCATTGCCCGAGTGGCAGGCCGATTTTTCCCATGTGCTAACCCTGAACCTGTCAGGGCGCGCATTGCTGGCCCAGGAAACCACTGCTTTGCTCCAGCCGTTTCCCAACGTGCAGCATCTGCAGTTGTATGTGCGCCCCGAGCACCTGGGTGCAGTAACAGAGCGCTTGGCGAGCGCGCCCGGAGTCACCCAACTATCGTTCACCGGCCCTTCGCTCACGTATTCGGCGCAAGTACTGCGCCCGCTTGAGCGCATGGCCGGGCTCAGGCAGTTATCCCTGGCAGGCAACCTGCAAACCCTGGACGTCAGCGGGTTGACCGCGTTGCGTCGTTTAACGGTATCCGGGACGCTGGAAACCTGGCCGCAAGGAAGCCTGGCACTTGAGCGCCTGGAGTTTCTCGATATAGCCCAGACCCCGTTGCGCTCAGTACCCGATGAAATGTTTATCGGGCACCAGCGCTTGTGGCGAGGCCTGCAAATGAATTGGTCAGCCTATGAACCTCAGGAGTTCATGAAGGTTTATGAGCACCTGCATGACAATCCGGCCCATCTGATTGAAGAGCGGCGGCTGGTAAAGAGTTACTGCGAAGGTGTCTTGGGCAGTCTGCAACCCGGAGCGCCGGCCTTTATCGAACGGGTCTTGGCCCATTTCAGCGCGCGGGGGCTGACCTCCCGCCAGCGTCTG
The DNA here is from genome assembly GCF_000510915.2 of Pseudomonas sp. FH4. Classification (NCBI taxonomy): domain Bacteria; kingdom Pseudomonadati; phylum Pseudomonadota; class Gammaproteobacteria; order Pseudomonadales; family Pseudomonadaceae; genus Pseudomonas; species Pseudomonas sp. FH4. Next base: position 75,463 of record NZ_AOHN01000021.1, on the reverse strand, counting down.
GAGAGGGTCAACAGCATACGCGAGGAACACCGCCGGTTGGTCGATGAGCTGGAGCAATGGTCAGATCGTGACTCTGGCGTTGGCCGGGTTGAGGTCGAGCGGCAGATCGCTTCCGAAGCGCTGCTTGATTGCTGGCGCCAAGGCCTGGAGCCGCGCATTGTCGACGACAGTCAGGTGTCAGCTGCGGCAACCGTACTGGACCTGTCAGACGCCGACCTGATTGATTTGCCCAAGTTGCCAGCCACCGGGTTTACCCATGTTCGCAGTTTGAACCTCAGTGACATAGGTGTGCCGCTGGAAGGCATCAATACCTGGCTTGGCCACTTCCCCCGGCTGGATACGCTGAGCCTTACCCGCAATAATCTGACTGAGCTTCCCTCGGTGCTGGTTGACCACCCATCCCTGCGCCACCTGGACCTCTCCCATAACTGGCTGGTTGTCACCCCTGTGATCCAGGCGCAGTTGAGCCGGTTGACCGGACTTGTATCGTTGCGGTTGCCGTACAACCCCCTCAGTGGCCTGGATATAAGCGGCCTGCGCGAGCTACAGATCCTGGACCTGAGTCACAGTGCGATTAGCGACTGGCCGCAGGGCGTGCTTGAACTGCCGGCCTTGCACAGCCTGGATTTGAGTCACAGCGCCATCACCTCGATCCCCGAAGCAGCGCTGCAAGGGCATGACCTGCTGCTGGCCAATACCCGCTTGCGCGGCTGCCGCTTAAGTGCGCAGGCACGTGCCGATGCTCGGTTATTTGCCCGGCGCTACGCCCGTGACTACCCAGCAAGCCCGCAGGAAAGCCCCTTGGGCATCCCTCGCGAACTGTTGGCCCAAGGCTTGACGGGGGGCGATCCGGAGTACTTTGCCGAGGACGTGCTGCGCCGCCCCGACTTGCTGGTTGCGCTGCCCACGACGGCCGCCGACCTGGCGCCATCAGCGCGCATGCAACGCTTGGATCCGGCGCTGGACGCCACGCTGGCGGCGCTGCGCATCGAAGAACTGCGCGCCATCGGCCTTGATGCCACGCAGATCGACGCGCGGCTGCAAGAATGGGAAACCCAGTATGGGCAATGGGTAGCGCTGCTCAATGAGTGGATGGATGTCCATGGCTACCTGGACGGCAGTTGGGTCAGCGCGCTGGACCGCCGGCGTGCGGCCGATCGCTTATTGGAAAGTTGGCGTTTTACCCTGCGCGCCACGCCGCTCACGGTTGAGGCTAATGGGGCTGAGCGCCTGGACTTTTCCGGCTTGTCCCTGGGAGCCTTGCCGAGGCTGCCCGGGGACTTTGCGCACGTCAGCGAGCTGAACCTGAATCGCGTCAAACTCACGGCCCAGGGCTCCAACGACTTCCTGCGGGCCTTCAGTCATGTGCGCAGCTTGACGCTCAGCAACAACGGCTTGCGCGCCTTGCCTGAGGCTCTTGGTGAGTTTCGCCGATTGCGGCGGCTGGACCTGGGTAGGAATGAATTGCAGAGCACCGACCCGCTACAGGATTATCTGGCGCAAATGCATGAACTGGAATGGCTGGATCTGGGCGAGAATCTCATGGGCGAGTTGGAGTTAAGTGGTTTGGCCCGGCTCGACACCCTGTATCTGCAACAGAACATGTTGGACGAATGGCCCATGACGGTGCTCGAATTACCACGCCTTCGGACCCTGGATTTGCGTGACAACTGGATCGAGACCCTGCCGGATGCGGTATTCGAGCCGCAACATCGCCCATTGATGGCGGATACCAACTTATCGGGCAACCGCCTTGATCAGCAAAGCTGTGAGAATTTGCAGGTCTACCTGGGCCAGACCGGCAATGGCCTGGGGTTTTCCGTCGAGCAGCTTGAGTTCATGGTCCTGGAGTACCGGGAACGCGATGAGCTGGGGTTTTCCGACACCTCTGACTACTCGCTGGATCATCCGGAAATCGAAACACCCCATATGCAGAAGGCCCAGTGGTTTGCCGGGGTGGAGCCACACTCGGCAAAACATCGAATCTGGGACGAGCTCAATGCACAGGAGGGCAGCCGCGACTTTTTCTTCAGCCTTTCACAGTTGCGCCATACCGAGGACTTCCTTGAGGCTCCTGCCGAACTGACGCAGCGCGTGTGGGCGGTGCTGGAAGCAATCAGCCAAAACCCGGCCATGCGGCGTGACCTGTTTGCCAGGGCGACGGCGCTGGTGCCCGATATCACCTGTGGTGATGGCAGGATCCTGCTGTTCAATGAGCTTGAAACCCGTGTGCTGGAGTTCGATGCGCTGAGGCTGGCCGAGCAGGGGCAGAACGGGGCTCAACTGTTGAAGTTTGCCCGCAGCATGATCCGGCTGGAGGCGTTAGAGGGCATCGCCCAAACGACTATCGAAAGGCGTCCGGACATCGACCCGGTAGAAATTCGTCTGGCTTTGCGCATTGGCCTGGCGCAGCGCCTGGAGCTGCCCAGGCAGCCCACTGGCATGCTGTTCGGCGAATTGTCGGAGGTTTCCCAGGCCGACCTTGACCATGCGTACGCCACGATTGTGGACAGTGAAAACACGTCGGATTTCGAGGAGAGGCTGGTGGGGCTTGAGTATTGGTGCAATTACCTGAAGAAAAAATACGCCACTGACTTCTCATCCCTGGCCCGCGAGTTGGAACAGAAGACCGCTGCGCTGGATGAGCGCTATCCCGACGGTGGCGCGGACTACCTGCGCGACTACGCCGTGTTGGGGGCCTGGAGCAAGGAGCAGCGTACCGCCCTGGCGATCCGCCTTACCCGGCAGGAACGAACAGCGCTGAACATATAAGGGACAATCCGGCTCCTGGGGGAGCCGGGTTGTCGGCGATAGCAACCCTCAGTTGTCGTAACCCAGGTTCGGCGTCAGCCAGCGTTCGGTCACGGCCAGGTCCTGGCCTTTACGTGCGGTGTAGCTCGTTACCTGGTCCTTGTCGATCTTGCCCACGGCAAAGTACTGCGCCTGCGGGTGGGCGAAGTACCAGCCGCTGACCGCCGCTGCCGGGAACATCGCGTAGTGTTCGGTGAGGAACACACCGCTACGTCCGGCCTGCATTTCGCGGGCCTCAGGGTCCAGCAACTGGAACAACTGGGCTTTTTCGGTATGGTCCGGGCACGCCGGGTAGCCGGGGGCAGGGCGGATACCGCTGTACTGCTCCTTGATCAGCGCCTCGTTGTCCAGTTCTTCGTCCTTGGCATAGCCCCAGTGATCTTTACGCACCTGCTGGTGCAGCCACTCGGCGCAAGCCTCGGCCAGGCGGTCGGCCAGGGCCTTGACCATGATCGAGTTGTAGTCGTCGCCCGCGTCCTGGTAGGCCTTGGCTACTTCCTCGGCGCCGATGCCGGCGGTGGTGATGAACCCACCGATGTAATCGGTCACGCCGCTGTCCTTGGGCGCAACAAAGTCGGCCAGGGAGAAGTTCGGCTTGCCGTCGGTCTTGATGATCTGCTGGCGCAGGTGATGCAGCTTGGCAATCGGCTGGCCGTCGTCGCCGTAGACTTCCAGGTCATCGTCCTGCACCTGGTTGGTCGGCCAGAAGCCAAACACGGCACGGGCGCTGATGAGCTTTTCGTCGATCAGCTTCTTGAGCATTTCCTGTGCATCGGCGTACAGCGCGGTCGCCGCTTCACCGACCACTTCATCGGTGAGGATGCGTGGGAATTTGCCGGCCAGGTCCCAGGAGATGAAAAACGGTGTCCAGTCGATGTATTCGGCCAGTACCTTGAGATCGATATTGTCCAGCACCTTGGCCCCGGTAAACGTTGGCTTGACCGGGGTGTAGGTGCTCCAGTCGAACTGTGGCTTCTTGGCGATGGCCGCCGGGTAGCTCAGGCGTTCGGTGCGGGCGCTGCGGTTCGAGGTGCGCTCACGCACGTCGATGTATTCCAGGCGGGTTTTCTCGACGAAACCGGCCTTGAGCTCCTTGGACAGCAACTGGGTGGCCACGCCCACCGCGCGCGAGGCGTCGGTTACGTAGATCACCGCATCGTTGCTGTACTTGGGTTCGATTTTTACTGCGGTGTGCGCCTTGGAGGTGGTCGCGCCACCGATCATCAGCGGCAGGTGGAAGTCCTGGCGCTGCATCTCGCGGGCCACGTGCACCATTTCATCCAGGGACGGTGTGATCAGGCCGGACAGGCCGATGATGTCGCACTTCTGCTCCTTGGCCACCTGCAAAATCTTCTCGGCCGGCACCATCACACCCAGGTCGACAATGTCGTAGCCGTTGCAACCCAGCACCACGCCGACAATGTTCTTGCCGATGTCGTGTACGTCACCTTTGACGGTGGCCATGAGGATCTTGCCCTTGGCTTCTGGCTTGTCGCCTTTTTCCAGTTCGATGAACGGGATCAGGTGGGCCACGGCCTGCTTCATCACACGGGCAGATTTCACCACCTGGGGCAGGAACATTTTGCCGGCACCAAACAGGTCGCCGACGATGTTCATGCCGGACATCAACGGACCTTCGATCACCTCGATCGGGCGCGCGAACGACTGCCGGGATTCTTCGGTGTCTTCCACGATATGGGTGGTGATGCCCTTGACCAGTGCATGCTCCAGGCGTTTGTTGACTTCCCAGCCACGCCATTCCTCGGTCTCGGCTTCCTTGACGCTGCCATCGCCCTTGTACTTGTCGGCGATGGCGAGCAGGGCGTCGGTGCCTTCCGGGGTACGGTTGAGCACCACGTCTTCCACCGCGTCGCGCAGCTCGGCGGGGATCTGGTCGTAGATCTCCAGTTGGCCGGCGTTGACGATACCCATGGTCAAGCCATTGCGGATCGCATACAGCAGGAACACCGAGTGGATCGCCTCGCGCACCGGGTTGTTGCCGCGGAACGAGAACGACACGTTGGACACGCCGCCCGAGGTCAGCGCATACGGCAGCTCATCGCGGATGTAGGCGCAGGCGTTGATAAAGTCGACGGCGTAGTTGTTGTGTTCTTCAATACCGGTGGCCACGGCAAAGATGTTCGGGTCGAAGATAATGTCTTGGGGCGGGAAGCCCACTTCATTGACCAGAATGTCGTAGGAGCGTTTGCAGATCTCTTTCTTGCGCGCCTCGGTGTCGGCCTGGCCGGCTTCGTCGAACGCCATCACCACCACCGCTGCGCCGTAGCGCTTGCACAGCTTGGCGTGATGGATGAACTGCGGGGCGCCTTCCTTCATGCTGATGGAGTTGACGATGCCCTTGCCCTGGATGCATTTGAGGCCAGCCTCGATCACTTCCCACTTGGAAGAGTCGATCATGATCGGCACACGGGAGATATCCGGCTCGCCGGCAATCAGATTGAGGAAGGTCACCATGGCCTTCTTCGAATCGAGCATGCCCTCGTCCATGTTGATATCGATCACCTGGGCGCCGGCTTCCACCTGCTGCAGGGCGACTTCCAGGGCTTCGGTGTAGTTGTCCTCGCGGATCAGGCGGGCGAACTTGGCTGAACCGGTGATATTCGTGCGCTCGCCGACGTTGACGAACAGCGACTGGCGATCGATGGTAAACGGCTCCAGGCCCGACAGGCGGCAGGCCTTGGGAATGTCCGGGATCGGGCGCGGCGCATAGCCAGCCACGGCCTTGGCGATGGCCTCGATATGCCCCGGCGTGGTGCCGCAGCAGCCGCCGACGATATTGAGGAAGCCGCTCTGGGCGAACTCCTCGATGACCTTGGCGGTTTGCGCTGGCAGCTCGTCGTACTCGCCGAACTCGTTGGGCAGGCCGGCGTTGGGGTGTGCCGATACATAGGTGTCAGCCTTGTTCGACAACTCTTCCAGGTATGGACGCAGCTCACTGGCGCCCAGGGCGCAGTTCAAACCGACGGAAATCGGCTTGGCGTGGCTGATGGAGTTCCAGAACGCCTCGGTGGTCTGGCCCGACAGGGTGCGGCCGGAGGCGTCGGTGATGGTCCCGGAAATCATGATCGGCAGCTCGACACCCAGCTCTTCGTACACGCCCTGCACGGCGAAGATCGCGGCCTTGGCGTTGAGGGTGTCGAAGATGGTTTCGATGAGGATCATGTCCGCACCGCCTTCGATCAGGCCTTTAGTGGCCTCGGTGTAGTTCTCCACCAGTTCATCGAAGGTCACGTTGCGGTAGCCGGGGTTGTTCACATCTGGCGACAGCGAGCAGGTGCGGCTGGTGGGGCCGAGGACGCCGGCGACAAAGCGTGGCTTGTCCGGGGTTTCGAGGGTCTTGGCGTCGGCGACCCGGCGGGCCAGGCGTGCGCCTTCCAGGTTCAGCTCATAGGCCAGCGCCTCCATGCCATAGTCGGCCTGGGACACCTGGGTGGCGTTGAATGTGTTGGTTTCGAGGATGTCGGCACCGGCATCCAGGTACGCCTTCTCGATCCCGCCGATTACATCCGGACGGGTGAGGATCAACAGGTCGTTGTTGCCCTTGACGTCGCTCGGCCAGTCGGCGAAGCGTTTGCCGCGGTAGTCCTCTTCCTCCAGCTTATAGCTCTGGATCATCGTGCCCATGCCACCATCGAGGATCAGGATGCGTTCCTTGAGGGCTTGCTGGAGGGCTTGCAGGCGAGTGCTACGATCGGACATGGGACTACTCTAATCAGGCATTACGGAGGGCGTGGATCATAGCAAACCTGTGCGCTTTTAGAGCATGTCAGGGTTTTGCATGAATATCGCTCATGTTGATGGCGCGTCGACATCGGTAGAATTGCCGCAATTTTTCAGCGCATGCTTTGAATCGGGACCGGATACATGTCACTTCGCATCATCACCAGTGCCGCCTTGGCGTTGGTCGCCTGCATCGCACAGGCCAACGGACCCGCCCCGGCGATTTCCTATACCCGTGACATTCAGCCGATCTTCACCGAGAAATGCGTGGCTTGCCATGCCTGCTACGACTCCGCCTGCCAGCTCAACCTGGGCAGTGGCGAAGGTGCGGCACGTGGCGCGAGCAAAATCCCCGTGTACAACGGCGAGCGTAGCCAGGCTTCGCAGCCGACCCGACTGTTTTATGACGCCTTTGGCAAGACGGCCTGGCAGCGCCAGGGGTTTGGCTCGGTGCTGGACGCCCAGGGCACCCAGGCCGGGCTGATGGCGCGCATGTTGGAATTGGGCCATAAAACGCCGCTGGCGCCCAATGCCAAGCTGCCTGATGAGATCGTGTTGGGCCTGAACCGCGAGAACATGTGCCCGTTACCCGGTGAGTTCGAGGCCTACGCTGGCGCGCACCCCAAAGAAGGCATGCCGCTGGCCGTCACCGGCCTGACCGACCAGCAGTACCAGACCCTGCAACGCTGGCTGGCGTCCGGCGCGCCAATTGACGAGCAAGGCCTGGCGCCCAGCGCCCAGGAAGCCTTGCAGGTACAGCAATGGGAAAACCTGCTGAACCAGCCCGGCGCGCGGGAAAGCCTGGTGGCGCGCTGGCTGTACGAGCATCTGTTCCTGGCCCATATCTATTTTGAAGGCGGCGAGCCGGGGCATTATTTCCAGTGGGTACGCTCGCGTACGCCCAGTGGCCAGCCGATCGACCTGATCAACACCCGGCGTCCCAATGACGATCCGGGCACCCAGGTGTACTACCGCTTGTGGCCGGTACAAGGGGTGATCGTGCACAAGACCCACATCACCTATCCGTTCAGCGCGGCGAAGATGGCGCGGATCAAGTCGCTGTTCTACAGCGGCGACTGGCAAGCCGTGGCATTACCGGGCTATGGGCCTGGCCGCCGGGCCAACCCGTTCGAAACCTTCGAGGCAATCCCGGCCAAGGCGCGCTACCAGTTCATGCTGGATAACGCCGAATACTTCGTGCGCACCTTTATCCGTGGGCCGGTGTGCCGGGGGCAGATTGCCACGGACGTGATCCGCGACAACTTCTGGACCCTGTTCCAGGATCCGGACCACGACTTGTACATCACCGATGCCCGTTATCGCGGCCAGGCCACGCCGTTGCTGGCGATGCCGGGGCAGAACGATGACGTGGGCAGCGTGCTGGGCCTGTGGCTGGCCTACCGCGACAAACGCAATGAGTACGAGGCCCTGCGCCGCGACAACTACGCCGACTTGCCGGCGCCGGGCTGGTCGAGCCTGTGGGAGGGCAATGACAACGCGCTGCTGAGCATTTTCCGCCACTTCGACAGTGCCTCGGTGACCAAGGGCCTGATTGGCGAAGTGCCGCAGACTATGTGGCTATTCGACTACCCACTGCTGGAGCGCACCTATTACCAGTTGGCGGTCAATTTCGATGTGTTTGGCAATGTCTCGCACCAGGCCCAGACGCGCCTGTATTTCGACCTGATCCGCAATGGCGCCGAGCAGAACTTCCTGCGCCTGATGCCTGCGGACTCACGGGATGGTTTCCTCGACGACTGGTACCAGAACAGCGGCAAGGTCAAGCTGTGGCTGGACTATGAAGCCATCGACAACGACAAGCCCACGGGCCTGAAGCTGGATGCACAGGACCCGAAGCGTGACTTTGCCAACCAGTTGCTTGCCCGTTATGGCCATTTGAATGCCAGCCCGGATCCGATCAATCGCTGCATAAGCGCCTATTGCTCACGTCCCGGTATCGACCCGCAACTGCGCGACGCCGAACAGACCCTCAGTCGCCTGACCTCAAGGCCGGCGGCCGGGCTCAAGGTGATCGAGCAATTGCCCGAAGCCACCCTGCTGCGCATCCAGACCCGCAGCGGCAAACGCGAGGTCTACAGCCTGCTGCGCAACCGCGCCCACAGTAACGTGGCATTCATGTTGGGCGAGGCTTATCGCTATCAGCCGGGCCTGGATACCCTGACGATCTACCCAGGCGTGCTCAGCAGCTACCCCAACTTCATCTTCAACGTGCCGGCCGAGGATGTACCGGAGTTCGTCGAAGACATGGAGTTGGCCAGGGACGCCAAGCGTTTTGAGCGGATTGTCGAGCGCTGGGGCATCCGCCGCAGTCACCCGCAGTTCTGGGAGTACTTCCACGATTTGTCGCAGTACCTGCACGAAACCACGCCGGTGGAAGAGGGTGTGCTGGACATGAATCGCTACGAGAACCTGTAGATGCGGATTTGCCTGACAAAAATACTAGGACTTTGTACCGCGCAGGCGATTGGCGTAAACTGCCAGCAAGCCTGTGAGGAGTTCCCATGACTGCCATAACCATTACCGACGCCGCCCACGATTACCTGGCTGATCTGCTGTCCAAGCAGAACACCCCGGGTATCGGCATCCGCGTCTTCATTACCCAGCCTGGCACCCAGTACGCAGAGACGTGCATTGCCTACTGCAAGCCGGGGGAAGAAAAGCCTGAAGACACCGCCCTGGGGCTCAAGAGCTTCACCGCGTACATCGACGCCTTCAGCGAAGCCTTCCTTGACGATGCCGTGGTCGACTACGCCACTGACCGCATGGGTGGCCAATTGACCATCAAGGCCCCTAACGCCAAGGTGCCGAACGTCAATGCCGACAGCCCGGTTAATGAGCGCATCAACTATTACCTGCAAACCGAAATCAACCCGGGCCTGGCCAGCCATGGCGGCCAGGTCAGCCTGATCGACGTGGTGGATGACGGCATCGCCGTGCTCAAGTTCGGTGGTGGCTGCCAGGGCTGCGGCCAGGCTGACGTGACCTTGCGCGAAGGTATCGAGCGCACGTTGCTGGAGCGGATCCCCGAGCTCAAGGGTGTACGTGACGTGACCGACCACACGCAGAAAGAAAACGCCTACTACTAAGTAAGGTGTTCACTGCAGATAAAAACGGCGCCCCGTGAGCGCCGTTTTTTTATGCCAATAAATCATTACCTTACACAACCTTTCTAACAAAGAAGATCAACTGTGGGGACGGGCTTGCTCGCGATAGCGGTGTACCAGTCAGTGCATCTATTACTGACAAACCGCCATCGCGAGCAAGCCCGCTCCCACATTTTGTCCTGCGTAGTATCAGGGGCGGTAGAGGTGGGCGTGACTTGCGCGATACAGCGAGGATTCGCTGAAGTGATCACTGGCCAACACCCGGCCCACCACGATCAGCGCCGTGCGCCTGAAACCCTTCGCCGCGACCTTTTCGACAATATCCGCCAAGGTGCCAATGGCCCAATCCTGATCCGGCCACGTCGCGCGATGCACCACGGCAATCGGGCAATCCGCGCCATAGTGCGGCAGCAGTTCGGCGACGATTCTCTGCAGATGATTGACCCCCAGGTGCACCGCCATGGTCGTGCCATGGCTGGCCAGGCTGGCGAAGGCTTCACCGGCCGGTATCGTGGTTTTGTCCGCATAACGGGTCAGGATCACGCTTTGGGCGATATCCGGCAGGGTCAGTTCAGTTTCCAGCAGCGCGGCACAGGCTGCCACCGCCGTGACCCCGGGAATGATCTGGAAGGGGATCCCCAGCTCGCGCAAATGGCGGATTTGTTCGCCAATCGCCCCATACAGGCTCGGATCACCGGAATGTACCCGCGCCACGTCCTGGCCTTTCTCATGGGCGACCTTGATCAAGCCAATGATCTGCTCCAGGTTCAGTTCGGCGCTGTTGACCACCTGTTCGGCCCGATGCCCTTCGAGTACGGCAGCCGGCACCAGTGAGCCTGCGTAGATGATCACCGGGCAACTGCGGATCAGGCGCTGGCCCTTGACGGTGATCAGTTCCGGGTCGCCGGGACCAGCGCCGATGAAGAAAACAGTCATGGAAAAATCCTGTGCAAAAGCGGGCGAGCATGAGTACGGCTCATGATCGAGAGGGGCAATTATCGGACTTTAGCCGGCGCAGGCCAATGCAAACGTGGCCCTGGCGGCTTTTTTGCGGGTGATCAGCAGTCGGGCAGGGGCGTTGGCGAGCTGTTCTGCCAATGCCAAAGCGGCACTTTCGGCGATGCCGTAGCACCCTGTATGGGCGAAAACCACAGCCGACCTGTGGCTCAATCGCCCTTCGTAAGGCAGCAGTTGTTGTGCATCAAAGCACTGCAATGGCAGATTCAAGGCGTTGGCCAGGGCGATCATGCCCGGTTCATCACGCTTGTGGGCAATACTTGCCAATGCGTTTATCTGGCCGGGGTCGATACCGGCCTCGGCCAGAGCGCTGTTGAACAGTTCCAGCAAGGCCTCAACCTCACAGCCACGCTGACAACCCAGGCCGACAGTCAGAATCATGCCGCGTATTGATCGTCACGATTGCGGCGAAACAACCAGGCGCTGATCAGCCCCAAAGCCAGCCAGAACGCGACGTTGGTCAGCTGCGAGGCGATCTTGAATTGGGCTTCCAATGCTTCGGGGGCGAGCATCGAGTGAACTTCCGGCTGTGGCGCACCCATGACATGGGGCACCGCCAGGATCGCCACGCCAAGGATTTTCAGCAGCCAGTTGCGGCCAAACACAATCAACGCAATGCCAGCGGCGGTAGACGCTGCCGTGCCGATCCACCAGATCTGCCGTTGCGCCAGGTCAGCCGCCGCAGTGCCCGGCAGCTCAGGCGGCAAACCGAGGGTGGGAGCCAGAACAAAGGTCGCATAGCCGGCCAGGCCCCAGAGCAAGCCCTGGGCGGTGCGCGTCGGGGCGCGCAGGGTGTACAGGCCGGCCAGCATCAGCGCAAAACCGACGGCGACCACCAGGTTGCCGCCGGTGGTGGACAGCACGCGTTGCCAGCCATTTTCAGGCTCCCACGCTTCGGCGTCGTGGCTATGGGCCGCAGCGCCTGCGGCATGCTCATGCACTTCGGTCGCAGCCGGGGCGTTTTCGAAGGTCTCGGCCTGCAGAATCAGCGGAGCCACCCAGAAACTTTGCAGCAGAGTCAGCAACAGGGCGGCCAGCAGGCCGGTGAACCCTGCGGTTTGCGCAATACGCTTGATCATGGCGGCAGGTCTCAATGGCACGGGAAGGCGGCGCTGTGGCGCGTATCGTGGGCGGCGTTGTGCACGGCCTCGATATGGGAGAACCCGGCGAAATACACCAGGCACGCACCGAGGATCGACGCGCCGATGGCGGCGGTCAGGCGTTGGCTCAAAGTGGCGCTGGTGCTGGCGGTATGTGAGGTGCTGCTGATGATCGACATGGCACGTCCCTTTCGAGTGGCAGGGTGACACGAGCGCATGAAAACCCCGCGAGCCGGGCACGCAGGGTTCTGAACAGCGCCCGCCCACCGCGGGTTTGTTATCTGATTGTTCGGGCCGGTCTCCGGGCTTGCGAGGGGCTCTGGGCCTGAAAGCATCACCTTCCCATGCCGGGGCACAGTGGATCTGACGCTTCGCTCGCTTACCGTTGCGGGGGCAGCACCGGACTGTCATGCAGGCATGAGTCACCGGTTTCCCGTTTCACCCTGTGAAGGGCACCTGAAACAAGATGTGTAGGAGAGCATGGGCGCGGGACGGCCGTCAATCTGTACCTGTGGCGAGGAGGTCAGGCTTGAGCGACCGCTTTTCAATTGACCGGTCCTCATGCACTGCGTAGCCTTGCACGTTCGAGGTTCTTCGGCCCCGGTCGAAGCTAAGAAGGGAACGCGGTCCAAGCCGCGGCTGCCCCCGCAACTGTAAAGGGTTTATCTGACTGCTACGCCACTGCCTGAACCCGGCGGGAAGGCGCAGCCAGCGCCAGCCACCAGGCTGGCAAGCCCCAAGCCAGGAGACCTGCCTCGCAACCGATTTTCCATTTCAACCGGGCGGGGTGATCCGGTGACGAATCCAGCGCCTGCGCGCCGCCGCAGGGCCAGTCGTCCCGTATGCCCGCCCCAAAGGGCATCCGATGAAAACACTGGCCAAACTCCCCGTCACTATCGTCACCGGCTTTCTCGGCTCGGGCAAAACCACCTTGCTGCGCCATATGCTGGATAACGCCCAGGGCCGCCGCATTGCCGTGATCGTCAACGAGTTCGGTGAGCTGGGCATCGACGGCGAGATCCTCAAGCAGTGCTCCATCGGTTGCACGGAAGAAGAAGCCAACGGCCGTGTGTATGAGCTGGCTAACGGCTGCCTGTGCTGCACCGTGCAGGAAGAGTTCTTCCCGGTGATGCGTGAACTGGTCGCGCGCCGTGGCGACCTTGACCATATCCTGATCGAAACTTCCGGCCTGGCCCTGCCAAAACCGCTGGTCCAGGCCTTCCAATGGCCGGAAATCCGCAGCGCCTGCACCGTAGACGCCGTGATTACCGTGGTCGACAGCCCGGCCGTGGCCGCCGGCACCTTCGCTGCATTCCCGGATCAGGTCGACGCCCAGCGTAAACTGGATCCCAATCTGGACCACGAATCACCGCTGCACGAACTGTTTGCCGACCAACTGGCCAGCGCCGACTTGGTGATCCTCAACAAAACCGACCTGATCAGCGCCGAAGACCTGGCCCGGGTACGCCTGGAAGTCGCCGAAGAACTGCCGCCAGCGGTGAAGATCGTCGAAGCCAGCAGCGGTCGCCTGCCCCTGGACGTATTGATTGGCCTGGGCGCCGGTTCCGAGGAGCATATCGATGGGCGCCACAGTCATCACGATCATCACCACGAAGGTGAGGACGATCACGATCACGATGCTTTTGACTCCATCTCCATCGACCTGCCACAGGCTGACGAAGCGCTGCTGCTCGATGCCTTGACCCAGTTGGTGGTGCAACACGGCATCCTGCGTGTCAAAGGTTTTGCGGCGATCCCGAACAAGCCGATGCGCCTGCTGATCCAGGGCGTGGGCACGCGTTTCGACAAGCACTTCGACCGCGCCTGGAGCGCCGACGAAGCACGCATCACGCGCCTGGTGCTGATCGGCCAGGATCTGGATGCCGCTGGCCTCGAAGCACAACTGCGCGCTGCGCTCAGCGTTTAACCCATGCATCTGCTCAGGACCCAGCCCGGTGGTTTCATCAGCGATGACAACATCGCCGACCTTGGACAAACCCCCGCCGAGCTGGTGATCCTGTGCAGCGGTGATTCCAGCCTGGCGCTGCTGGCCGAAGCGGCGCAGCAACTGCCCGACGACTACCCGAGCCTGCGCCTGGCCAACCCGATGCAGGTGCAGAGCCATGCCTCGGTGGACCTGTACGTCGACCAAGTGCTGCGCCACGCCAAGGTCATCCTGATTTCCCTGCACGGCGGCATCGGATATTGGCGTTACGGTATCCAGCGCCTGGTGGAGCTGGCCGGGCAAGGCGTGCAGTTGATTCTGGTACCGGGGGACGACCGCCCCGATCCTGAACTCAGCAGCTTGAGTAGCGTCTGCGCCGCAGAACGCGACCGCCTGTGGCACTTTCTGCGCCAGGGCGGGCTGGGTAATGCGCTGGATTTCTATCGCTGCCTGGCCAGTCGCTACTTGGGCCGTGATTACCCGTGGGCCGAGCCGCAAACCCTGCCGCGCACGGCGATTTATCACCCGCACCAGGCCAATGCCCGCCTGAATCACTGGCAGGCAGACTGGAACGCCGAATGGCCGGTGGCGGCGGTGCTGTTCTACCGTTCGCACTTGCAGGCGGCCAATACTGGTTTTATTGATGTTTTCTGCCAGCGCTTGCAGGCGGCGGGTCTTAACCCGCTGCCGATGGCGGTGGCCAGTTTGAAAGAGCCCGGCTGCCTGGCGGTGGTCGAGGATCTGCTGGATGAGGTTCAGGCGGCGGTGATTCTCAACACCACCGGCTTTGCCCAATCCAGCCCCGAAGCCCCCCATTTGCGACCGTTTCGCCGCAATATCCCGGTGATCCAGGCGATCTGCGCCCAGGACAACCAGCCCGGCTGGGAAGCCAGCGAGCAGGGCCTGGGGCCCCGCGACCTGGCGATGCACATCGCCTTGCCGGAACTGGATGGGCGCATCATCAGCCGTCCGATCAGCTTCAAGGATTTGGCCTGGCGCAGCGAACGCAGTCAGTCGGACGTGGTGTGCTACCGCGCGGCGCCCGAGCGCATGGACTTCGTAGCCGAGCTGGCAGGGCGCTGGGTCGAGCTGGCACGGGTGCCAAATGCAGATAAACGTATCGCACTGATTCTCGCCAATTACCCGACCCGCGACGGGCGCATCGGCAACGGCGTGGGCCTGGACACACCGGCCGCCGCCTTGAATATCCTGCTTGCCCTGCAAGCCGAGGGCTATCCGCTGCCGCAAACGCTACCCGGCAGCGGCACCGCCCTGATCCACGAGCTGCTCGGCGGTGTGACCAACGACCTCGATAGCCTCGACCTGCGTCCTTGCCAGCAAAGCCTGGGCCTGGATGAGTACGAGGCGATGTTCATGCGCCTGCCCCAAGCTAATCGCCAGGCCGTGCTGGAACGCTGGGGCACACCACACAACGACCCGATGTGTCGCGACGGGCGCATGATGATCGCCGGCCTGCGCCTGGGCCTGACCTTTGTCGGCATCCAGCCGGCCCGGGGTTACCAGGTGGATGCCAGCGCGGTCTACCACGACCCGGATCTGGTACCGCCCCACGCTTACCTGGCGTTCTATTTCTGGCTGCGCCACACCTACGGCGCCCATGGCGTGATCCACGTCGGCAAGCATGGCAACCTGGAGTGGTTGCCGGGCAAAGGCGTCGGGCTGTCCGAGAACTGCTGGCCGGATGCGCTACTGGGCCCGTTGCCCAATATCTATCCGTTTATCGTCAACGATCCGGGCGAGGGCGCCCAGGCCAAGCGCCGTACCCAGGCGGTGATCATCGACCACCTGATGCCGCCGCTGACCCGCGCCGAAACCTACGGCCCGCTGCGCAACCTGGAGTTGTTGGCGGACGAGTATTACGAAGCGCAGTTGCTCGACCCACGCCGCGCCCTGGAACTGCAGAAGGACATCCTCAAGCTGGTGCGCGAAACCCGCATCGATCAAGAACTTGAGCTGGACAATGATGCCGATGCTGCCGTCTGGCTGCCGCGCCTGGACACCTACCTGTGCGATTTGAAGGAATCGCAGATCCGCGATGGCCTGCATATCTTTGGCGAGTCGCCAGAGGGCCGCTTGCGTATCGACACCTTGCTGGCCCTGCTGCGTATCCCGCGTGGCGACGGGCGCGGTCCGCAATCGAGCCTGCTGCGGGTGTTGGCCAAGGCCTTCGAGCTGGGTTTTGACCCGCTGGACTGTGCCCTGGCAGAACCCTGGACCGGGCGACGCCCCGAGGTGTTGCAGAAGATCGACGGACAGTTGTGGCGCACCGCTGGCGATACCCGTGAACGCCTGGAGCTGTATGCGGCGCGGTTGATCGAACAAGCACTGGAAGGACCGCTCGAACAGCTTGAGGAGCCCGGTTGGGAGGAAGTGAAATCGGTGATCGAAAGCCTGCGCATCGTCGTCGCGCCGCGCCTGGATGCCTGCGGCCCGGCGGAAATGCGCGGTTTGCTGGATGCCCTGGGCGGTCGTTTCGTGCCGGCCGGGCCCAGCGGTGCGCCGAGCCGTGGGCGCCTCGATGTACTGCCGACCGGGCGTAACTTCTTCACCGTGGATGTGCGCAATCTGCCGACCACCACCGCCTGGCGTATCGGCTTCCAGTCCGCACACCTGATGCTTGAGCGCCACCTGCAGGACCACGGCGACCATTTGCGCCAACTCGGGCTTTCCGTGTGGGGCACCGCGACCATGCGCACCGGCGGCGACGATATCGCCCAGGCCATGGCGCTGATGGGTGTACGCCCGG
Organism: Pseudomonas sp. FH4; assembly: GCF_000510915.2. Taxonomy (NCBI): domain Bacteria; kingdom Pseudomonadati; phylum Pseudomonadota; class Gammaproteobacteria; order Pseudomonadales; family Pseudomonadaceae; genus Pseudomonas; species Pseudomonas sp. FH4. The sequence goes on along the minus strand of NZ_AOHN01000021.1, from coordinate 58,957 downwards.
TGTGGGCCACAGGCAGCCAGCGTGTCGATGACTTTGAAATCCTGCCAATCAGCCTGCTGGACCGCCCACGGGTTGACGTCACGCTGCGGGTGTCCGGTTTCTTTCGCGATGCCTTCGCCAACCTGATCCGCCTGTTCGATGCTGCGGTGCAGGCGGTTGCGGCGCTGGATGAGCCGGACGACATGAACCCGCTGGCGGCCAAGGTGCGCAGTGAGCGCAAGGCGTTGATTGCGTCTGGCCTGGACGAAGACGCGGCGACCCGGCAGGCCGGCTGGCGCATTTTTGGCGCCAAGCCCGGCGCATATGGCGCGGGCGTGCAGGGCGCCATTGACGGTCGTTTATGGCAAAGCCGCGAAGACCTGGCCGAGGTCTACCTCAATTGGGGCGGCTACGCCTATGGTGGTTCTGATGAAGGCACCGCCGCCCGCGAACAATTCGCCCGGCGCTTGAGCCAGGTGCAGGCGGTGCTGCAGAACCAGGACAACCGTGAGCACGATCTGCTCGACTCCAATGACTACTATCAATTCCAGGGTGGCATGCTCGCCGCCGTGGAGACCCTGAGCGGCGAAAAGGCCGCCAGCTACCATGGCGATCATAGCCAGCCGGACCTGCCGAAAATCCGCACACTGAAGGAAGAGCTGAACCGGGTGATCCGTTCCCGCGCCGCCAATCCCAAGTGGATCGAAGGGGTCAAGCGCCACGGCTATAAAGGCGCGTTCGAGATGGCGGCGACGGTGGACAATCTGTTCGCCTTTGACGCTACCACCGCGTTGATCGACGATCATCAATATGCATTGCTGGCCGATGCCTACCTGCTCGACCCCGACACTCGGGCGTTTGTGCAGCAGCACAATCCCGATGCCCTGCGTGACATGACCGAGCGCATGCTGGAAGCCCAGCAGCGCGGGATGTGGCAGGAACCGGGGGCGTACCGCGAGGCATTGGAAAACCTGTTGCTGGATATAGAAGAAGACACCTGATGCTTACCAGAGCGCACGCCTCACGGTAGGAGCGAGCTTGCTCGCGAAAAACGCAAGGGCAACGCGCTCATCCAGAATGCTCGCGTCAACCTTGACTATTTTCGCGAGCAAGCTCGCTCCTACAGGGGCGCTACAGAATTCATCGAGATATCAGTATGACTGACACCCCGCATTTCCCACTGTCCGCCGTGGTCGGCGCCGACGAGCTGAAGCTGGCGCTGTGCCTGACCGCCATCGACCCGAAGATCGGCGGTGTGCTGATCGAAGGCCCGCGCGGCATGGCCAAGTCCACCCTGGCCCGTGGCCTGGCAGACCTGCTGGCCAGCGGGCAGTTTGTCACCTTGCCTTTGGGCGCCACTGAAGAGCGCCTGGTGGGCACCCTCGACCTGGATGCAGCACTTGGCGAAGGCCGGGCGCAGTTTTCCCCCGGTGTATTGGCCAAGGCCGACGGCGGCGTGCTGTATGTCGATGAAGTCAACTTGCTGCCCGACCACTTGGTGGACCTGTTGCTCGACGTCGCCGCCAGCGGCACCAACCTGATCGAGCGCGACGGTATCTCCCACCGGCATGCGGCGCGCTTCGTGCTGATCGGCACCATGAACCCGGAAGAGGGTGAATTGCGCCCGCAACTGCTGGATCGCTTTGGTTTCAATGTGGCGTTGAGCGGGCAGACGTTGCCGGCCGAGCGTGGGCAGATCATCCGTCGGCGCCTGGATTTCGACAGCGATGCCCAGGGTTTCTGTGCGCAGTGGGCTGGACAACAGGCCGCGTTGCGCGAGCGTTGTACCCAGGCTCGCGCGCGACTGGACAGCATCGCCCTGGATGATCAGGCCCTGGCACAGATTACCGAGCGCTGCTTTGCGGCCGGTGTCGATGGCCTGCGCGCCGACCTGGTGTGGCTGCGCGGGGCGCGGGCGCATGCGGCCTGGCGTGGGGCCCCGGCGATCAGTGAGGAAGATATAGAAGCGGTAGCCGAGTTTGCCTTGCGTCATCGGCGCCAGGAGCAAGTATCGCCCGCAAGCCCGCCCGACAGCGCTCAGGCGCCCAAGCCCTCTGAGTCCCCTGAGTCTTCTGTTGGCCAGGGCCAGTGGGGCGAAATGCCTGCGCCTGCGCAAGCCATGGGCGCCCGGCGTGAAGTGCCGGCCTGGCCAAAAAAGCCCTAGGCATTCGCCCCCGGCCTGACGTGGGGGCGGATGCCCGGCCCAAGGCGGGTCGACTGGACAAGGGCAGGCAGGGGCGGGCACGCAATGGCGCCGAGGGCTCGGTCAACTGGCCGGCGACCTTGCTCGGCGGGCGGCCGCAACGTCGGGCAGACCTGGTGTATCGACTGCGCAGTCGTTCGCCCCATGAACTGTGGTTGGTGATTGTCGATGCGTCGGCGTCTACCCGTCGCCATCAAGCCTTGAGTGACGCCAAAGGCGTGCTTGCCCAGGTGTTTGACGATGCTTATCGCCAGCGCGCGCGATTGGCGTTGTTGACGGTGAGCGGGCAAGTGCCGAGCTGGCAGGTACAAGGCTTGAAGGCCGCCAAAGATTTGGGCCGCTGGTTGCAAGCGTTGGGCGCCGGTGGTGGTACACCGCTGCTGGCGGCATTGACCGAGGCCGGGCACTGGCTCAAGGCCCGCCGTCAGCGCTACCCGGCCGAGCAGCAACGGTTGCTGGTGATGACCGATGGCCGGCTCAAGGATATCGGTCCATTACCGCTGCTGGATTGTCCGGGGTTGTTGGTGGATATCGAACGTGGGCCGATCCGGCTGGGGCGGGCTCGGGAGCTGGCTGCCGGGTTGCAGGTCGATTATCGGCATATTGATAGTCTGTAGCGCTGAGGCCCGCAAACCCACCCCACAAATATCAACCCGCCCCCGGCACATTCGGCCAAAGATCCGCCACCAGAAACAGCCGTTCCGCTTCCTCCCAGTCCCCGCCGTTCGGAATCATCCGCACCAACAACTGTGCCGGCGCCATCGGGTCAAGGTCGGCCAGCCAGCGCTGCATCTGTTCTTCACTCCAGATTTCCCCGGCAGGGTAATGCGCCGGTGCAAGCCAGGCATGGCGGGGCAGCGGCTGCCAGCGGCCCGCTGGACTGTTGCGGATAAAATCCAGCCAGTCACGCTGATGCAACCAGCGCCCCCGCAAGTGCTGGGGGTGGGCGCCAAGGGGCGGCCCAGCCTCGCCGGGCCAGGGGTACAGCAAGTAGCCTCCCAGCCACAGATGGGCATCGAACTGTTGGATATCCAGCGCCGCCAGTACCTCGCGACTTTCCGCCCTGGCCGAGATGGGCAGTTGATGGTCAGCCAGATGCGCCAGTTTGCGATCCAGTCGGTCATGGCAGCCAGGGCCCAGCCACTGTGCCGTGTCCTGGCCGCTGCCGTCCTGGGGGCCGAGGTAGAGTTTGATCGCCAGTTCCAGGTGATGCACGCCGTCGCGGTCGCGCAGCAGCATGTCCAGCTCGCCCAGGGTATGCCCGGCCTGGCGGATCGGCAGGTTGGCCGCCAGCAATTGCACGCCTGGGGCATGTTGCACCGCAAACTGCCAAAGGCGCTCGTAATACAGGCCCAGGCGCCGGGTACGGGCCAGGCTCAGCCAATGCAGCAGGGCGCTGCTGTCCTGGTCCAGTTGCTTGAGCCATTGCTCCAGTGCCGCGGGTTGCTGTACCCAGTCGCTGCCGGCCAGGGGATGACGCTGGGGCCAGGGTGTCTGTTCCAGCATCGGCGGGGCGAGGATCACCCACGCCAGGTCCCGCACCTCGGGATGACGTAGTTGACGGGGCAAATGATGCAAGGCGGGAAACGGATTCATGGTCCGAGCATAGCTGTTTCCGACTCGCCGCGTGACCGTCGCGGATGTTGAGAACCGTTGTCGTCTGGGCCCTGGGGCGACAAAGGATTTTGTCTAACGCGGCCTTTCGCCCATAATCGTTCTTTTTGCCAGACCCAAACCCCGCAGGAGCCCCATGGAGCAATTTCGCAATATCGGCATCATCGGTCGCCTGGGCAGTACCCAGGTTCTGGACACCGTCCGCCGGCTGAAAAAGTTTCTGCTTGAGCGCCACCTGCATGTGATCCTCGAAGACACCATCGCCGAGATTCTGCCAGGCCACGGCCTGCAGACCTCGTCGCGCAAAATGCTCGGTGAAGTCTGTGACATGGTGATCGTGGTCGGCGGCGACGGCAGCCTGCTCGGCGCAGCCCGGGCCCTGGCGCGGCATAACGTGCCGGTGCTGGGGATCAACCGGGGCAGCCTGGGGTTCCTCACCGATATCCGCCCCGACGACCTGGAAGTCGAAGTGGCCAAGGTGCTGGACGGTCATTACCTGGTGGAAAACCGCTTCCTGCTGCAAGCCGAAGTGCGTCGCCACGGCGAAGCCATCGGCCAGGGCGATGCCCTCAATGATGTGGTGCTGCACCCTGGCAAATCGACGCGGATGATCGAGTTCGAGCTGTACATCGACGGCCAGTTCGTGTGCAGCCAGAAGGCTGACGGCCTGATCGTCGCCACGCCCACCGGTTCCACGGCCTACGCGCTGTCGGCGGGCGGGCCGATCATGCATCCCAAGCTCGATGCCATTGTGATCGTGCCGATGTACCCCCATATGTTGTCCAGCCGGCCGATTGTGGTCGATGGCAACAGTGAGCTGAAAATCGTGGTTTCCAAAGACATGCAGATCTACCCGCAAGTCTCCTGTGACGGGCAGAACCACTTTACCTGCGCCCCCGGTGACACTATCACCGTAAGCAAAAAGGCGCAGAAGTTGCGGTTGATTCACCCGCTGGATCACAACTACTACGAAGTGTGCCGCACCAAGCTGGGCTGGGGCAGCCGCTTGGGGGGTGGAGGCGACTGATGCTCGATCCCGCGCGTAGCTACGACCTGATTGGTGACGTGCACGGTTGCGCTCATACCCTTGAGCACCTGCTCGACCAGATGGGTTACCACAAGCAGGGCGGCACCTGGCGCCATCCTTCACGCATGGCGGTATTCCTCGGCGATATCATCGACCGTGGCCCGCGCATTCGCGAGGCGCTGCATATCGTCCATGACATGGCCGAAGCCGGCCAGGCGCTGTGCATCATGGGCAACCATGAATTCAACGCCCTGGGCTGGAGCACATTGGCGCCGCCTGGCAGTGGCAAGCAGTACGTGCGTGAGCATTCGCCACGCCATGCGCGGCTGATCCACGAGACTTTGACCCAGTTCGAACACCATCCGGCTGACTGGCACGACTTCCTCGGCTGGTTCTACGACATGCCGTTGTTTGTCGACGCCGGGCGTTTCCGGGTGGTACACGCCTGCTGGGATTCGGGGCTGATCGAACCGCTGCGCGGGCAATTCCCGGACGGCTGTATCGACGAGCACTTCCTGCAGGCCGCAGCGGTACCTGGCAGTTTTGCCTGCAACGCCTTCGACCGCCTGCTGCGCGGCACCGACATGCGCCTGCCGGACGGCCTGACGCTGACCGGCGGCGACGGGCTGACCCGCTCGTTCTTTCGCACCAAATTCTGGGAAGACGATCCGAAAACCTACGGCGATATCGTGTTCCAGCCCGATGCCTTGCCCGACCCTGTGGCGCGTACGCCGCTGTCGTCGAGCGAGAAAAATTCCCTGCTGCGCTATGGCGTCGATGAACCGCTGTTGTTCGTCGGCCACTACTGGCGCAGTGGCAAACCGGCGCCGATTCGCTCGAACCTGGCCTGCCTGGACTACAGCGCAGTGCTGTACGGCAAGCTGGTAGCGTACCGACTGGACCAGGAAACCCGCCTCGATCCGAACAAGTTTGTCTGGGTCGATGTCGAGCGCCCCGAGGTGATTTCATGAGTAGTGTGGCGGTTTTACGTTTGCCGCTGAATGTGGACCTGGGCGGCTTCGTCAAGCTGTTGCAGCGCATGCAGGTGCCCCATCGCGTCAGCGAAGAGGCCGGCGAGCAAGTGCTGTGGGTGCCGGACGCGATCAGCGAGGACGTGCGCAGCCTGTATCAACGCTTTCCTGCCGGCGACCCGGACCAGCAGCTGGATATTCCCCAGGAACAGATGGCCAAGCGTCCCGGTTTTCTCCAGCAATTGCGCCACAGCCCACTGACGGCCGGTGTATTGCTGCTGAGCCTGATCGTCGCTGTGCTGACCCTGCTTGGCGATAACCTGCAAACCATGAGCTGGCTGACTTTCCTGAATTTCCACGTGGCCGGTGAATACCTGTACTTCACCCCCCTGGCCGACAGCCTGGCGGCGGGGCAGTGGTGGCGGTTGGTGACGCCGATGCTGATCCACTTCGGCATCCTGCACCTGGCCATGAACGGCATGTGGTACTGGGAACTGGGGCGGCGCATCGAGTCGCGCCAGGGCAGTATCAACCTGCTGGGCCTGACCCTGCTGTTCAGCCTGGCGTCCAACTACGCGCAATACACTTTTGGCGGGCCTGGCCTGTTCGGTGGTTTGTCTGGCGTGCTGTACGGCCTGCTGGGCCATTGCTGGATCTACCAGATGCTCGCGCCCAACCCGGCGTATCGCCTGCCGCGTGGCGTGCTGGTGATGATGCTGGTGTGGTTGTTGCTTTGCCTGTCGGGGCTGGTCTCGATGATCGGTTTCGGCGAAATCGCCAATGCGGCCCATGTCGGCGGCTTGCTGGTCGGATGCCTGACGGGCTTGCTGGGCGGCTTGTACAGCCGTCACAGGCAGGCCCAGTAAACCTTCTAATTTGTTAAGGAAGAGTCTTATGTCCTCTTTTGCTGAAATGATCGAAAACATCACCCCGGATATCTACCAGAGCCTCAAGCTCGCCGTGGAAATCGGCAAATGGTCCGATGGCCGTAAGCTCACCGCCGAACAGCGCGAGCTGTCCCTGCAGGCGATGATCGCCTGGGAGCTGCAAAACCTGCCGGAAGACCAGCGCACCGGCTATATGGGCCCGCAGGAATGCCAATCGAAGTCGACCCCGGTGGAAAACATCCTGTTCAAGTCGGATGCCATCCATTGATTGAGATTGGCCGTGGTGCAGTCAGCAAGATGTCGGCGCAACTGGGTTCGCCGACCGTTCAATACGCTTTTCGCCTGGGCGATACCGAGGTGCCGGTCAACCCGTTGATCGGCACGCATGTGCGCCTGGAATACCTCGGTGCGATCCATTGCACCCATTGCGGACGCAAGACCAAGACCAGCTTCAGCCAGGGCTATTGCTACCCGTGCATGACCAAGCTGGCCCAGTGCGACCTGTGCATCATGAGCCCCGAGCGCTGCCATTTTGATGCCGGCACTTGCCGCGACCCGGCCTGGGGCGAAAAATTCTGCATGACCGACCATGTGGTGTACCTGGCGAATTCGTCGGGGATCAAGGTCGGCATCACCCGCGCCACCCAGTTGCCCACGCGCTGGCTGGACCAGGGTGCAAGCCAGGCGCTGCCGATCATGCGCGTGGCCACACGCCAGCAATCGGGCTTCGTCGAGGACGTGTTGCGCAGCCAAGTGGCCGACAAGACCAACTGGCGCGCGTTGCTCAAGGGCGACGCGGCGGCGGTGGACCTCAAGCAGGTACGCGACGAGCTGTTCGTCTCCTGCGCCGATGGCCTGCTGCAATTGCAGGAACGCTTTGGCCTGCAGGCCATCCAACCGGTAACCGATATCGAACCCCTCGAAATCCGCTACCCGGTGGAGCAATATCCGGCCAAGATCGTCAGCTTCAACCTGGACAAGAACCCGATTGCCGAAGGCACGCTGCTGGGGATCAAGGGCCAATACCTGATCTTCGATACCGGCGTTATCAATATTCGTAAATACACGGCTTACCAGCTCGCCGTGCATCAGTAGAAGGATTTCACGCATGCGCACCGAACAACCGAAGATGATTCACCTGAAGGACTATCAGGCGCCCGAGTACCTGATCGACGAGACCCACCTGACCTTCGAGTTGTTCGAGGACCACAGCCTGGTCCACGCGCAGCTGGTGATGCGCCGCAATCCCGAGCGCGGCGCCGGCTTGCCGCCACTGGTACTGGACGGCCAGCAACTGGAGCTGTTGAGCGTGACCCTGGGCGACCGGGAACTGAGCGTCGACGACTACCAGTTGACTGACAGCCACCTGACCTTGCACCCGGCCAGCGACACCTTTACGGTCGATACCAGCGTACGCATCCACCCGCAAACCAACACCGCCCTGGAAGGCCTGTACAAATCCAGCGGCATGTTCTGCACCCAATGCGAGGCCGAGGGCTTTCGCAAGATCACTTATTACCTGGATCGCCCGGACGTGATGAGCACGTTCACCACCACCGTGATCGCCGAGCAGCACAGCTATCCGGTGCTGCTGTCCAACGGCAACCCGATTGCCAGCGGCCCCGGCGAAGACGGCCGGCACTGGGCGACCTGGGAAGACCCTTTCAAGAAACCGGCCTACCTGTTCGCCCTGGTGGCCGGCGACCTGTGGTGCGTCGAAGACACCTTCACCACCATGAGCCAGCGCACCGTCGCGTTGCGCATCTATGTCGAGCCGGAAAACATCGACAAGTGCCAGCACGCCATGAACAGCCTGAAGAAGTCCATGCGCTGGGATGAAGAGGTCTACGGTCGCGAATACGACCTGGATATCTTCATGATCGTGGCCGTGAACGACTTCAACATGGGCGCCATGGAAAACAAGGGCCTGAATATCTTCAACTCCAGCGCGGTGCTGGCCCGCGCCGAGACGGCGACCGACGCCGCGCATCAGCGGGTCGAAGCGATCGTCGCCCACGAGTATTTCCACAACTGGTCGGGCAACCGCGTGACCTGCCGCGACTGGTTCCAACTGTCGCTCAAGGAAGGCTTCACGGTATTCCGGGATTCGCATTTCTCCGCCGACATGAACTCGGCCACCGTCAAGCGGATCCAGGATGTGGCTTACCTGCGTACCCACCAGTTCGCCGAAGACGCAGGACCGATGGCTCACGCCGTGCGCCCTGACAGCTTTATCGAGATTTCCAACTTCTACACCCTGACCGTGTACGAAAAGGGCTCGGAAGTAGTGGGCATGATCCATACCTTGCTCGGCGCCGAAGGTTTCCGCAAAGGCAGTGACCTGTACTTTGAGCGCCACGACGGCCAGGCCGTGACCTGCGATGACTTCATCAAGGCCATGGAAGACGCCAATGGCACCGACCTGACCCAGTTCAAGCGCTGGTACAGCCAGGCCGGTACGCCACGTCTGGCGGTGAGCGAGTCCTACGATGCCGCAGCCAAGACCTACAGCCTGACCTTCCGCCAGAGCTGCCCGCAAACCCCGGATAACGTGGAAAAGCTGCCGTTCGTGATTCCCGTGGCCCTGGGCCTGCTGGGCGCCAACGGTGCTGACCTGCCGTTGCGCCTGGCCGGTGAAGCGGCTGCGCAGGGTACGTCGCGGGTGGTGTCGGTGACTGAGGCCGAGCAGACGTTTACCTTCGTTGATATCGCTGAGCAGCCGTTGCCGTCGCTGCTGCGTGGCTTCTCGGCACCGGTGAAGCTGAGCTTCCCCTACAGCCGCGACCAGTTGATGTTCCTGATGCAGCACGACAGCGACGGTTTCAATCGCTGGGATGCCGGCCAGCAACTGGCGGTGCAGGTGTTGCAGGAACTGATCGGCCAACACCAGCAGGGCAAGCCCCTGGTCCTGGACCCGCGCCTGATCAGCGCGCTGCGCAGCGTGTTGAGCGACGACAGCCTGGACCAGGCCATGGTCGCGGAAATGCTTTCGTTGCCGGGCGAAGCCTACCTGACCGAAATCAGCGAAGTGGCCGACGTCGAAGCCATCCATACCGCCCGCGAGTTTGCGCGCAAGCAGTTGGCCGACAACCTGTTCGAAGGCCTGTGGCTGCGTTACCAGGCCAATCGCGACCTGTCGCGCAAGACGCCTTACGTGGCAACGGCCGAGCACTTTGCACGCCGCGCCTTGCAGAATATTGCGCTGTCCTACGTGATGCTCAGTGGCAAGCCTGAAGTGCTGGCCGCGACCCTGGAGCAGTTCGACGCCTGTGACAACATGACCGAACGCCTGACGGCCCTGGCGGTGCTGGTCAATTCGCCGTTCGACGCCGAGAAGGCCAAGGCCCTGCAAGTGTTTGCCGAGAACTTCAAGGACAACCCGCTGGTCATGGACCAATGGTTCAGCGTCCAGGCTGGCAGTGCGTTGCCAGGCGGCCTTGCGCGGGTCAAAACGCTGATGCAACACCCGGCGTTCACCCTCAAGAACCCGAACAAGGTACGTGCTCTGGTCGGTGCATTCGCCGGGCAGAACCTGATCAACTTCCACGCCGCCGATGGCTCGGGCTATCGCTTCCTGGCTGATCTGGTGATCGAGCTCAATGCCTTCAACCCGCAGATTGCCTCGCGGCAGTTGGCGCCGCTGACTCGCTGGCGCAAATACGATAGCGCCCGCCAGGCGCTGATGAAGGCCGAGCTTGAGCGCATCCGGGGTTCGGGCGAGTTGTCCAGCGATGTGTTCGAGGTGGTCAGCAAAAGCCTCGCATGACGTTTGACTCACCCCTGGCCGCCTACCAGCAGGCCCTGGCCAATGGTTTTGTGGCTGACGATGCGCAACGCCAGGCGGTCGAGGCGTTGCAGGCATGCCATGCGGCGCTGCACCAAAGCGCCGAAACACCGGTCACCGGGGTTTACCTCTGGGGGCCGGTGGGGCGTGGCAAGACCTGGCTGATGGATCAGTTCTATCAGAGCCTGCGGGTGCCTGCGCGGCGCCAGCACTTTCATCACTTCATGGGCTGGGTGCACCAGCGCTCGTTCCAGTTGACCGGCACCCCCGATCCTTTGCAGGCCCTGGCCCGTGAATTGGCCGGGGACGTGCGGGTGTTGTGTTTTGACGAACTGTTCGTCAATGACATCGGTGACGCGATCATTCTGGGGCGCCTGTTCCAGGTGATGTTCGACGAAGGGGTGGTGATGGTCTGCACCTCCAACCAACCGCCGGAGCAGTTGTACACCGGCGGTTTCAACCGTGAGCGTTTCCTGCCGGCCATTGAGGCGATCAAGGCCCATATGCAGGTGGTGCCGGTCGCCGGGAGTGAAGATCACCGCTTGCATCCGGGAACCGCTGAGCAGCGCTACTGGGTGGATGAGCCTCAGGCATTGGCACAGGTCTTTGCGCGCTTGAGCGAGGGGCAAGCCTGCAGCGCTGCGCCGGTTGTCGTGGGTTCGCGCAGTATTGCCACGGTGCAGTCGTGCGAGACGGTGCTGTGGTGCCGTTACGCTGACTTGTGCGAGCAACCGCTGGCGGCCATGGATTTCATGCAGCTGTGTGATCGCTACAGCGCCATATTACTCGGCGAAGTCCCCAGCTTGAGTGCACAGCAGCGTCCCGGACGTATCGCCCGCGGCACCGAAGACGGTGCCCAGCGTGTGGATGCGGGGGATCGTGAGTTACCGCAACTGTCTGTGCACGACGACAGCGTGCGGCGCTTTATCGCCCTGGTCGATGAGTGTTACGACCGTAAAGTACCGTTGTATATCGAGGCCAAGGTGCCCTTGGTGTCGCTTTATACCGAGGGTTACCTGGAGTTTGCGTTCCGCCGGACCCTCAGTCGCTTGCAAGAAATGCAGCTGCAGCGCTTTGGTAGATAATGGCCTTGAGCCATCTTCTGTCGATTGAAAGCGCGATCGCACTTTCCTGCACCAACCTGTCATTAATCTCCTTCATCTATGGCCTACAGCCCGCTTACAATCGAGGTTTTGCGGGGAGGTGATCCCTGCCTATCTGCTATCGAGGAAGGAAATGGAAGCCGCAGAAATACTGGTGCTGCAAGCCAGCTACAGCAACCCCGTACAGGCCGAGGCCATCGGCCTGTTGCTCAATCACTACGCACAAGACCCCATGGGCGGGGGCAAGGCCTTGTCCGCCGATCTGTTGGCGCAACTGCCGGCTGAGTTGGCCAAGCGTCCCCATGCATTCAGCGTGCTGGCCTTTGTCGGCGGTGAGCCGGCCGGGCTGGTGAATTGCTTCGAAGGTTTCTCGACCTTCGCCTGTCGTCCGCTGGTCAACGTGCATGATGTGGTGGTCATGGAGCAATTTCGTGGCTTGGGCCTGAGCCAGAAAATGCTGCAAAAGGTCGAGGAAATCGCCCGTCAGCGCGGTTGCTGCAAGATCACCCTGGAGGTGCTGGAAGGTAATCCAGTGGCACAGGCGTCATACCGCAAGTTTGGTTTTGATGATTCGGTATTCGACCCAGCCCATGGCCGCATGTTGTTCTGGAGCAAGGCGCTCTAATCAATGCTGATGGTTTTCACGCGAAGCATGGGAATCATCGGGCAAAAAAAAGCGCCCGATACAGGGCGCCAAGTTAACCTTCACCATCGGAGCACAATGGTGCCGGGTAGTACTCAGTGCATCAGCTCTTGGGTTGCTCGGTGTCCCGCGCCTGTTCGGCGGATCCGGATTTAGCACCCTTGGTATCGGCGGCCGCAGTTTGCTCGGTGCTGCTGCGGGTCTGCTCCTGGATAAAGCTGAAGTTGTTGAAATGCTCCTTCACGCGATCCGAGCCGCCTTCGGCGAAGGCGGCAACGGAGGTCAGGCCCAGCAGGCCGGCGAGCATCAAGGCTGAAAGTTTCATCGCATGTATTCCCATTAAAAGTGATCGGTATCTGCACCGTCCCTGATCAGATTTATGGGAATAGTCTGTAGGAAACTTATTAAGTGGGAATTAACGTCAAGAACATCCAAAGTTAACGGGACGGTTAGCTTTGGATGGCGTGCGGAGGGGGTTACTTCTGCACCACATTCCTTGGGGCGGTGCTGGCCTTGGGCTTGATCAGGCTGAAGTCGATCAAGGCCTTCTGCGGACGCTGGTAGGGATCGCCAATCAACAACGGCCGTGGCTTGAAGCTATCGCTGACCAGGCTGCGACTGCGGTCCAATTCGTCGAAGCTCAGGCCCGCCAGGTCGGCCCAGGTGTGAATCAGCTGCGAGCTACTGTAGGGCCGTTGCACGTCGCCTTGCATATTCCAGTCGTGGGTGGCGCGCCACTTTGGCGACGCCCAGGTCATGAAGGGAATGGTGTACATCGGCGCCGTCGGCTTGCCTTCGTTGCGGCCCAGGGTGTCGTGGCCTGCCGAGTCGAACACATCCTCGCCGTGGTCGGACAGGTAGAGCAGGAACCCATTGGGGTCGGTCTTGGCGTAGTCCTTGATCAGGCTCGACACCACGAAATCGTTGTAGCGCACCGCGTTGTCATAGCTGTTGTAGGTCGGCAGTTGATCATCGTTCACACCGTCCGGGACGCCCTGACGGTCGGTAAACGTGTTGAAGCTCGGCGGGTAGCGGTACTGATAACTCATGTGGGTGCCCAACAGGTGCACCACGATCAGCTTGCGCTCGGCCTTGTCGGCGAGGGCCTTGGAGAACGGCTCCAGCACATCGCCATCGTACTGGCGGGCGTTCTGGTTGCGGTTGTTATTGAGGTACACCTGCTCGTCGGCCTGTTCGGAGAACGTGGTGAGCATGGTATTGCGCTTGGTCATCGTCTGCTGGTTGGTGATCCAGAAGGTCTTGTAGCCGGCCTGTTTCATCATGCTGACGATGGACGGGGTCTTGAGGTACAGGTCCGGGTGCTCTTCGTCGGCAAAGGTCAGCACCTGTTGCAGCGCCTCGATGGTGTAGGGGCGCGGGGTGATGACGTTGTCGAAGACGTCCAGTTGGTCGCGCAGCTTGTCCAGCTCCGGGGTGGTCTTGCGTGGGTAGCCGTAGAGGCTCATGCGCTGGCGGTTGGTGGACTCGCCGATCACCAGGACCAGGGTCGACGGCTGGCCGGCCATGCTGTCCTTGAAGTTGCTCAGGGGTGGGATCTTGCTGGCGTTGTCGAGCATGCCCTGCATGTTATTCAGTTGCTGGGTGTAGCGACGATAGGCGACGATCATCTGCCACGGTACAGCCGGTTCGACACGGGTTTCGAAACCATCGATGGCCCGCTCCAGGGTGTCGTTGGTGGCGATCTGCTTGACCAGCGGATAACCAACAATCGCCAGCACAATCGCGGTCGCCGCGACCATTGCCCGGCCCCTTGGCAGATAGACCGGGCGCACGCGGGTCCACAGGAAAATGGCCAGGGCGGTGTGGGCAATGAAGGCCAGCACGATCCACCAAGCAAAATATTGGGTGGCGTACTCGCCGGCTTCAGAGATGTTCGACTCGAACATGATGAAGATGACGCTCTGGGAAAATTCCTGCTGGTAAATAAAGAAATAGCCCAGGCTGGCCATGGAACAGGCCCACAACACCACGCCGATCAACGCGGCCAGCAGCCGGGTGCGATGTGGGAAGAGAAGCATGGGCGCCAACCACAATGCGCTCATGAAGAACGCCTGGCGGAAACCACTGAAACCGGAAGTGCCGGTCAGTTGGATCAGCAGTTGGGTAATGCCTGAGAAATACCAGAAAAACAGGAACATCCAGCCAAGGCCGGCCCAATCAAACCCTTTTGCAGACTTCGTGCTGCGTTTGAACATCGCCATGCAGCGCTCCAACCCAATAATTACCACCGCCCATGCGTGAGGCGGCGTTCTGGCGGGGGATTATCGGGAAGGGCGGGTGAAAACTTTGTGAGTTGGATCCGAGGTGGCAATCCTTGCCGGCTCCTGCAAAGGGTCAGCAGGTGATGGCTTGATTCGTGAGCTGGGCCTGCAACTGCGCACGCAGACGTAGCACTTCCTGCTGCAACTGTTCACGTTCGTCTTTCAACTGGCGCAGTTCGTCGCGGCGCACGGTCACGTAAAGGGTCTGTGGCGGGCGTGTCATCTGTGCAGTGCGCATTGCTTACCTCGCAAATAGCCGGTGTATTGCGGTGCCAGAGCGCGTGATTGAAGGCGCTTGGCAGGAGTCAGGGGCGATTCTGATTTCTTTTTTGTCTCAATGGAACTTTTTTATTTTTCACGGTCGATGTGACTTTTCCGGGGGTGATGGTGAAAGGATGGCCACTTTTTCTGATGAAACTAGTGCGATTGGCGCCGGACTAATCCCTCATTGCGCTATAAACTGTGTCACACATTTTTTTGATTTGTAGTTAGGAGCATCAACACATGCAACTGGGGATTATCGGACTAGGCCGCATGGGCGGGAATATTGCGCGCCGCTTGATGCTCAATGGGCATACCACCGTGGTCTACGACCGCAATGAAGCATTCGTCAAAGGCTTGAGCGAAGAGGGTGCGACCGGCGTTGCCGACCTCGCTGCCCTGGTTGCCGGCCTGCAAAAACCGCGGGCGATCTGGGTCATGCTGCCGGCGGGCGAGGCGACCGAAACCACGATCAACGACCTCAGCGAACTGATGGAAGCCGGCGATGTGATCATCGACGGCGGCAACACCTTCTATAAAGACGACGTGCGTCGCGGCAAGGCCCTGGCGGAAAAAGGCCTGCACTACGTGGACGTCGGGACGTCCGGTGGCGTCTGGGGCCTGGAGCGTGGCTACTGCATGATGATTGGCGGCGACGCCGAGACCGTCAAGCACTTGGACCCGATCTTCGCCACCCTCGCGCCAGGCCTGGGCGATATCCCACGCACCAAGGACCGTACCGCCACTGATGATCGCGCCGAGCGTGGCTACATCCATGCAGGCCCCGCCGGCTCCGGGCATTTCGTGAAGATGATCCACAACGGCATCGAATACGGAATGATGCAGGCGTTTGCCGAAGGCTTTGACATCCTCAAGACCAAGAACTCGGAAAACCTGCCGCAAGACCAGCGTTTTGACCTGAACGTGGCCGACATTGCCGAAGTCTGGCGTCGTGGCAGCGTGGTTTCCTCCTGGCTGCTGGACCTGACCGCCGATGCCCTGGCGACCGACCCCAAGCTCGACGGTTATTCAGGTTCCGTGGCCGACAGCGGTGAAGGGCGCTGGACCATTGAAGCGGCCATGGAGCAATCGGTGCCGGTGCCGGTGCTGTCCAACTCGTTGTTCGCCCGTTTCCGCTCGCGTCAGCAAAGCACTTACGGTGACAAGTTGCTGTCGGCCATGCGCTTCGGCTTCGGCGGCCATGTGGAGACTTCCAAAAAATGACGGCCAACGGCAAGAAACCCAAGGCCGAACCCGCTCCACCCACTACCTTGTTCCTGTTCGGCGCCCATGGCGACCTGGTCAAGCGCCTGCTGATGCCGGCGCTGTACAACCTCAGTCGCGATGGCCTGTTGGGCGATGGGCTGCGGATTGTCGGGGTGGATCACAACGCTATCAGCGATGCCGACTTCGCCAAGAAACTCGAAGACTTCATCCGCACCGAAGCGGCGAGCAAGGTCAAGGGCAATGCCGAACATGCACTGGACCCACAGTTGTGGGCCCAGTTGGCCAAGGGCATCAGCTACGTGCAGGGGGATTTTCTCGATGACGGCACCTATGCCGATATCGCACAGAAGATCGCCGACAGTGGCACTGGCAATGCGGTGTTCTACCTGGCCACTGCGCCGCGCTTCTTCAGTGAAGTGGTGCAGCGCCTGGGCCGGGCCAACCTGCTGGAGGAAAGCCCCGAGGCTTTCCGCCGCGTGGTGATCGAAAAACCATTCGGCTCCGACCTGGCCACGGCCGAGGCGCTGAACGCCTGCCTGCTCAAGGTCATGAGCGAAAAACAGATCTATCGCATCGACCATTACCTGGGCAAGGAGACGGTGCAGAACATTCTGATCAGCCGTTTCTCCAACGTGCTGTTCGAAGCGTTCTGGAACAACCACTACATCGACCACGTGCAGATCACCGCTGCCGAAACCGTCGGTGTGGAAACCCGGGGCAGTTTCTTCGAAAACACCGGGACCTTGCGCGATATGGTGCCCAATCACCTGTTCCAGCTGCTGGCAATGATTGCCATGGAGCCGCCGGCGGCCTTTGGCGCCGACGCGGTGCGTGGCGAGAAGGCCAAGGTGATTGGTGCCGTGCGCCCATGGTCGATTGCGGATGCGCGGGCCAACTCGGTGCGTGGCCAGTACAGCGCCGGCGAGATCGGCGGCAAGTCACTGCCGGGCTACCGGGAAGAGGCGAATGTCGCACCCGACAGCAGCACCGAGACCTTCGTGGCGCTGAAGGTGATGATCGATAACTGGCGCTGGGTCGGCGTGCCGTTCTACCTGCGTACCGGCAAGCGCATGAGCGTGCGCGACACCGAAATCGTCATCTGCTTCAAGCCGGCGCCCTATGCGCAGTTCCGCGACACCGAAGTCGACGAACTCAAGCCGACATACCTGAAGATCCAGATCCAGCCCAATGAAGGCATGTGGTTCGACCTGCTGGCGAAAAAGCCCGGGCCGACCCTGGACATGGCCAACATCCAGCTAGGGTTTGCCTACAAGGATTTCTTCGAGATGCAGCCTTCCACTGGCTATGAAACGTTGATCTATGACTGCCTGACCGGTGACCAGACGTTGTTCCAGCGCGCCGACAACATCGAAAATGGCTGGCGTGCCGTGCAGCCGTTCCTCGATGCCTGGAAGGAGGACGATGGAATTGAGGCCTACAAGGCAGGCGAAGACGGCCCCGCAGCGGCGGATGCATTGCTGGCCCGTGATGGCCGTGCCTGGCATAGCCTGGGATGAGTGAGGCGACGATTCACCCCATCCGATTTTTGTTGAGTGATATGGACGGCACCCTGTTGCTGCCCGATCACAGCCTGAGCCAGCGCACCATTGACGCGGTGCGTGCGTTGCGCGACGCCGGGGTGTTTTTCAGCCTCGCCACCGGGCGGCCGCCCAAGGCCATGCTGCAGCAGATCGAAGCCCTGGGCGTCGATGTGCCAACAGCAGGCTTTAATGGTGGCACCCTGGTCAATCCGGACGGCAGCATCCTGGTGGCTCACCACTTGCCAGCGGAAGCGGCCCTGGTAGCACTGGCGCTGTTTTCCCCGCATCCGGATGTGGAAGTCTGGGTGTTTGCCGATGGCGACTGGCTGTTACGAGACGCCAGCGGTCCCATGGTGCCGCGTGAGCAACACGGCCTGGGGTACGCGCCCGTGGTGGTGGAGAGTTTCGAGCCGTTCCTGGAACGGATCGATAAGATCGTCGCTGCCAGTAACAACACGCAACTGCTGATTGAACTGGAGGCGCAATTGCAGCCCAAGGTCCAGGGGCTGGCGCAGGTGTCGCGTTCGCAGCCGGTCTATCTCGATGTCACGGCAATGCAGGCCAATAAGGGCGATGCCCTGAAAACCCTGGCAGCCCATCTTGGGGTGGCGCTGGAGCAAACGGCGGCTATCGGCGATGGCGGCAATGACCCGGCGATGTTTCATGTCGCCGGGCTGTCGATTGCCATGGGCCAGGCCGAAGAGGCGGTCAAGCGTCAGGCCAATGTGGTCACTGGCAGCAATGTCGAGGACGGCGCGGCCCAGGCGATTGAGCGGTTTATCCTGGCGAGCGCTTGAGCGCTCGCCATCCCTTCACAGCCAGTAACTGACCCCGTACCAGCCCAGCACACCCATCACCACCGTATACGGCAGCGCCATCCACACCATGCGCCCGTAGGACAGGCGAATCAGCGGTGCAATCGCCGACGTCAATAAGAACAGGAACGCCGCCTGGCCATTGGGCGTCGCCACGCTGGGCAGGTTGGTCCCGGTATTGATCGCAATGGCCAGGGTCTCGAAGTGCTCGCGGCTCATATGGCCGGACACAAACGCCTGCTTGACCTCGGTGATGTAGATCGTCGCCACAAACACGTTATCGCTGATCGCGGACAACAGGCCATTGGCAATAAACAGCATGCCCGGTTGTTGTTCGGCGGGCAGGGCCAGCACCCATTGGATCAATGGGGTGAACAGTTGTTGATCATGAATCACCGCCACCACGGCAAAAAACACCACCAGCAACGCGGTAAAGGGCAGGGCGTCCTTGAAGGCATTGCCGATGCGGTGCTCTTCGGTAATCCCGGTAAAGGCGGTGATCAGCACAATCACCAGCAAGCCGATCAGGCCTACTTCGGCGATATGAAAGGCCAGGCCGGCGATCAGGATCAGCGCCGCCAAGCCCTGGACAATCAGCGCCGCACGCTGGCGTGGCGTGCGCTCGGCATTGTCTTCACGGGCGTAGTTGGCCAGCACCTGGCGTACGTTATCCGGCAGCAGCGTGCCGTAGCCAAACCAGCGCAACTTTTCCAGCAGGACGCAGGTGGCCAGACCGGCGACCAACACGGGCAGGGATACCGGAGCAATCCGCTGGAAGAACTCGCTGAAGTTCCAACCCATCTCATGGCCGATCAGCAGGTTCTGTGGCTCGCCCACCAAGGTGCACACGCCACCCAGGGCTGTGCCGACGGCGCCATGCATCAATAGGCTGCGCAGAAACGCGCGGAACTGCTCAAGGTCGGCGTGGTGCAAGGTGGGCAACTGTTGGTCGTCGCTAAATTCACTGTCCTGGCGCGGATCGTTGCCACTGGCCACGCGGTGATAGACCGAATAGAACCCCACGGCGGCGCTGATAATCACCGCCGTCACAGTCAAGGCATCGAGAAAAGCGGACAGAAAGGCAGACAAAAAGCAGAACATCAGCCCCAACAGCGCCTTGGAGCGCACACCGAGTAACAGGCGCGAAAACAGAAACAGCAGCAAGTCCTTCATAAAGTAGATGCCGGCCACCATAAACATCAGCAGCAGGATCACCGGAAAGTTGTGCAGCAGTTCGTCGTACAGCGCCTGGGGCGTGGTCATGCGCAGCAACAGCGCCTCGACCATCAACAGCCCACCGGGCATCAACGGGTAGCAGTGCAGCGCCATGGCCAGGGTGAAAATGAACTCTGCCACCAGTAGCCACCCGGCCGCCACCGGGCCGAAAACCCACAGTACCAGGGGGTTGATAATCAGGAATGCGAGGATGCTGGCCTTGTACCAACGGGGCGAGTGCCCAAGAAAATTATGGGCGAAGGCCTGGGCCATTGATCCGGACATGGGGTGCTCCTTGGGGCGAGAAGCGCGCAAGGTGCCCGATGTTCACCCAATGTAGGAGCGAGCTTGCTCGCGAAAAACCTGAGGGTGCCGCATACATCCTGGTGCCCTGCGGCATTGTTAAAGTTTTTCGTCGGAAAGCCGCCCGGAGACAAGCTCGCTCCTACAGTAAATGCGTCAGTCAGCGAATAACCGATCAGCACTTACAAAGTTGCAGTAAGCGCGTGAGCTTACTTAGGCATTGCCCAGGACTGTAGTTGATAACCTTCGCCATTGAGTTCGGCGCGGGCTTGCAGCAGCAGGGTTTCCAATTGCTTGGGATCGGAATAAGTGCTGCAAGGAATCTGCTTGCGACCAATACGGTTTTCGGTGCGGTCGATAACGGTCAGGCTCAATTCGCCAGTCCCGTCTTGTGGGGCCCAGGCCACGCAGTGAAAGGGCTGGAAAGCACGGTCTGCGATCAAAAGAGCTTCGTTGATACGGAGCGGGGCGTTCATGGGGTCTTCTCTCTAAGTGCCCAATCAAATGATGTGCCGTCGGTTGGGCTTACCGTTCGGCTAGTACCTGTACTGATGCACGATGACGGGGTACGGGTCACATCTTAAAACAAGAAAATTCAACTTTTCGTGATTAACGTCATGTAAGAGGCCCATTTGAAAGCTGAATGAAAGATTGAAGTAGCGCCGTGCAAAGGTGCCTGATCGCCAAATGCTGTATTCAGGGGGGTGTTATCGCAAAACGATACAAGGGGGTGTCAAGATCTTGCTAGGGTTATCAACAGTCGCCTCAAACTGTTGTTTCTAAATAACTTTAATGATTTTGACGCCAAGGAATAGTCATGATTGTTACACCCCCACTGCGTCGTTTACTTGTGGTCGATCCCTGTGATGACTGCCACCAGTTATTACCTGGTTTGCGGGCGGCCGGGTGGGATGTCGACAGCTGTGCCTTGGACGCCCTCGGGGATCGTACCTGTGATGTGGGATTGTTACGGCTGCAGCCCGCTCACTTGCAGCGGCCCGAAGCGGTTAAAGAGCTGATTAGCCGCAGCGGTACTGAATGGATTGCCGTGCTCAGCCCCGAAGTGCTGCGTCTGCAGAAGGTCGGCGACTTTGTCTGTGAATGGTTTTTCGACTTTCACACCTTGCCATTTGATGTGTCGCGGGTCCAGGTCACCCTCGGTCGTGCGTTTGGCATGGCGCGCTTGCGTGGTAAAGGCATTGCCCACGTGGATGAGCCAGAACATGAGCTGCTGGGCGACAGCCGGCCGATCCGCGAGTTGCGCAAGTTGCTGGCTAAACTGGCGCCCACCGAATCGCCGATTCTGATCCGTGGCGACAGTGGCACCGGCAAGGAGTTGGTGGCAAAGACCCTGCACCGGCAATCCCAGCGCCACGCCAAGCCGTTTGTGGCGATCAATTGCGGGGCGATTCCAGAACATTTGATCCAGTCCGAACTGTTCGGTCATGAAAAGGGCGCGTTCACCGGCGCTCATCAGCGCAAGATCGGGCGTATCGAAGCGGCCAACGGCGGCACCTTGTTCCTCGATGAAATCGGCGATCTGCCGATGGAATTGCAAGCCAACCTGCTGCGTTTTCTCCAGGAAAAACACATAGAACGTGTCGGTGGCAGCCAGCCGATCCCGGTGGATGTGCGGGTACTGGCGGCGACCCATATCGATCTGGAGGCGGCGATCGAGAAGGGCACATTTCGCGAAGACTTGTACTACCGCCTGAATGTCTTGCAAGTGACCACCGCCCCCCTGCGTGAACGGCATGGCGATGTGGGCATGTTGGCCAACCATTTCTCCCGTTTCTACAGCCAGGAAACCGGACGTCGCCCGCGTAGCTTCAGCGAGGATGCCCTGGTCGCCATGGGCAAGCATGGATGGCCGGGTAATGTGCGTGAGTTGGCCAACCGGGTACGGCGCGGGTTGGTACTGGCCGAAGGGCGACAAATCGAAGCGATCGACCTGGGGTTGCAAAGCCACCAGGCAATCATATTGCCGATGGCTACACTGGAAGATTACAAGCACCGCGCCGAACGTCAGGCGTTGTGCGATGTGCTGAACCGGCACAGCGACAACCTGAGTGTCGCTGCCCGAGTGCTGGGAGTTTCCCGGCCCACGTTCTACCGGTTGCTGCACAAACACCAGATCCGCTAGGGCGGGTAAAAAAGCCCCGTCGCGACCCTTATCGCGGCGGGGCTTTTCCTTTCCCTAAACCCACCATCCCCTGTAGGAGGTATGGCGTTTAGAAGTAGTACGGGAATTTCAGGCTGAAGGTGAAATCAGGCGCGTCATCGGTCATGCCGATAGCCAGGTTGGGCACGATGGTCAGGTTCTCACTGGCGGCAATGGTCATGCCGACGTTGAAGTAGCCGGCGTTGGCGTCGCTGGAGACAATCGACTGCCAGTCACCGCCATCAGGCTTGAGCTTGCTCTTGCGCTGAATCAGGTCAGATACCGAGAACGACATACTCATGCGCTCGTTCAAGGCAAACGCCACGCCTACGCCAAATTGGAAACTGTCGCCCAGGCGCACCTTGCCACCGACCTTCTGGTTGACGTCACTGCTGATATCGTCAAACGAATCTTCGAAGTTATGAGTGTAGGAAAGGCTGCCGAACAGCACTGCCGGATCGAAGGTCTTGACCAGGGATATCCCAGGGGTTATCGACCAGACACCGTTACCGGTTGGCAGGTTCTCCGGTACAAACAGGTTGTCGTTGGCCGTTGAGCGCACCAGCTTGATCCCGAAGGGTTCCTTGCCGGTGGGGGCCTTGACGCGCACTGAGACCACGGCATCGGGCATCGTCGGTGATTCGTCGAGGAATTTGTAGGCAATCCCGAAGTTGACGTCGCCGATGGTTGGATCACGGCTCACCGACTCTTCTGAGGTCGCTTGCGGGTCACCACCACTGGCCCCACCAGACTGGTAGGTCGACTCGCGGTAGACCACCGGAACGTTAACGTCGAACTGCCAGCGGTTATCAAGGTTGTAGCGGCCCGTCAGGTCCAAGGTCCAGTTATCTGCCTTGATACGGTCCAGGTTGATATTGCCCAGGAAAATCGAGTCCAGCGCGAGAAAACCATTGAGGGTCAATTGACGGGCGTCATAGCGTGCGTAGGTAATGCCGGTTTCAAAACTGAATTTGCCGTTACCGAAGAAACCGCTGGCTTCGTTATACAAGTTGCTGACACTTTGCGCTGGCGCCGAATCATCCTTGAGCGATTGCCCGTAGGAGCTGCCGCCTGTGGCTCCACCCGTACCGCCGCTGGCGGCCACGGTGCTGCCACTTTGCTTGAAGTCGGCTGGCGATTTGGCCAGGCGTTTGGGCGCCGGGGTTGCTGGCTGGTCTTCCACCTGGCGCACCCGTTGTTCCAGGACTGCCAGGGCTTTTTGCTGGACTTCGTAGCGCTGCTTGAGCTCCAGAAGTTCTTGTTTGAGGGTTTCTATGTCCGCGTCTGGTGCTGCGTACAACATACTCGCTGGCAAGAGCGTACTTAAACAGACAACGGCACGTAGTGATAACGATCGATGCATGAAATAAGCCGTCCTTTTCTAATGCGGAAGTGTCGAGGGTCAGCGTAGTTCAATAACCGAGCGTGCGTAGGCCTTTGAGTTGATCCAGGTTGCAGTTCAATGCGCCCGCGTTCAGACCATTGTTGCCTAGCACCACATTGAGCTGCGTCATGTTGTTGACGAAGTTACTGTTGCCTTGCAAAACCGTGCCTTGCAGTACATTGCCGCCACCGATCTGCTGCAGGGCGCTCCCCTGATTGTTATTGGCTTGGATGGCCATCTGCACGCCGCCATTGTTGGCCGAAACACTGACTCGACCGGCCGCACTGTCGGTCGTGAAGGAGCCGCCCGCCATCAACGCATGCCCCGACTGCGCCACGTTGGCCGGTGACAGGCCGTTTTCACTGACATTGATCCCGACGTTGTTATAGGCCGTATTGCCATCGCCGGCGGCGCGTACGGTTTGGGTCACGCCCTGGCCACTGCCCAGGCCGGCGCCACCCACGACAGTGCCGGTGCCAGGGTCGCGATTGGTACCGCTGCCGACTGAGCCGGTGGACTGCACATAGAATTGCGGGGTGATGGTGGCGGAGTCGATGTGCATATTGGCGTTCACCGTACTGGTGTCGCCAGCGGCGTTGGTCCAGGTGGTGCTCATGACAATACCGAAGCTGACAATTCGCCCTGGCATCACGAAACGGCCGCGCAGTTCAGCCAGTTCCGAGTCTTTCATTTCGATGGGCTTGAACGCTGAGGAAGCATAGGCAGGCATCGAGGCTGCCAGGCACAGGACCGTAAGCCAACGATAAGTGTTCATGTTTTGCTCCTGGAGCTTCCTGCTCCTTATCGCGCTTCTAGAAGAAATCGCTCTGGATAAAACCGAAGTCCATCAGCTCTGCATCGCCCACGGGCCGGAACTCGTTCATTTTGGTCTTGGCGGTCAATGGTGTGGGAGGATCGAGCAGGGCGTTGGTCTTGTCATAGCCCTCACCCAACACGGCAAACACCACACCGTTCCAGCCTTTGACAAAGTCGTCCCGTGCATAGCGTTTATTGCCCAGGACAGGGTCACCGATATAGACCCAGTCTTTTTCGGCACGCTGCATCACGACGAAGTGCTTATAGCCACGGATCTCCACTAACACCACCACAGGGATTTTCACGGTCAGCAGGGTGTCCGGGCCGATTTTGTAGCCCCTGGCACGCATGCCGATGCTTTCGAGGTAGCGTTTCATGTCGAGCATGGAGAAACCCTGGGTACGTACCAGGTCCTGGTCAGCGTTGACCAGCATGCCCTTGATGACGTGTTCTTCATCAACGTCCATCCAATAGGCTTGGCGCAGGATGGTGGCCAGTGCTGCCGCACCACAGCTGAAATCGGTTTTTTGTTCCACCAGGTTAGCGAACCGGCGTTCGCGGATGCTCTCGACCTTCTTGAAAATCACTGCACCGCCGGGCATGGCGGAAATAGCCATTTGCCCTGCCCAGGAAGGGCCAGCAAGCAGTAATAGAAGGGTGAGGGTCGCGAGGCGCATGATCGGATGACCTGTTGGACACGGAAATAAAAAAGGGCCTTGTTGCCAAGGCCCGATTGCATCAGAAGCGTACGCCGCTACCCGCTGCGCAGACGGTGCAGCCGCTGCCGAGGGAGAGAGTGTTGCTCTGCTGGTTGCCAATGCCTGCAGCCACGTTGACGCCGATGTTGCCAGAGGCGTTGTTGGCCGAGTGGTTCAGGCTGGCGTTGTTGACGACATAAGAGGCTTGGCCATTGCCATTGCCGTTGCCGTTGCCGTTGCCATTGCCGTTGCCGTTGCCATTGCCGTTGCCGTTGCCGTTGCCGTTGCCGTTGCCATTGCCATTGCCGTTGCCATTGCCATTACCGAAGCTGTTGCCGTTGTTGCCATTACCGGTAGAGGCAGTATTGAGGAACTCGTTATCCACCGAGGTTTGCACGGTGTTCGAGGCTGCGGCGACGTTGTTGCCGTCTGCAACCACAATCGCCAGGTTGTTTTTCTGCTGGTTGCCTTGACCGGCGGCGACGTTGACACCCACGTTGCCGGAACTGTTGTTGGCCGAGTTGTTCAGCGAGGCATTGTTTTGCACGCCCTTGCTTTCGAAGTCGTTCTGTTTGCTTTGCTGATCGACATCGACCAGGGCGAAAACCAGGTTTGAATCGTCAGCGCTGCTGGTGATTGCTGCGGCGTTATCTTGCTGGTTGCCGGAGCCAGCGGCGACGTTGCCACCCAGGTTGCCGTTGCTGCGGTTCAACGAGTGGTTGGCCGAGGCATTGTTGGTGGTTTTGGTGTCATCGAACTTGTTGTCTTTGCTGATTTGGGTGTCCGTGACGACGGCGGCTACGGTGCCGGTGGGTGCAGGGGTTGGGTACCACTTGTTAGCGTCAGCTTGTACAGCAACAGCCATGAGCGCAGCCAGAGCAAAAACCAGTGGTTTGAGAGCCATTGTAGGTTTCATGGTGTATCTCCTTGCTTCTAATTAGTTGGTTAAGTGTTGGTACGGTCTAACAAACACCTATCAAGTCGTTACTTGATAGTGATACCGAGGGTGTTAGCCATTCGGTTCCCCACCCCTGCACTCTGATTCACCTGTACCACTCCACGGCTGCCGGTGAAGGCCTGGTCGCTGGTAACGACCTGGCGGCTGCCAGTGGTAGAGGAGGACCTTGAGTCTGGTAACAGCGTCGTGTTCTGTTGCGACAAGACGCTGTCATCGATGCTTTGCGGGCCAGGATTGATACTGATCCGCACCGCATTGATCATCTGGTTATTGGCCCCGGCCGACTGGTTGACGCCCAGTACACCGTTGCCATTGCTGAAAGAGGTTCCCTGGATCGCCGTGTTGGCGTTGAGGGAAGGGTCGGCCTTGCCGTCGAGCTTCTGTATGAGCACAGTGCTGGCTTGACCGCCGACTGTGATGCTCCGGCTGTTGATCTGTTGTTGCTGATTGCCGGCGGCCTGGTTGACCGAAATAACGCCGGTGTATTGTTTGCCGGAGTTGTCGATGAGCGCTTCGTGACCGTCGCCGGCCATTGCGCAAGAGCAACTGAACAGTGCAGGGATCAGCCATGAGCGATTCATTACTGAGCCCCCATCATGCTGCCGATGTTGTTCAAGGGGGCCAGGCCACGTTCAATCGTGCCGCTGATCTGGCCACCCAGGCTGTTCCCGCCGCCATGACTCGCAGCTGCGCCAGTGCCCAAGCCAGCCGAATTGGTGCCCAGAGTGTTGCTCAGGCCGGGGAGTTCGCCGTTTGGCAGGATCGTGCGGGTAATGCCGGAACCGCTACTCAGGCCTGCAAAATCGCTATCGCTGAGTTCGCCGGTAGCACGCTGAATCTGACTGCTTGGGTTGGCATTCACTGTGGTTGGATAAGGGTCGGGACCAAAGGCTGGGCGACCAACGTGGAAACCTTGAACATTGCGCCCGGTCACGATGATGCCGTCTCCCGCAAAAGCGCTCACGCTCACACTGGCGCTGAGTACACAGCTGATCAGCAGTAGGCTCAGTGAGCCTGGATTGAGAGTCGCCACGGCAGCATTCCTTGTTTTTTAACGCTGACCCTAAACAGCGTTGCAAGGAAGAGAGCAGAAGCTGTGCCGCTTTTTATATTGGCTGGTTATTCAACAGCTTGGGATTATGTGCGAGGTGCCTGTGGGCAGGGTGTATCAGGCATGAAACAGGATGGCGGCCAATGAGCTGCGCCAGGCTTGGGCCCGGGGTGTTTCAGGGCTGAAACACTTGTGATGACGAAACGATGAACCCGCAGCCACTGGGCTGCTGCGCGGTGAGGGGTGTTTCAAAAGTGGACAAGGCGTTGCGAACGATAGCCGTGCCACCGCAGTACGCGGTAGTCACGGCTCTTGATCAGGTCTTGGGAGTTTTGCGCGGGATTGAATTGAGTACGGTGTTGCCGTCCTGGTTCTGAGTCAGGTAGACCGGCAGCACGTTGGGCAGGGAGGACACCAGATGGGTGACTTCATGGATATCGTAGATCCCGCCAATGCGAATATTCCCGGTGCCCGTATCGGCCAGCATCACCGGTTTGCTCAAGTAACGGTTGATCAGTGGCAAGGCATCCACCAGTGGCAGATTGTCGAGAATCAACTTGCCGGTGCGCCAGGCCAGCGCCGGGTCATGGGGGGAGAAGGCCTGTAATTGCGGTTGCGCGTCCCCCAGGTTGTAACTGGCCTGCATTCCGGGCGTCAGGCTCAGGCCGCTGTGGCTGGCGTCGCTGGTGATTTTTACCGAGCCTTCCAGCAACATCACCCGTACTTGATCGTCATACTTCCAGACGTTGAACTGGGTGCCCGTCACCCGGATTTGCCCCGTGCCGGCGCGCACCACAAACGGGTGTGCGAGGTCATGGCTGACCTTGAAGAACGCTTCACCTTTTTTCAGCGTGGCCCGGCGCTCATCCTTGTAGTTGCTGTAGACCAGCTCGGTGCCCAGGTTCAGCTCAACTTCACTGCCATCAGTCAGCGTCACGTGGCGCAGGCCACTGGTGGCTTCGTAATGCTCATAAGAGCTGGGCAGCCAACCGGCCTCCCAACTGGTGAAGGCGGCCAGTGGCAACGCCACCAGGGAAATGGCGGCGGCGACTGCATAGGTGCGCCAGCGGCTGGGTGGTGTGACCCGCACAACCGGCGGTGGTGCTTCGCTGGTGCGCGGCAAGTGGTCGGCAACATCCCAGATTTCCAGCATGGCGGCATATTCGAAGGCATGCAGAGGGTGCGCATCGTGCCACTGTTCGAAAGCCTGCCGTTCTGCCACGGTGCAATCAAAAGCGTGCAGACGCATACACCAATGCGCGGCGGCATCGGTGACTGCATCATATTCGGCTTCTGAAAGGGGCTGTTCGGTCATTGGTGCTTCCTGATTTCCTACATTCTAACCTTCCCGGCGTGGTGCCGAGAACAGCCATCATGGCGAATGAGCATCAATGTGGAACTAATTCGGGCTGTAAACACCCTAAAAATCTGGATCTGTAAGTCATTCTCTCTAACGGAGTAAGAAAATGCTGAAGAATACCCTCACTGCCATGCTTGCCACTGCCACCTTGTTCGGCGCTGGCGCCGCCTTGGCCGACAAACCTGGGGCCGGCTGGATCACCATCGAGAAAGCCATCGAAACTGCCAAGACCAAGGCTGGTTACATTGAGGTCTACCAGGCCGAAGCTGACGACAATGGTTATTGGGAAGTCAAAGGTCGCAAAGCTGATGGTAGCGTTTATGAAATCCGCATCGACGGCGCCTCGGGCAATGTGTTGCGCGACCAGAAGGACTGATCCCGATTAGATTCCCTGTGACTGATGGGCATCGGGCTCAACTGACGCCTCAGGTTAGTGATAGGCAACGCCACGGAGTCGGCATTATCCAGGATAGTGCCGACTCGCCTGGCCAGGTTGGTCCTGAACATCCCTCTCGCATTACTCAAATTCATCCCCGCGGCGCAAGTATCTGACCCTTGATGTACTCGGTTTCTGGGGCTGCACCAAAATCACTCCAACTGGAGTCGACGGCATCAGGTGGGCATTAAATAAATAACATCGAAGCCGCGTCGGTGGTTGACAGCTCACTTGTCGCGCGTTGTTAATCAATGGGCCGAATCCAGCAGGCTGTTGCCCCCTCCAATAACAATTCTGGAGCTTCAGATGTCAGCCACGCCCATTACCGCTGCGAACACTTCAATTGTCTTCACGCAACTTGTGACGCTGCTCAAGGCCATTTTCATCCGTCACGGCGCTTCGCCGGATGTTGCCAGCGTACTGGCTGACAACTGCGCCCGCGCTGAACAGGACGGAGCGCACAGCCACGGGGTGTTTCGCATACCCGGCTATGTCTCGACTCTGGACAGCGGCTGGGTCAATGGCCAGGCGGTGCCGGTGGTCGAGGATGTGGCCTCGGGGTTCGTGCGTGTGGATGCCGCCAATGGATTTGCCCAGCCGGCGCTGGCGGCGGCCCGCCCGTTATTGGTGGCAAAAGCCCGCAGTGCTGGGATTGCCGTACTGGCGATTCGTAACTCTCACCACTTTGCTGCCTTGTGGCCGGATGTCGAGCCGTTTGCCGAAGAGGGTTTGGTCGCCCTGAGCGTGGTCAATAGCATGACTTGCGTGGTCCCTCATGGCGCCGATCGGCCCTTGTTCGGCACCAATCCCATCGCGTTCGCGGCGCCACGTGCTGACGGGCCACCGATTGTGTTTGATCTGGCCACCAGCGCAATCGCCCATGGCGATGTCCAGATTGCCGCCCGCAAGGGTGAACGTGTTCCACCGGGCACTGGCGTCGACAGCCTGGGCCAGCCGACCCAGGACCCAAAGGCGATCCTCGAAGGCGGGGCGTTGTTGCCATTTGGCGGGCACAAGGGCTCGGCCTTGTCGATGATGGTGGAGTTGCTGGCAGCCGCGCTGACCGGGGGCAACTTCTCGTTCGAATTCGACTGGTCAAACCATCCCGGCGCCAAGACCCCCTGGACAGGCCAGTTGCTGATCGTGATCGACCCCAGCAAAGCCGCCGGGCAAGACTTTGCCGAGCGCAGCCAGGAACTGGTGCGGCAGATGCATGCGGCAGGGCTGCGACGCTTGCCGGGCGACCGGCGTCATCGCACGCGGGCCAAGGCAGAAGTGGAAGGAATTGTTCTGGACGGTGATGAGCTGGCGCGGTTGCGTAAGTTGGCGCAGGGCTGATGGCCGGGGCGGACTGAGCCGCCCCGGCCGTGGAATCGATCAGTGGCGACGGCCAAGCAGCAGGCCAACCACCAGGCCAAAGCCGGCTGAAATCGCCACGGTCTGCCAAGGGTGGCCACCGATGTAGGTTTCGGTGGCATCCACCACCGGCTTGCTGCGCTCACGCACGCTGGACACCGAGTCCAGGGCCTGCTTGAGCTTGATCGCTACCTGTTCACGCAGGGTTTCACCTTCTTCTCCCACCAGCGATGCGCTGCTTTTGAGCAGTTTGTCCGATTCTTCGATCAGGGCCTGGAGTTCGCTGAACGCCTGGTCCTTGATTTGCTCTTCGACAGCTTGGGCAGCGGTTTTACGGGCCATGGAGTAGCTCCTTGCGGGGTAAGTGGGCAGTGAACAATGGAGTCTTCAAGCACGGCAAAAGTTGCAGTTTTTTTTCGTCAGCTGCCGGGGCAATGAAAAATCCGAATTCGGACCTTTCGACCTACAGTGTAAGATGTCACCTATTTGTGCAGCAGGTAATTCCACATGAGCTTCAATCTGGCCAACAAGCCCCTTGCCGAGCGCGCTGCGCTTGAAGATGAAAAGTCCCGCCTGTATGACTTGTGGCAAAGCAACCTGGGCAAGGCCAAGGGCGAGGGCGCCCGGCTGTTTGGCGAGCGTTCCAAGCGCAAGGGCAAATGGGCCGAATGGGTGCGTTCGGAACTGGACAGCATGTCGCCACCAGAATTTGCCAACATGGTGCGCAGTGAAGTCAACCGCCTGATGGCCGCGAAGTAGGAGCAGCCAGCGCATCCATGTGCCAGTGAACTCCAGGCTGTTTACTTGGGTAAGTCCAACGTGCCGCGATCAACAAAACGCATCGTGCCAAACAACCCACCGGCCAGTTTGCCGCGCAGCACATAGGGCAGGTTGTTCAGACTCTGGGTCTGGCTCAGGCCCAGGGTCTGGCGCAACACCGAAAACGCCGAAACGCTGACTGGCACCATCAGTACGGTCTCGGAAAAACGTGGGATAGATCCCTGTTGATCGCTGACCCCAGAGGCCAGCGGCCGGCCATTGACCTCCAGATCCAGGGCTACACCGTTGTAGTCGATCGCTGTTTCGTTGGGGTTCTGCACCCGCAGCTTGACGGCAAAGCGCACTTCCAGGTCCTGGCTTTGCAGGGGTTCGATCCCGACCACATTGATGTTGACCGGGTCGCGATTGGGAAACAGGGCGCAGGCACTCAGGCTGAGCAATATCAGGGACAGGGTCAGGCCGATCAATCTGCGCATAAGGGTTCCTATTTCGTCGGGTCCGGGTCCTGCATCACTTTGAGGGTCGAGGCTTCCGGATCAAATTCATCTTCTTCCAGTTCCATGAACTCTTCAGGCAGGAAGATGTTCAGCAGGATCGCACAGAATGCACCAACGGTAATCGGCGACTCGAAGATGTTATGCAAGGCCTTGGGCAGTTCGCGCAGCACTTCCGGTACCGCCGCCACGCCCAGGCCCATCCCCAGGGAAATGGCCACGATCAGCACATTGCGCCGATGCAGTCCGGCCTCGGCGAGGATCTTGATCCCGGCCACGGCTACGGTGCCGAACATGATCAGGGTCGCGCCACCCAATACCGGCTTGGGCATCAGTTGCAGCACCGCGCCAATCATCGGGAACAGGCCGAGCAACACCAGTAGGCCGGCGATGAAATACGCCACGTAGCGGCTGGCCACGCCGGTCAACTGGATCACGCCGTTGTTCTGGGCGAAGGTCACCATCGGCAGGCTATTGAAGGTGGCGGCCATGACCGAGTTCAGGCCATCAGCCAGCAGGCCGGACTTGATGCGCTTGATGTACAGCGGGCCTTTGACCGGTTGTTGGGAAATCATCGAGTTGGCTGTCAGATCACCGGCTGCTTCCAGCGGGGAAATCAGGAAGATCACTGCCACCGGGATAAACGCCACCCAGTCAAACGAGAAACCGTACTTGAACGGCACCGGCACGCTGACCAGCGGCACCTGAGGCAATGCCGCCAGGTCGACCCGTCCCAGCCACCAGGCCACGATAAAGCCCAGGGTCAGGCCGATGACAATCGAGCCCAGGCGCAGGAACGGGTTATTGAAGCGGTTGAGCACCACGATGGTCAGCAATACCAGGGCTGCCAGCCCCATATTGCTGGCCGCGCCCAAGTCGGCGGCGCCGTAGCCGCCGGCCATGTCGGTGACGGCGACCTTGATCAGCGACAGGCCCATCAAGGTGATGATGGTGCCGGTGACCACCGGGGTAATCAGCTTGCGCAGCTTGCCGATGAACTGACTGAGCACCACTTCGATAAACGCCGCAAAGAAACAAATGCCGAAGATCGTCGAGAGTATTTCATCAGTGCCGCCGCCTCGCGCCTTGACCATGAATCCGGCACTGAGAATCACGCTGATGAACGAAAAGCTGGTGCCTTGCAGGCACAGCAAGCCAGAGCCCACCGGGCCAAAGCGCCGCGCCTGGACAAAGGTGCCCAGGCCGGAGACGAACAGCGCCATGCTGACCAGGTAGGGCACTTCGCTTTCCAGGCCCAATACACCCCCGACGATCAGGGTCGGGGTAATGATCCCGACAAAGCTGGCGAGCACATGCTGCAGGGCGGCAAACATCGCCGCAGTGAAGTGCGGACGGTCTTCCAGACCATAGATCAGGTCCGATTTGTAACGTGGCTGAGGGGCTTGAGCGTCAGACAAAATACGTGCTCGGGTCAGAAAATGGAGGCGCAGGATGCCAGAAAGCGCCCGCTGTCAAAAGTGTGAAAATATATTTCTCCGATCCATGCAAAAAGCCTCAAGCCGGCCGATACCTCTTATAGGCCCACACAACCTTTATAACAGTGGCGCCGAACAGTCATCTAAGCGCGTTGACGCTAAGTGATCGTGTCGTGGCAAGGACGCTCGCAGTCATCCCTCTTTGAGAGCTTTCCTATGTCCCTTCGTAATCTGAACATCGCACCTCGGGCGTTTCTCGGTTTTGCGTTTATTGCGTTGTTAGTGATTGTTCTGGGGGTGTTTGCCGTCAACCGTATGACGCTGATCCGCCAGGCCTCGCTGGACATGGGCACCAACCAGTTGCCCAGTGTCGGTTACCTGGCCAACATCACCGAGAACGTGTTGCGCCTGCGCATTCTGTCATTCCGTGTCTTGGTCAATCGCGATCCGGTCGCCCTGCAAGAGGCTCAGGTGCGCATCGGGGTCTTGGTCGACAAGGCCCGGCAAGCCCAGGCGGGATATGCCGCGACGCCGGCGGGTGCCGAAGAAGCTGCGTTGTACAAGACCTTTGCGGCCACGCTGGACAACTACCTCAAAGCCCAGGCTGAAATGCTTGCGCTGTCCCAGCAGAACAAGGTCGAGGAGATGCGCGCCTTGATCAACAGTCGCATCAAGGACGGCACGGATCAGATGGGCGAACAGCTCAATAAGTTGATTGCAATCAATGCCGCCGATGCCAAGCAGGCCGGTGAAGACGCCGGTCGCAGCTATAACGATGCGATCAGCGGGATAGTTGTGGTGTCGGTAGTCGCGGCGCTGATGACCGTATTGCTCGCCTGGCTGCTGACGCGCAGCATTGTCACGCCGCTGCGCAAGGCCGTGGCGGCCGCGCAAACCATCTCCAGTGGCGACCTGAGCAAGGTCATCGAGGACGACGGCAAGGACGAGCCCGCCCGCCTGATTGGCGCCCTGGCGACCATGCAGGGTAACTTGCGCCAGACCATCCAGCACATCGCCGGTTCAGCCACGCAACTGGCATCGGCCGCCGAAGAACTCAGTGCGGTAACCGAAGAAGCCTCCAAGGGCTTGCAGCAGCAGAACAATGAAATCGACCAGGCCGCCACGGCTGTCAATGAAATGACCGCCGCCGTAGAAGAGGTGGCGCGCAACGCGGTGTCCACCTCCGAGGCATCGGCCCAGTCGAACCAGGCCGCGCGGGAAGGGCGCGACCGGGTGGTGGAAACCGTGGATGCGATCCAGACCATGACCCAGGACGTGCAGAACACCTCGGTGCTGATCGAAGGCCTGGCCACCCAGGGGCGTGATATCGGCAAGGTGCTGGACGTGATTCGGGCGATTGCCGAGCAAACCAACTTGCTGGCCCTCAACGCGGCGATCGAAGCCGCTCGTGCGGGTGAAGCCGGGCGCGGGTTTGCCGTGGTAGCCGATGAAGTACGGGCCCTGGCTCATCGCACCCAGCAGTCGACCCAGGAGATCGAGAAAATGGTCGCCGGGATCCAGAACGGCACCGGGGACGCGGTGCAGTCCATGCAACAGAGCAACCAGCGCACTCAAAGCACTCTGGAAATGGCCCGCGCCGCTGGTGTGGCGCTGGAGCAGATCACCCAGTCCATCAGCCTGATCAACGAACGCAACCTGGTGATCGCCAGTGCGTCCGAAGAACAGGCCCAGGTATCCCGCGAGGTGGACCGTAACCTGGTGAACATCCGCGACCTGGCCACCCAGTCAGCGGCCGGAGCCAACCAGACCAGCGCCGCCAGTCATGAACTGTCGCGCCTGGCGGTGGACTTGAATGGGATGGTCGCGCGCTTCGTGATCTGATCACATCACGGGTGTGGGAGCGGTATTGGGCAAGCGGCGGCGTCCCTAGGGGTTATCCAGGTCATGCCCCAACGACTGGATAAACAACGAAAACAACTCCGGCTGCGACGAGATATCCAGCTTGGCGTACAGGTGCCGCCGATGCACCTTGACCGTGTCCGGCGAGATACTCAGGCGTTCGGCCATGGCCTTGGACGAAAACCCGCGCAATACCAGGCGGGCGATTTCCAGTTCGCGCTCTGACAGCACGCCACTGCCAAAATGACTCAACGCATCGCGTATCTGGCTGGCCATGGCTTCGCCCGCCGGTGCGCGCTGGGTGCTTTGCTGCCAATGCTGCTGCATCAACGGCAGCACCCACGCCGCCAATAGCGTCAGCAGCCCGGTTTCAGTCGCGGTAAATACCCGCTGCATACCCAGTGACAACGACAAGGTGCCCACCCCGGGCAGTTGCAGGATGAATTGCACTTCATCCTCCAGCACGTTGTCATGGAAGTAATTGAGGAAGTATTCACTCTGGCGGAAATGGTCTGGCGCCACTTCTTCCAGGCGATACACGCCGCTGGCATAACCTTCGCGGCAGGCCTGGAAGAACGGGTCGAGCAAGTACAAACCATTGAGATACACCAGCATCGACGCCGGTTTGCTGGTCGGCTGCGCGTCGTACTCTTCCAGCGCCTGGGGTGGGCCGTCCACCGGGTAGAAGATCGCCAGGGCGTTATCGAAGGCCAGGTTCTGGTGCAGCAACAGCACCAGTTGCTTCCAGAAGCGCTCGGTGCCAATTTGCGACACCGTACGGCCCAGGCCCGCATGCATGCCGATTTCCCGAAACAGGCTCATGTGAAGGGTTCCGATGGCTGAAAGATTGGCCAAGGGTTCGGTTTTTACCCGGCCCCGTCAAGGGGAGTACTCCAATAGGGGAATTGGCCGGCGCAGTGGCAACACCTAAATTCCCTGTAGGAGCGAGCTTGCTCGCGAAAAACCTGAGCGCGCTGCGGTTACCCAGTCAGCACGGGTTTGCGTTGACGTCTTTCGCGAGCAAGCTCGCTCCTACAATAAAAAAATTGATCGCCCCTACTTTTTCGTTTCTGCCTCAAACCAAGAATAAACAAGAGGATAACGATATGAGCACAACCCCCGCGCCCGACGGCGTGCTGAAACCTACCTTGAGTGTGTTCGATGTGGTGGCCATTACCGTTTCGGCGGTGACTCCGGCCAGTTCCGTGTTTGTTATCGCCCCGTTTGCAATCCAGCAAGCCGGGAGCGGTGTGTTCCTGGCGTTTGTAATGGCCGGGCTGCTGGCGCTGATGTTCGCCTTTTGCTACGCCGAACTGGGGCGCGCCCATAACAGTGCAGGTGGCGAGTATGTGTACGCCAAGCGCGTGTTTGGCGGCATGGCCGGCTACGCGACCTTCCTCACGGTGCTGGTGATGCTGCTGTTTATCCCGCCGGTCCTGGCCACCGGCGCGGCGACTTACCTCAATAACGCCTTGGGTACGAAGTTCGACTCACAAACCGTGGCCCTGGTGATTGTGGTGTGCAGCTACGCCCTGGGCATTCTCAACATCAAGCTCAATGCATGGATTACCGGCACCTGCCTGCTGTTGGAGGTGGCGGCTTTGCTGGTGATTGTGTTTATCGGTTTCGGTAACCCGGTGCAGCCCGCCAGCGTGCTGTTCCAGCCGCAGATCGTCGAAAACGGCGTGCTGCACCTCGCGCCCTGGGCCCTGGTGATCGGTGCTGTCGGCATCGGCCTGTTCTCGTTCAATGGTTATGGCCCGGCGGTGTTGTTGGCCGAAGACATGAAATGCGGCGGCAAGGGCGTGCACAAGGCAGTGCTGTGGTCCCTGGGCCTGGTGGTGGTGATCGAGTTGGTGCCAATCACCGCGCTGTTGATCGGCGCTCCCTCGCTCAGTGAGATGATCAGCAGCCCGGACCCCATCGGCTATCTGCTGACCAGCCATGGCAACGAAACCCTGTCGCGGCTGGTCAGTGCCGGGATCTTCCTCTCGGTGTTCAATGCGATTGTCGCCATCGTGATCCAGATCGGCCGGGTAGTGTTCAGCAGCGGTCGCGATGCGCTGTGGACACCGACCATCAACAAACTCTTCACCCGTATCCACCCGCGCTGGGATTCGCCATGGCTGGCCACGCTGTTCCTGGCGGTCCCTTCGGCGCTACTCAGTTTCAGCTCCAACCTGGCCGACCTGACGTCCTTCAGTGTGTTGCTGATCATGCTGGTGTACCTGATCGTCGCCTTGAGCGCGCTGATGAGCCGGGTGCTGTTGCGCGACCGCGAGCATCCGTACCGCATGCCCCTGTGGCCGGTACCGGCATTGCTGGCCGTGGCCGGCGCGGGTTATCTGTTGCTCACCTTGTTTATCGCAGCATCCATGCGCGACATCATGATTATCATCGGCCTGCTGGCGTTGTCGGTGGTCCTGTATTGCATCAGCGGCCGGTCGAGTCCGGCGTTTCAGAAACTGTAAGGAGTGATTATGCGCGCACGTCAATTGGGCATTACGTTGGGGCTGGGGATACCCGGCGAATTGAATGCGATTACCGATGTCCCTGGGGTTCGGGTCGGTCACAGCACGGTCAAGGCGCAGATCGATGGCAAGCAGGTGCGCACCGGGGTCACGCTGATCCAGCCGCGGGCCGGTGCTGCTCGCCTGCAGCCGTGTTTTGCCGGGTATCACGTGCTCAATGGCAACGGCGACGCCACCGGCCTTGAGTGGATCGGCGAAGCCGGGCTGTTGACCACGCCCCTGGCGATCACCAATACCCACAGTATCGGTATTGTGCGCGACACCTTGATCGCCCTGGAGCGCGACAGCCTGGCTGACCCGGCGGTGTACTGGTGCATGCCGGTGGTGATGGAAACCTATGACGGCCTGCTCAACGATATCTGGGGCCAGCACATCGGCCCGGAGCATGTGCTCCAAGCCATGGCCAATGCAGAATCGGGCCCGGTGCAGGAAGGCGCGGTGGGTGGCGGCACCGGGATGATTTGCCATGAGTTCAAGGGCGGCATTGGCAGCGCCTCGCGCAAGTTGCCAGGGGAGCAGGGCGGCTGGACCGTTGGCGTGCTGGTGCAGGCCAACCACGGCAAGCGCCAGGAACTGCGAGTCGATGGCTATCCGGTGGGGCGACACCTGATGGAAATTGCCTCGCCGTTTGCCGCTCGTGGCACCCCGGGCATGGGCTCCATTGTGGTGATTATCGCTACCGACGCACCGTTATTGCCCCACCAGTGTCAGCGCCTGGCGCAACGCGCATCCATCGGTATTGCACGCACCGGCGGCGGTACCGAGGATTCCAGTGGCGATCTGTTCCTGGCGTTTGCCACCGGCAACCAGGACCTGCCGGCGGCAGATTACGGGCGCAAGGATTTACCGCTCAGCACGGCACTGAACATGGTCAATAACGATCATATTTCGCCGTTGTTCAGTGCGGCGGCGGAGGCGGTGGAAGAAGCCATCATCAACGCGATCCTCGCAGGGGAGGACATGACCACTGCCGAAGGTGTGCTGGTGCCGGGTTTGGATGGGCGGACGTTGCTCGAAGCGCTGCACCAGACTGGTTGGCAACGACCTTGAAATCGCCAGCGAATCATCGACGTATTAGCAAGCTGTCAATAATAATAAAACAATGGCTGCTTAATATTTACAATGACACGGTGGCACTTTAAAAGTGCACCCCACTCAATATATTGGATCCATTCAATATTGAAATGTGACCTGTCTGGCATTTAACTGTTTAGCATTATTTAATATTTAAATAGCCGGGCTTGCGTCGCGCTGCTCATTACGCAGGATAGAAGACGTATTTCCCAATGTTTGCAGGCATTATTCGTTCTGCGCACTTTCCTGGCAAAAAAAGTGCTGGACGTCTGATTTAAAATTGTGTCAGTTTTCTTTCGCCTTCATAAGAGGCGAGTGATAGGACGCTCTCGCCGGAGAGCGTCGCTATCGGACAAAAACTGTTCCACTTGCAAACAAGGAAGTACGTTTATGTCGAAAGTAAAAGACAAAGCTATTGTCTCGGCAGCTCAAGCAAGTAGTGCCTATTCACAGATCGATAGCTTTAGCCATTTGTATGACCGTGGCGGCAATCTCACGGTCAATGGCAAACCTTCGTTCTCTGTCGACCAGGCAGCGGACCATTTGCTGCGCGAAAACGCGGCCTACCGGGACGTTGACGGCAACGGCAGGATCGATCTTACCTACACCTTCCTGACTTCGGCCTCCTCGGCGACCATGAACAAGCATGGTATCTCCGGGTTCAGCCAGTTCAGCAACCTGCAAAAAGGCCAGGCCGTACTGGCCATGCAATCCTGGGCCGATGTGGCCAATGTCACCTTCACCGAGAAAGCCTCGGGCGGCGACTTCCACATGACCTTCGGCAACTACAGTGCGGGCCAGGATGGCGCCGCGGCTTTTGCCTATCTGCCGGGCACCAATGAGAAGTACAACACAAGTGGCACGGATGGCACTTCCTGGTACCTGATCAACCGAGGCTACACCGATAACATCAACCCTGGCCTGAACAACTACGGACGCCAGACCCTGACTCACGAAATCGGCCACACCCTGGGCCTGGATCACCCTGGCGACTACAACGCCGGGACCGGCAACCCGTCTTACAAAGACGCGGACTACGGCCAGGACACCCGTGGCTACAGCGTCATGAGCTACTGGAGTGAGTTCAACACCAACCAGAACTTCACCAAGGGCGGGGTAGAGGCCTATGCCTCCGGCCCGCTGATCGACGATATTGCGGCAATCCAGAAGCTCTATGGTGCCAACTACAACACCCGTGCCGGTGATACCACCTACGGGTTCAACTCCAACACCGGGCGCGACCACCTCAGCGCCACGTCCAATGCCGACAAGCTGGTGTTCTCGGTGTGGGACGGCGGTGGCAATGACACCCTGGACTTCTCCGGCTTTACCCAGAACCAGAAAATCAACCTCAACGAGACCTCGTTCTCTGACGTGGGCGGCCTGGTGGGTAACGTGTCGATCGCCCAGGGTGTGACCGTGGAAAACGCCTTCGGTGGCTCGGGCAACGACCTGCTGATCGGTAATGCGGCGGCCAACACCCTCAAGGGTGGTGCCGGCAATGACCTGATCTACGGTGGCGGCGGTGCTGACAAACTGTGGGGCGGTGCGGGTTCGGACACCTTTGTGTTCGGTGCCAGTTCCGATTCCAAGCCAGGTGCAGCGGATCAGATCCTCGACTTCACCTCGGGTTCGGACAAGATCGACCTGACCGGTATCACCCAGGGGAGCGGCCTGAATTTCGTCAACGCCTTCACAGGCAGCGCCGGTGATGCCGTGCTGACCTACGCCTCGGGTACCAACCTGGGCACGTTGGCGGTGGACTTCTCTGGGCACGGCGTGGCGGACTTCCTCGTCACCACCGTAGGCCAGGCGGCCTACAGCGACATCGTGGCTTGATCAAGGCTTAACGAAGGGCGGCGCCCTGGCGCTGCTCTTTGCTTGCAACAACCCCGTGAACGGGTAATGGTGATGACTATTTTTCGCAACGCAATCGCCTGGTTGATCCCGGCATTGCTGGTGTCGGCAGGAGCCCACGCAATGGCAAGCAGTCTTGTTTTACCCAGCACCACGCAACTGGCCGGCCATTGGCAGCTGCGACAGCAGGAGCAGGTCTGCGAGCTGGATCTGATTGCCCAGCCCAACGGCCTCAAAGGGGATGTGCAGTGTGCGCAACAGTGGCTGGGAGAAAAACCCCAGACATGGCTGCCCACGCCAGATGGAATACTGCTGATAAATGCCGAGGGGACGGGGATTGCCCATTTGAGCCGGCAGAAAGACGGTGAATATACGGTGACTTCCAAGTCCGGACTCGCCTTGATATTGCAGCGCACACAATAATTGAACAAATGGTTATATCGTTATAACCACTGACCGTAGAGTCATTTATTGAAAGTGATAGTCGTCTATCTGTCACTTTTGATGAACTAAGCATAATTGAAGTAGTTGCCTGCCCCATTATGGCGCGCCGGGCAAACTGCTGTGTGTATTTCAGCCCCGGGGAAGATCAAGCAACATGGCGAAGACCACTCCTGCCGCACCCTTGTTTAAGGCCCTTGGCGCTTATAAAAGTATCCTGATCAGCGTCGGCTGTTTTACGGCGTTGATTAACCTGCTGATGCTGGTGCCGTCCATTTATATGTTGCAAGTCTATGACCGGGTGCTGTCATCACAGAACGAAACCACCCTGGTCATGCTGACCCTGATGGTGGTGGGCTTCTTTGCCTTTATCGGCACCCTGGAAGTGGTGCGCAGCTTTATCGTGATCCGCATCGGCAGCCAGTTGGAGCGACGGTTCAACCTGCAGGTGTACAAGGCTGCTTTCGAGCGCAACCTGCAACGTGGCGAAGGCCACGCCGGGCAATCCCTGGGGGATTTGACCCATATTCGCCAGTTCCTCACGGGGCCTGCGCTGTTTGCCTTCTTTGATGCGCCGTGGTTCCCCATCTACTTGCTGGTGATCTTCCTGTTCAACGTGTGGCTCGGGGTGTTGGCCACGGCGGGTGCAGTGTTGTTGATCGCTTTGGCTTGCCTCAATGAATACCTGACCAAAAAACCGTTGCGCGAAGCCAGCGGTTATTCCCAGCAGTCCACCCAATTGGCCACCAGTCACTTGCACAATGCCGAGACCATCCAGGCCATGGGCATGCTTGGGGCGTTGCGCAGCCGTTGGTTCCAGGTGCATTCACGGTTCCTCGGCTTGCAGAACCAGGCCAGCGACACCGGTTCGGTGATCAGTTCCCTGAGCAAATCCCTGCGCCTGCTCCTGCAATCTTTGGTGCTGGGGCTCGGTGCCTTGTTGGTGATCAAGGGCCAGATGACCGCCGGGATGATGATCGCCGGGACCATTCTGATGGGCCGAGTGCTCAGCCCGATCGACCAGTTGATCGCGGTGTGGAAGCAATGGAGCTCGGCCAAGCTGGCCTACCAGCGCCTGGATGAGCTGTTGCAGGAGTTTCCGCCCGGGGCGCAGGCCATGGCATTGCCGGCGCCCAAGGGGCAGGTGAGTTTCGAGCAGGTCAGCGCCGGGCCTCCGGGGCGGCGGGTGGCGACCTTGCATCAGGTCAGTTTCAACCTGGCGGCCGGCGAAGTACTGGGTGTGCTGGGGGCCTCCGGCTCCGGCAAGTCGACCCTGGCGCGGGTGCTGGTGGGCGTGTGGCCGACCCTGGCCGGCACGGTGCGCCTGGATGGCGCCGACATTCATCGCTGGGACCGCGACGACCTCGGTCCGCACGTCGGTTACTTGCCCCAGGACATCGAACTGTTCAGCGGCAGCATCGCCGATAACATCGCGCGCTTTCGCCAGGCTGACCCCGAGCAGGTGGTGCAGGCTGCCCAGCAAGCCGGTGTGCATGACTTGATCCTGCGCTTGCCCCAGGGCTACGACACGGTCTTGGGCGACGACGGCAGCGGCCTGTCCGGCGGGCAGAAACAACGGGTGGCCCTGGCCCGCGCGCTGTATGGCGGGCCGCGCCTGATCGTGCTCGACGAACCCAATTCCAACCTCGATACCGTGGGCGAGGCCGCTTTGGCCAGCGCCATCATGCAGATGAAAGCCCAGGGCAGCAGCGTGATCCTGGTGACCCACCGCTCTTCGGCGCTGGCCCAGGCCGACAAACTGCTGGTGCTCAACGAGGGCCGCCTGCAAGCGTTCGGCCCGAGCCAGGAGGTGCTGCGAGCGCTGTCCGGGCAACCGGAACAACCCCGTGAAAAGGCCGGCGTCAGCCTCAACCGTCAATACCCTGCGGCAAGGAATCCAGGCCAATGAGCACCGATAACAGCCTGCCAAACGAACAGACCTTTCCCGAGCGCGATGCGCGTTTTTTCTCCCGCCTGGGCTGGCTGATGACGGTGGTCGGTGCCGGCGGGTTCTTCCTCTGGGCCAGCCTGGCGCCCCTGGACCAGGGCATTCCTGTGCAGGGTACGGTGGTGGTGTCCGGCAAACGCAAGGCCGTGCAAACCCTGAGCCCTGGCGTGGTCAGCCGGATCCTGGTGCGCGAAGGCGAGGTGGTCAAGCAAGGCCAGCCGTTGTTTCGCCTCGACCAGACCCAAAGCCAGGCCGACGTGCATTCCTTGCAAGCCCAGTACCGCATGGCCTGGGCCAGTGTTGCCCGCTGGCAGAGCGAGCGCGACAGCTTACCTTCGGTGATGTTTCCCGCCGAACTGAGCGCTAGCCCCGATCCTGCGCTGGCCTTGGTGCTGGAGGGCCAGCGCCAGTTGTTCAGCAGCCGGCGTGAGGCCTTTGCCCGCGAACAGGCCGGGATCCGCGCCAGTATCGAAGGCGCCAGCGCCCAGCTCAATGGTATGCGCCGTGCGCGCACGGACTTGAACGCCCAGGCGCAATCGCTGCGTGATCAACTGAGCAACCTGCAACCGTTGGCCGACAATGGCTACATCCCGCGCAACCGCTTGCTGGAGTACCAGCGCCAACTGTCCCAGGTGCAGCAGGACCTGGCGCAGAACACCGGTGAAAGCGGGCGTATCGAGCAAGGCATTCTCGAATCACGCCTCAAGTTGCAACAGCACAGCGAGGAGTATCAAAAGGAAGTCCGCAGCCAGTTGGCCGACGCGCAACTGCGCAGCCTGACCCTGGAGCAACAACTGACATCGGCCGGTTTCGACCTGCAACACAGTGAAATCAACGCCCCAGCCGATGGCATTGCCGTCAACCTCGGCGTACACACCGAAGGTGCCGTGGTGCGGGCCGGGGAAACCCTGCTGGAAATCGTGCCCCAGGGCACGCGCCTGGAAGTGGAGGGGCGCCTGCCGGTGAACCTGGTGGACAAGGTCGGCACTCATCTGCCGGTGGACATTCTGTTCACCGCTTTCAACCAGAGCCGTACGCCACGGGTGCCGGGGGAAGTGAGCCTGATCTCTGCCGACCAGATGCTCGACGAAAAGACCGGGGCGCCGTATTACGTGCTGCGCACCACGGTCAGCGACGACGCCCTGGAAAAACTCCACGGCCTGGTGATCAAGCCCGGCATGCCCGCCGAGATGTTTGTGCGTACCGGCGAGCGCTCGTTGCTCAACTATCTGTTCAAGCCGCTGCTCGATCGTGCCGGCTCGGCGCTGACCGAGGAATGAGCATGAAACCAGTGTTCATCGCCTTGCTGCTCGCGTGCAGCAGCGCCCAGGCCGCCATGGGACCGTTTGATGTGTATGAGCAGGCCCTGCGTAATGATCCGGTATTCCTTGGCGCGATCAAGGAGCGTGACGCCGGCCTGGAAAACCGCACCATTGGCCGCGCCGGCCTGTTGCCCCGGCTGTCCTACAACTACAACAAGGGCCGCAACAACTCCCAGGCCAACCTGCCCGATGGCCGTGGTGGTCACTATCACGACGACCGCAACTACAACAGCTTCGGCTCGACCTTCACCCTGCAACAGCCGCTGTTCGACTACGAAGCCTATGCCAACTACCGCAAGGGCGTGGCCCAGGCGCTGTTTGCCGACGAGAGTTTCCGCGACAA
Source organism: Pseudomonas sp. FH4 (assembly GCF_000510915.2). NCBI lineage: Bacteria > Pseudomonadati > Pseudomonadota > Gammaproteobacteria > Pseudomonadales > Pseudomonadaceae > Pseudomonas > Pseudomonas sp. FH4. The sequence goes on along the minus strand of NZ_AOHN01000021.1, from coordinate 14,796 downwards.
GAGCCAGGCGCTGTTGGTGCGGGTACTGACCTATTACACCCAGGCCCTGTTCGCCCAGGACCAGATCGAGATTGCCCGGGCCAAGAAGAAGGCGTTCGAGCAGCAGTTCCAGCAGAACCAGCACCTGTTCCAGCAAGGCGAGGGCACGCGCACCGACATTCTGGAGGCGGAGTCGCGTTATGAGCTGGCCACCGCCGAAGAGATCCAGGCCCTGGATGAGCAGGATGCGTCGCTGCGTGAATTGGGGGCATTGCTCGGTGTGCACAGCGTCGATATCGCCGACCTGGCACCGTTGAATCAGGACTTTGCCGCCTTCACCCTGACACCGGCCAACTATGACAGTTGGCATGAGCTGGCAATCACCAACAACCCGACACTGGCCTCTCAGCGCCAGGCCGTGGAAGTGGCGCGTTATGAAGTGGAGCGCAACCGTGCCGGGCACCTGCCACGGGTGACTGCCTACGCCAGCTCGCGCCAGCAAGAGTCCGACAGCAGTAACACCTACAACCAGCGCTACGACACCAACACCATCGGCATTGAAGTCAGCGTGCCGCTGTATGCCGGTGGCGGTGTCTCGGCGTCCACTCGCCAGGCCGCCCGCTCGATGGAACAGGCCGAGTACGAATTGGAGGGCAAGACCCGCGAAACGCTGATCGAACTGCGCCGCCAGTTCAGCGCTTGTCTGTCTGGTGTGAGCAAGCTGCGCGCCTATCAAAAGGCCCTGGCCTCCGCCGAAGCGCTGGTGGTGTCGACCAAGCAAAGCATCCTTGGCGGCGAGCGCGTCAACCTCGATGCCCTCAACGCCGAACAGCAGCTGTACAGCACCCGTCGCGACCTGGCCCAGGCCCGTTACGACTACCTGATGGCCTGGACCAAATTGCATTACTACGCGGGCAGCCTGCGCGACACCGACCTGGCCAAGGTCGACGAAGCCTTCGGCCCAGCCCAACGCTGACCCTGTAGGGGCCGGTAAGCCGGTGCCTACAGGGGCGTAACAAACACAATAAAAAGAGGAAGGTCACCGTGAACGTAAAGCAACGAGGCTATCACTGCGTGATGCTGTGTGGGCTGGCCTCCCTGGGGACCGCCCAGGCCGCCCCCTATGTGGAAACCGGTAAGTTGGGCGACCCCGCCAGTTGGCGTTCGGCCGAGTTCCAGCGGGACTGGGGCCTGGGGCGTATGCAGGCCGAGCAAGCCTATGCCGCGGGAATCAGCGGTGCCGGGGTCAAGATCGGTGCGCTGGACTCGGGCTTCGATGCCAGCCATCCGGAGGCCTCCCCGGAGCGCTTTCGCCCAGTGACCGCCAGCGGTACTTATGTAGATGGCAACCCGTTCTCCACCACTGGCGCACTGAACCCCAACAACGACTCCCACGGCACCCACGTCACCGGCACCATGGGCGCGGCCCGTGACGGCAACGGCATGCATGGCGTTGCCTACAACGCGCAGATCTATGTGGGCAATACCAACGCCAACGACAGCTTCCTGTTTGGCCCAACACCCGACCCCAAATATTTCAAGGCGGTGTACAGCGCCATGGTCGACTCTGGAGTGCGGGCGATCAACAACAGTTGGGGCAGCCAACCCAAGGATGTCAGCTATCAGACCCTGGCCGGCCTGCACGCCGCCTACGCGCAACACTTCAACCAGGGCACGTGGCTGGATGCCGCCGCCGATGTGGCCCGGGCCGGGGTGATCAATGTGTTCAGCGCCGGTAACAGCGGCTATGCCAACGCCAGCGTGCGTTCGGCCTTGCCGTACTTTGAACCGGAGTTGGAAGGCCACTGGCTGGCGGTGTCGGGGTTGGACCAGGCGAACAACCAGAAATACAACCAGTGTGGCATTGCCAAGTACTGGTGCATTTCCACCCCCGGCGCAAAAATCGACAGCACCATTCCCGGCGGTGGTTACGCCGTGAAGTCCGGCACCTCGATGTCGGCGCCCCATGCCACGGGCGCCTTGGCGCTGGTGATGGAACGCTACCCGTACCTGAACAATGAGCAGGCCCTGCAAGTGCTGCTGACCACCGCCACGCAACTGGATGGTTCCGTGACCGAGGCGCCAACCACCAAGGTCGGCTGGGGCGTGCCAGACCTGGATCGGGCGATGCACGGGCCAGGGCAGTTGCTTGGGACGATGGACGTCAATCTGGCGGCCGGGCAGGGCGATGTATGGAGCAATGGCATCTCGGACAAGGCACTGCTGCAGCGTCAGGCCGAAGACAGCGCCGAGCACCTGGCATGGCAGCAGACCTTGAATGACAAGGGCTGGGAAAATGGCTTGGGTGCCAATGCCAGCCAGCAGGAGCAGACCGACTATGCCGTGGGCATGGCCCGCGATGCGGCGGCCTCCCAGCGCATCTATCAAGGCAGCCTGATCAAGTCCGGCGCCGGGAGCCTGGTGCTCAGTGGCGACAGCACTTACCGCGGCCCGACCACAGTCAATGCCGGCGTGTTGAAGGTCGATGGTTCTCTGGTATCGCAGGTCACGGTCAACAAGGGTGGCACCCTCGGCGGTGCCGGGCGCGTCGGTGCGCTGCTCGCCAACAGCGGCGCTACGGTGGCGCCGGGCAACTCCATCGGTACCTTGAACGTGGCCGGGGATGTGCGTTTCGAGGCAGGCTCCACCTATGCCGTGGAGCTGTCGGACAGCAGCAGTGACCGGATCGTCGCGGGCGGCCAGGCCACCCTCAATGGCGGCATAGTGACCCTGGCCCTGGAAAACAGCCCGACCCTGCTCAGCCAGCCCCAGGCGCAAAGCCTGATTGGCCGCCAGTACACCATCTTGCAGGCGGCGGGCGGGGTTACCGGCAGTTTTGGTGAGGTCTTGCCCAACTACCTGTTCCTGGGGGGCAACCTCGATTACGCGGCCAACGGTGTGCAACTGGCGATTGCCCGTAATGACGCGAGCTTTGCCAGCGTCGCAGCGACCCGCAACCAGCGCGCCGTGGCCACCGCTGCCGAGCAGTTGGGGGCCGGCAACCCGGTGTATGAAAGCGTGCTGAGTGCCGACTCTACGGTGGTTGCCCGCCAGGCCTTCCAGCAGTTGTCCGGTGAGATCTACCCGGCGGTTGGCGCGATGTTGATCAATGACAGCCGCCATGTGCGCGATGCGGTCGGTGAGCGCCTGCGCCATGTGCCGGCCACGGGCGAAAGCAACCTCTGGATCAAGGCCCTCGGTGCCTGGGGCAAGGCCGACAGCCGTAGCGAATATGCCGGTTACACCCGTTCGATCGGCGGGATGCTGCTCGGGGTTGATGGCCAGTTGGACGAACAGACCCGCGTGGGCGTGATGGCCGGTTACAGCAACAGCTCGCTGAACATGGGCGATGGCACGCACTCGTCGGCCGATGTCGACAGCTATCACCTGGGTACTTATGCCGGGCGCGAGCTGGGTAACTGGCGCCTCAGTGCAGGCGGCGCCTACAGCTGGCATCGCGGTGATGTGCAGCGCGACCTGCAATACGGCGACGTCAGCGGCAAACAAAAGGCCAAGTTGGATGCGCGCAGCCTCCAGGTATTCACCGAAGCGGCCTACCGCTTGAACCTGCAAGCGCTGGCCCTGGAGCCGTTTGCCAACCTGGCCTATGTGCACCTGGACAGCGAACGTTTCCATGAAAAAGGTGATAGCGCAGCCCTGCAGCGCGGCAGTGATCGTCGTGACGCAACCCTCGGCACCCTGGGCCTGCGCGCCCTCAAAACCCTGGCGCTCAATGACCAGCAGCAACTGGAGCTTTCCGCTTCCCTGGGCTGGCAGCACAGCCTGTCGCCGGTGGAATCCGAGGAGCACCTGGCCTTTGTTGCCGGCGGTCCATCGTTCGCCGTGCGCAGTACACCGTTGCAACGCGATGCCGCGCTGGTGGGGTTGAAGGCCAGCCTGGCGTTGAACGCGGCGACGCGGGTCAACCTCGACTACAGCGGCCAATTGGCTTCCAGGGAGAAGAACCAAGGCGTGGGCTTGAGCCTCGATTGGCAGTTCTGAATCGGCTCCAACAAAAAGAACAACAAACGCAACAAAACTAAGGAAGGTCACCGTGAACGTAAAACAACGAGGGTTTCACTCCGCCATCCCAACAGGCCCGGGCTACCCGCTCAAGGCCCTGAGCTGCGTGCCATACGGCGCGTTGCTGTGTTGCCTGGCCAGCCTGGGTACCGCCCAGGCCGCACCCTACGTGGAAACCGGCAAACTGGGGGATGCCGCCAGTTGGCGCAGCAGTGAATTCAAGGCTGATTGGGGCCTGGGCGCGGTCAACGCCGATGTGGCCTATGCCGCCGGCTATAGCGGCAAGGGCGTGAAGCTGGGGATTTTCGACCAGCCGGTGTATGCCCAGCACCCGGAGTTTTCCAGCCCTGGCAAGGTGCAGGTGCTGGTCACCGAAGGCATCCGCCAATACACCGACCCGTATATCCCGGTGAAGGCCGGTGATGCGTTCCGCTACGACGGCACGCCGTCCCTGGGCTCCAACGGCAAACTGGGTGACCACGGCACCCATGTCGGCGGTATTGCTGCCGGCGACCGTAACGGTGGGCCGATGCATGGCGTGGCGTACAACGCGCAGATCCTCAGCGCCGAGAACGGCGACCCGGGGCCCGAAGACGGGATCATCCTGGGCAACGACGGTGCGGTGTACCAGGCCGGCTGGGACAGCCTGGTGGCCCATGGCGCGCGCATCATCAACAACAGCTGGGGCATCGGCATCGGTGACCAGTTTGCCAAGGGCGGCAAGGATCCGGCGTTCCCGCATTTCAGCCTCAGCGATGCGCAGGCCCAGTTCGACCAGATCAAGCCGTTGCTGGGCACGGCACCCGGTGGCGCCTATACGGGGGCGATCAATGCAGCGCGCAGCGGGGTGCTGACGATCTTTGCCGCCGGTAACGACTACAACCTGAACAACCCGGATGCGATTTCCGGCCTGGCCTATTTTGTACCCGAGATCGCGCCTAATTGGCTGTCAGTGGCGGCGTTGCAGCGCAACCCGGACACCAGCAGCGCCAACCCTTATGTGATCAGCACCTTCTCATCGCGCTGCGGTTATGCCGCCAGCTTCTGTGTGTCGGCACCGGGCACCGCGATTTACAGCTCGGTGATGGTAGGCACTACGGTCGATAACATGACCTTGGGCTGGAACAATAAAAACGGCACCTCGATGGCCGCCCCCCACGTGGCTGGCGCCGCCGCCGTGTTGATGGAGCGGTTCCCGTATATGAGCGGCGAGCAGATTTCCACGCTGCTCAAGACCACGGCCACCGACCTTGGCGCAGCAGGCATCGACTCGTTGTACGGCTGGGGCATGATCAACCTGGGCAAGGCGGTCAGCGGGCCGGGGATGTTCATCACTGCCGAGGACATTCCGGCTGAGTTTCGCATCGACGGCGGCTATGGCAGCGGCCAGTTTGTCGCAGACTTGCCGGGGGTTGGGGCGGTGGTCGACGCAGGCAAACCCACCGAGCGTGTGTGCAACGATGTGCACTGCGGGCGGGATGTGTGGAGCAACGACATTTCCGGTCACGGCGGCCTGACCAAGCAGGGTATCGGTACGCTGGTCCTGACCGGCAACAACACCTACAGCGGGCCGACCCTGGTCAATCAAGGGCTGTTGGCGGTCAATGGTTCGCTTACATCGCAGGTTACGGTCAGCAACAGCGGGGTGCTGGGCGGTTCCGGCAGCATCGGCGCGCTGACGGCGAAAAGCGGCGGCACCGTGGCCCCGGGCAATTCCATCGGCACCTTGAACGTGGCTGGCGACGTCAACTTCGATGCCGGCTCCACCTATGCGGTAGAGCTGTCGAACACCAGCAGTGACCGCATCGTCGCCGGCGGCAAGGCGACCCTCAACGGCGGCACCGTGACCCTGGCCCTGGAGAACAGCCCGACACTGCTCAGCCAGCCTGAAGCCCAAAGCCTGATCGGCCGCCAGTACAACATCTTGCAGGCGGCCGGGGGAATTACCGGCAGCTTCGCGCAGGTATTGCCCAACTACCTGTTTGTCGGCGGCAACCTGAACTATGGCGCCAATGGCGTGCAACTGGATGTCGCGCGCACGGCCAACAGCTTCGCCAGCGTGGCAGTGACCGATAACCAACGTGCCGTGGCGGCCGCTGCCGAGCAACTGGGCACTGGTAACGGTGTCTATGAAAGCCTGCTGCTGGCGCCGAGTGCGTCGTCGGCGCAAGGTGCGTTCCAACAGCTGTCGGGGGAAATCTACCCGGCCCTGGAAACCGCGCTGGTCAATGACAACCGCTACCTGCGTGAAGCGGTGGGCGAGCGCCTGCAGCAGGGGGAAATGGGCACCTCGCCACAGACCATCGACACGCGTGGCAACGTCTGGGTCAAGGCCCTCGGCGCCTGGGGTAAAACCGACAGCAGCAGCGACACGGCGGGCTACACCACCTCTATCGGCGGCCTGCTGGCCGGTGTGGACGGGGCACTGGATGAAGACACGCGCCTGGGACTGGTTGCCGGCTACAGCGACACGTCGCTGAACATGGGTGATGGCACCCACTCGCGGGCATCAGTGGACAGCTACCACTTTGGCGCCTATGCCGGTCACGAAATCGGTGCCTGGCGTCTGAGCGGTGGGGCGACCTACAGCTGGCATCGCGCCGATGTGAAGCGTGAATTGCAATACGGCGAGGTTGCCGGCAAGCAAAAAGCCAAGGTCGATGCTCGCAGTACCCAGGTCTTCACCGAAGCGGCTTACCGTTTGAACCTGCAACCGCTGGCACTGGAGCCGTTCGCCAACCTGGCCTATGTACACCTGGACAGCGATGGGTTCAGCGAGAAAGGCGATGCCGCAGCGCTCAAGGGCGGCGACGACACGCGCGACCTGGTCCTCAGCACCCTCGGTGTACGGGCCTTGAAGACCTTCAACCTCACCGACCATCAGGCGCTGGACGTTTCCGGCACCCTGGGCTGGCAGCACAACCTCAGCTCCACCGACTCCGAACGTCACCTGGCGTTTGCTTCGGGCGGCACCTCGTTTGCCGTAGAAAGTTCGCCAATGGTGCGCGATGCCGCCTTGGTGGGCGCGCGCGCCAGCCTGGCGCTGAGCAAGGAGGCGCGGCTGAACTTTGACTACAACGGCCTGCTGGCCAGCAAGGAGAAAATCCACGGCGTGGGCTTGAGCCTCGACTGGGCCTTTTAAACGCTGAAGATCGAAACTGTAGGAGCGAGCTTGCTCGCGAAGGACGTCAACGATAACGCGTATTGGCTAGGTAAACCGCTATCGCGGGCAAGCCCGCTCCCACACTGACCGCATTCCAACTGTTTTGGCTTTCTCGACAATTCCAACAAAAGAGAGGCAATACCATGGGTGTCTATGACTACAAAAACCTCACGACCGAGGATTCCAAAGCACTGTTCGCCGATGCCATGGCGATCACGTTGTATTCCTACCACAACCTGGATAACGGCTTTGCCGCGGGGTACCAGCAATACGGCTTCGGCCTGGGGTTGCCGGCCACCCTGGTGCAGGCATTGATAGGCAGCGGCAACTCCCAAGGCGTGATCCCGGGTATCCCGTGGAACCCCGACTCGGAAAAGGCTGCCCTGGATGCGGTGCAAAAGGCTGGCTGGACACCCATCAGCGCGAGCACCCTCGACTATGGCGGCAAGGTCGATGCCCGGGGCACGTTCTTTGGCGAGAAAGCCGGCTACACCAGCGCCCAGGTCGAGGTGCTGGGCAAATACGATGACGCCGGCAAACTGCTGGAAATCGGCATCGCCTTTCGTGGGACTTCAGGGCCCAGGGAGAACCTGATCCTTGATTCAATCGGCGATGTGATCAATGACTTGCTGGCCGCTTTCGGCCCTGCGGACTATGCGAAAAACTACGCGGGCCAAGCGTTTGGCGATTTGCTGGGCAAGGTCGCCGCGTATGCCAGCGCCCAAGGCCTGAGTGGCCAGGATGTACTGGTCAGTGGCCATAGCCTGGGTGGCCTGGCGGTCAACAGCATGGCGGACTTGAGCAACAATAGCTGGGCGGGTTTCTACCAGGACGCCAACTACGTGGCCTATGCCTCGCCGACCCAGAGCAGTGGCGACAAGGTGCTGAACATCGGCTATGAGAACGACCCGGTGTATCGGGCGCTCGACGGTTCGTCGTTCAACCTGTCGTCCCTTGGGGTGCACGACCAACCGCACGCATCCAGCGCCGATAACATCGTCAGCTTCAACGACCACTACGCCTCGACGCTGTGGAACATCCTGCCGTTCTCCATCCTCAACCTGCCGACCTGGATCTCCCATTTACCCACCGGTTATGGCGATGGCATGGGCCGCATCCTTGAATCGCAGTTCTATGACCTGACCACGCGGGACTCGACCATCATTGTCGCCAACCTGTCCGACCCGGCCCGGGCCAATACCTGGGTGCAGGATCTCAATCGCAATGCCGAGCCCCACAAGGGCAGCACGTTCATCATCGGCAGCGATAACGATGACCTGATCCAGGGTGGCCGGGGCAATGACTATCTGGAAGGCCGTGCAGGCAACGACACCTTCCGCGATGGCGGTGGCTACAACATCCTGCTGGGCGGCAAAGGGTTCAATACCCTGGACTTGCAGCAGTCGCTGAAAAACGTCGAAGTGGCCAACGATGGCGCAGGCACTTTGTATATCCGCGACGGACAAGGCGGCATCAGCATGACCCGCGATATGGGCGCGGTGGTAAGCAAGGAAAGCTACCTGTGGATTCTCAGCAAGGACGTGACCCACAGCGTCACCGACCAAGGTCTGCTGGCGGGCCGGGACCTGACGGCCTACGCCGCATCGCTCAAGGGTGATGCCGGTGCCAATCTGCTCAAGGCGGGCGATGGCGGGAAATGGCTGTTTGGCCTGGACGGCAATGACCACCTGATCGGCGGCAAGGGCAATGATGTGCTGGTGGGCGGTGCGGGCAATGACCTGCTGGAAGCGGGGGGAGGGCGCAATACCTTTCTGTTTGACGGGGACTTTGGTCAGGACCGGATCGTGGGCTACCAGTCGAGCGACAAATTGGTGTTCATGGGTGTCGAGGGCGTGAATGGGCAGTACAACTACCTCGATCATGCCAAGGCGGTGGGTAGCGACACGCTGCTGACGTTCGGGGATAACTCGGTGACGTTGGTGGGCGTAGGGCTTGGCAGTCTGTCGGCGGATGGGATCGTCATCACCTGAGGCAAGGCACTGCCCCTGTGGGAGCCGGCTTGCCGGCGATGGTCGTTAACGAAAACGCCGGGCACCTGGATCACTGCAGTGCCTGGGCGTTTTTCGCTGGCAAGCCAGCTCCTACAGGGAATCTCTTATTTTTCTTCGCGTACGGTGGCTACATCAGCGGCCTTGACGCGTACACGCTTGCCCGCGATATCGGTAAATTCGTAGAAACCATCCGGTGTCTTGGCATTCGGCGTGTCCTTGGTCAGGTACTGGGTACCGTTTTGCAAGGTCACGACGGTTTGCGTCGAGCAGCCGGCCAATACCAGAAAAGTCATTGCAACCAGCGCCAGGCCACAGTTTTTCATGTTCATAACCCTTACCTTCATCCTTCGAAAACCCCGTGCTCAACGGCGGCGGGTAACAAATGTTACGCGGATACACCCCCCATCTGATCGTTTTTATACAAAAAGTTGCGTGCGCCACTGATCTATTACCGATTGCAACACTCGCCATGCAACGGCACTCTGTATGCATAACCAGTGGTTGCCCAAGTGCCTGTCATGTCCAATCCCCTCGAAGAGCCGTTCTACTACCTGCATAACTTTCAGCAAGTGCTCGACTGGCTGGAGCAGCGCTATGCCGATCTGCTGGACGCCGAAGAACAGCTCTTCATGACGCAGTTTGCCCAGTTGCCGCAGACTTCCCAGGCGTTGCTGGTGCGGATGGTGATGCGCAAGGGCGTGCACTTTCGCGCCAGCAAGCTCAACTATGGGGAAATTGGCGTGGCCGATGCGGCGGTGCAGCCGCTGTTGGCGCAAGGCTGGGTCAGTGAGCAGGGGCTGTTATCGATTGACGAGCTGTGGGGCCAGTTACAGAAAGCAGAGATCCTGCAGGCGTTCAAGCCCTGGATCGAGCAACCCAAAGGCAAGAAAACCGACTGGTTGGCGCCGTTATCCAGCCAATTCACAGAGCAACGCACCTTCGACCAATGGTGCCCGGCGCTGGACGACCGGCTTTACAGCCTCACGGTGATGGACCTGTGTGACCGCCTGCGCCTGATGTTCTTCGGCAATCTGTACCAGGACTGGTCGGAGTTTGTACTGGCGGACCTGGGGATCTACACCTACGAGAAGGTCGAGTTCTGCGCCGAGTCCCGTGGGTTGCGCCATCGTGACGATGTGTCTGGCCTGCTGTTCCTGCACCAGTGCCAGCAAGCCTTCGAGGCAGGCGCACCACTGGAAGAGGTACTGGCCCAGATTGCCACACTGAACACCGATAACCCTTGGCTGGAAAAACGCCGGGCCAAGCTGTTGTTCCAGGTCGGCCAGCATTGCGAACGCCTCGCCGAACTGGCCCTGGCGCAAACGATCTACCGCGATTGTGCCTATCCCGGCGCTCGCGCACGGCTGATCCGGGTGCTGGAGCGCCAGGAGGATTTTGCCCAGGCGCTGGCCCTGGCACTGCAGGCACACGCCGCCCCCCACAGCGCGGCCGAGCAGCAGCACCTGTTACGTGTGCTGCCGCGGTTGCGGCGTAAACTGGGCGAGCCGGCGCAGCCCAGGCCCAAACCCCAGGTGATCCAGCGCCTGGACCTGGAACTGCCATTCCCGGAACCGGTGGCTGGCGTGGAGTTTTGCGTGCAGGCGCACTTGGGGGATGAGGAGGGGCCGGTGCACTACGTCGAGAACACCCTGATCAACTCGCTGTTCGGCCTATTGTGCTGGCCGGCGATCTTTGCGCCGTTGCCCGGCTCGTTCTTTCACCCGTTCCAGCGCGGGCCGGTGGATTTACACAGTGAGGACTTCCACCAGCGGCGTGCCGAGCTGTTTGCCGCCTGCCTGGACCAACTGCACGACCAGCGCTACAAAACCACGATCCGCCAGCGCTACGCCGAAAAGTGGGGGATCCAGTCGCCCTTTGTATTCTGGAATGTGTTGAGCGAAGAACTGCTCGACCAGGCCCTCGATTGCCTGCCCGCCGACCACCTGCGGCACTGGTTCGAGCGCCTGTTGCTGGATATCCGCGCCAATCGCGCCGGGATGCCGGACCTGATCCAGTTCTGGCCGGCGCAGAAAACCTACCGCATGATCGAAGTCAAAGGCCCGGGCGACCGCCTGCAAGACAACCAACTGCGCTGGCTGGAGTTCTGTGGCGAGCACCAGATGCCAGTCACTGTGTGTTATGTGCGCTGGGCGGAGCAGGGCGCTTGAGCTACACGGTCGCCGTACGGGCCTTGTGCGAGTTCACCGCCAAGGTCGGGGACCTCGATCTGCGGTTCACGCCGTCGCCCAGTGCCCAGGAAGGCATGCTCGGCCATCGCACCGTGGCGTCACGCCGTAGCGCGCACTATCAGAGCGAAGTCGCGCTGGAAGGGCTCTACCAGCAACTGACCGTGCGTGGTCGTGCCGACGGCTTTGACCCGGATCGCCATGTGCTGGAAGAGGTCAAGACCTACCGTGGCGACCTGGATGCCCAGCCGGCCAACCACCGGCAACTGCACTGGGCCCAGGCCAAGGTGTACGGCTGGCTGATGTGCAGCAAGCTGGGGTTGCCCGAGATAGAACTGGCGCTGGTGTACTTCGATATCGTCAGTGAGCGTGAAACAGTGATCAGCCAGGTTTACCCGGTGGATGAGCTGGAACAATTCTTCAATCAGCAATGCGTGTTGTTTCTCGACTGGGCCGAGCAGCAGGCCCGCCAGCGCCAGGCCCGCGATGCTGCGGCCAAGGCGTTGGCCTTTCCCCACGCAGGCTTTCGCCTCGGCCAGCGCACCCTCGCTGAGTCGGTGTACAAGGCGGTCAGTACCGGGCGATGCCTGATGGCGCAGGCGCCCACGGGGATCGGCAAGACCATTGGCACGGTATTCCCGATGCTCAAGGCCCTGGCGCCGCAGCAGTTGGACAAGCTGTTCTTCCTGACGGCCAAGACCCCCGGCCGCAAACTGGCCCTGGACGCGGTGCAGGTACTGCACGCAAGCGCCGACCTGCCATTGCGTGTGCTGGAACTGGTGGCTCGGGACAAGGCCTGCGAACACCTGGACAAAGCCTGCCACGGCGACTCCTGCCCGCTGGCCAAAGGCTTTTACGATCGTTTGCCGGCCGCGCGCGAAGCGACGGCCAAGGTCCGCCTGCTGGACCAGCGCAACCTGCGGGAAGTGGCATTGGCCCACGATGTCTGCCCTTATTACCTGAGCCAGGAAATGGCGCGCTGGTGCGACATGGTGGTTGCCGACTACAACTATTACTTCGATTTTGGCGCGCTGCTGTTTGGCCTGGCCCAGCTCAATCAATGGCGGGTCGCGGTGCTGGTGGACGAAGCCCATAACCTGGTGGAACGGGGCCGCGCAATGTACAGCGCCGATCTTGATCAGTTCGCCCTGAAGACCCTGCGCGATACGGCCCCCGAACCGTTGAAAAAGCCCTTGCAGCGGCTCAACCGTGAATGGAATGCGCTGCACAAGGAGCAGGTCGCGGTGTATCAGGCCTATACCCACAAACCGGACAAGCTGCTGCACGCCCTGGCCCTGTGTACCAGCGCCATGGGTGAGTATTTCAACGACCACCCGCACGCGCTCAATGGCGAACTGCAAAGTTTCTACTTCGACGCATTGCAGTTCGCCAAGGTGGCGGAGCTGTTCAACGAACAGTTTATTTTTGATATCAGCCAGCGCGACCCGCTGGCCAAGCGCCGCTTCTCGCGCTTGAGCCTGCGCAATGTGGTGCCGGCCGAATTCATCCGCCCGCGCTTGACGGCGGCCCGCAGCAGCGTGCTGTTTTCTGCGACCCTGAGCCCCCGGCATTACTATGCCGACCTGCTGGGGCTACCGGCAGATACGGCGTGGGTTGACGTGGAATCACCCTTCGAGGCCGCGCAGTTGCAGGTGCGCATCATCGACCGCATCTCCACGCGCTTCGTGCATCGCCAGGCATCCCTGGAGCCTATTGTCGCGTTGATCGCTCAGCAGTTTGAGCGTACCCCCGGCAACTACCTGGCATTTTTCAGCAGCTTCGATTACCAGCAGCAAGTCGCGCAATTGCTGGCCCAACTTCACCCCTCGATCCCCACCTGGCATCAATCACGGGGGATGGCCGAGGCCGAGCGCCAGGCCTTCCTCGACCAGTTCACCCAACACAGCCAGGGCGTCGGGTTTGCGGTGCTGGGCGGGGCGTTCGGCGAGGGTATCGACCTACCCGGTACACGCTTGATTGGCGCCTTTATCGCTACCCTGGGCCTGGCGCAACTCAATCCGGTCAACGAGCAGATGAAGCAGCGCATGGGTGCGATGTTCGGTGCCGGTTATGACTACACCTACCTGTATCCCGGGATCCAGAAGGTGGTGCAGGCGGCCGGACGCGTGATTCGTACCCAGCAGGATCAGGGGGTGGTGATGCTGATCGATGACCGCTTTGCCGAGCCCAAGGTGCGGCCGCTGCTGCCGCGCTGGTGGTCGGTGACCTGAGGTATTTGCCCCATCAATGATGCTGGTACGAGCCGCGCCGGTGGGGCAGTCTGCAGCAATCCCCTCATGGAGCTGCGTGATGAGTGCTATCGAACAACAGACGATCCAGGTCAACGGCATTCAATTGAGCCTGTACATCGCAGGCCCCGAAAGCGGCCCACCGGTGTGGTTGCTCCATGGCTTTCCCGAGTGCTGGCACTCCTGGCGCCAGCAGATACCCGTGCTGGCCGCTGCCGGGTATCGCGTGTTTGTGCCTGAAATGCGTGGCTATGGGCGCAGCAGCGCGCCTGCCGAGATTGCCGACTATGACCTGTTGACCCTGTGTGCGGACATCCAGGGGGCCATGGACCTGTTCGGTCATCAGCGGGTGGCGATGGTCGGCCATGACTGGGGCGCGGTGGTTGCCTGGCACCTGGCCTTGCTGGAACCTGCGCGTATCAGCGCCTTGGTCACCTTGTCGGTGCCGTTCGCCGGTCGCTCCCGCAGGCCGGTGATCGAGATCATGCGTGAGCTGTATGCCGAGCGGTTCAACTACATCCTGTACTTCCAGCAGCCCGGCGTGGCGGAGCAGGAGTTGGAAGCGGATATCGAGCGCACCTTGCGCCTGTTCATGCAGGATCAGGATGTATTCCTGCAACAAAAGCCGGCCACGGCCAGTTTGCTGGGTGGCGTCGCGCTGCCGGGTGCCTTGCCGGCCTGGTGCAGCCAGCACGACCTGGAGATCTATGTGCAAACCTTCGCCAATGGCTTTCGCGGGCCGTTGAACTGGTACCGCAACTTCGAGCGCAACTGGCAGCGCACTGAGTTCCTGGCGGGCCGGCAGGTGCTGCAACCGACGCTGTTCCTGATCGGCGACCGTGATCCGGTGGGGGTGTTTGAGGCTCACACCCTCAAGCGCATGCCCGAGCTGGTGCCGCAGTTGGAACAGCATGTCCTGGCCAACTGCGGGCACTGGATCCAGGTGGAGCAGAGCGCGCAGGTCAACACGCTGCTGCTGGCATTCCTGCAGCGTTAGCCTTTGGCCTTGGCCAGGAACGGTGCCAGGCGCCGGCCCATTTCCTCACCAAGGGCCTGGAGCCCGCTCAAGGGACGGACCATCAACGCGGGAAGCCTGAAGAAACGCGGCGACCTTGCGTTCTTCGCGAGCAAGCTCGCTCCTACAAAAATGCGCTGAATACACATCCCTTCTGTAGGAGCTGGCT